>JBGARB010000102.1:0-7415 GCA_044230495.1 Rhodocyclaceae bacterium
GAATTGCGGATGATCCACTCGCGCGTCTCGTGGATGTGCTTGCCGGTGGACAGGTCCATCACCGTGTCGCCGCCCCAGCGGATCGACCAGGTCATCTTGTCCACCTCTTCGCCGATGCTCGACGTGACGGCCGAATTGCCGATGTTGGCGTTGATCTTGACGAGGAAATTGCGGCCGATCGCCATCGGCTCGCTCTCCGGGTGATTGATGTTGGCCGGGATGATCGCGCGCCCGCGCGCCACTTCGCTGCGCACGAATTCGGGCGTGATCTCGTCCGCGCCGTTGCCAAACCCGGCGGCGCCGAAACGCTCGCCCGGATGCTGGCGGCCCATCATCGCCGCCATGCGCGCGCCGGTCGGGCCGCTTTGGCGCAGGCCGTCGAGGTATTCGCGGCGGCGCAGGTTTTCGCGGATGGCGACGAACTCCATTTCCGGCGTGATGAGGCCGCGCCGCGCGTAATGCATCTGCGAGACGTTCATGCCCGCCTTGGCGCGGCGCGGTTGCCGCGCCAGCTCGGGGAAGCGCAGCGCCGCGGTTTGCGCATCGGCCGCGCGCGCCTGGCCATAGGCGCTGCTCGGGCCGGCAAGCACGACCGTGTCGTCGCGTTCGTCGATCCAGCCCGCGCGCAATGCCGGCAGGCCGCGGCGGATGTCGATCGTCGCCTGCGGGTCGGTGTAGGGCCCGGAGCAGTCGTAGATGAACACTTCGGGATTGGGCTCGTCGCCGGTCGGCGCCTGGGCCACGGCGCGCATCGGCACCCGCAGGTCCGGCCGGCTGCCGGTGACATATACCTTGCGCGATTGGGGCAGCGGCGCGATCGCGGCGGCATCGACATGGGCGTTCGCGGCGATGAATTTGTCGTTGGCGTTCATGGGTGGGCGTCCCGTGGGGAGTGTCCCGGCCATTATCGTCGACCCGAAGCGGACTAAAGTTTTCTTCATGCTGTCCGTTGTCCTCTTGGTCGAAAGGGGAAATCATGTCCGCGCATCGTCTGTCCACCCGGCATTCCGCCCGCCTCCTCGCCGCTGCGATGGTGGCGGCATTGGCCGCGCCCGTCGCGGCGGCACCCACCGGCTCCTGGCAGGTGGTGCTGGCCGCCAACGCCGGCAGCGTCGGCGAGCGCATCGAGATCGACCGCTCGCGCGTCATCCGCGATGGCGACACGGCCTTCGCCTGGAGCCGCGTCTCGCTCGGCCGACCGGTCGCCGACGCCGCAGGCGTCTATAACGCCATCGAGGCGCTCAACCGTTACGACTGCGAATCCCGCCGCTTCACCACCTTGCACCGCGTCTATTTCAACGACGACACCGCCCTGCGCGGCGAGCACGCGGTGCGCAGCCGCGCCAACGCCGTCGTCCCGGGCAGCATCGACGAGCGCCTCTTCAACGAGGCCTGCAAGCCGCGCCCGCGCGACCTGGCGCGGCAGGAGGAGGTCGCCCAGAGCCATGCCGCCGCCTTCGCCGCTGACGGCTACCCGGAGCCGACGAACTTCATGCGCGTGGCGGATGCCGGGTCGGCCACGGCGGCACCCGCTGCCGAAAAGCCGCGGATGATCGAGCTGCCGAAAATCGACAAGGAAGCGGCCGCGCGCGAGGCCGCCGCCGCCGGCATGACGGTCACGCCGGCCGCCAAGCCCGCCGCGCCGACGCCCGCAGCCGCCGCCACATCGCCGCCGGTCAAGGCCGCCGGCACACCGGCCAAGCTTGCCGATCCGCGTCCGCTGGCCGCCGCCGCCGGTGAAGCGCATGCCGCGGCCGCCAAGCCGGCCGCCAAACCCGTATCCGCCGCAACGAAAGCGGTCCCTGAATTCCCCGTCAGCGGCCACGCGCGTGAACTCATGCTCGCCACCTCCGGGCCGCGCAAGGCGCCAGCCAAGGCCAAGGAACACAACCCGGCCAAGGACATGCACGCGCATTGGGGGTACGACGGCGCCGGCGCGCCGGCCAACTGGGGCAAGCTCAAGCCTGAGTTCGCCACCTGCGAAACCGGCAAGCGCCAGTCGCCGATCGACATCCGTCCGGGCATCGCCGTCGACCTCGAGTCGATCAAGTTCAACTACAAGCCGACGCAGTTCCGCGTCTTCGACAACGGCCACACCATCCAGGTCAATGTCGGCGCCGGCAGCACCATCGAGGTGATGGGCAAACGCTACGAACTGGTGCAGTTCCATTTCCACAAGCCGTCGGAAGAACGGGTCGAGGGCCGCGCCTTCCCGATGGTCGCGCATTTCGTGCACAAGGACCTCGAGGACAATCTCGCTGTCATCGCCGTGCTGCTCGACGAAGGCGCCGAGAATCCGGTGATCCAGGCGGTGTGGAACAACATCCCGCTGGAAAAGGAAAGCGAAGTGCTGGCGTCCGGCGTGCTGGAGCCGGCCAGGCTGCTGCCCGAGAACCGCGCCTACTGGACCTACATGGGCTCGCTGACGACGCCGCCGTGCAGCGAGGGCGTGCTGTGGATGGTCATGAAGCAGCCGGTGCCGATCTCCGCCGAACAGGTGGCGATCTTCGGCCGGCTGTACAAGAACAACGCGCGCCCGATCCAGCCGGCCAACAATCGCCTGATCAAGCAGTCGCGGTAGGACCCGAACTACAGTGGTGGCGGGACGGCGCTTGGCGCCCGTGCCGCCTAGGGTGCGCTGCCGTAGCGCTCGGTGGTGCGCCGTGCCATCTCTTCGCAGGTGCCAGGCGCGACCGGCGCGACGCGCGGGTCCGTCATCGCGCGCTGCTGGTCCTCACGGCAGCGCTCGATGGCGGCACGGGCTTCGCCGCGGCCCAGCGGCGCGGACGAGCGTCCGCCGACCACCCACGCCAACAGCATGAAAGCCGCGGCGGCCATCGATACCCATATCCAGCGGTCGTGACGCACGACGGCCGCGCCGCAAATGGGGCAATACACCGCCTGCACATGGACATGTGCCTTGCAGTGCCTGCATTCCGCATGAGTCATGCGCCCGCCGTCCGACCGTTGCTTTCCCGTTCGCCGAGTCTAGCGGATATGTAACAGTCAATGGAAATGTCATTTCGCGCCGAGCGGCTTTTGCATGAGCAACGCATGTCCGATCGCCGGGTCCAGGGCGTAAGGCGCGAATCCCGCCGACACGTACAGCGCCTGCGCCGGGCCGTTGCCGGAGAGCACTTCGAGCGTGATCTTGCAGCAGCCCAGCGCCTGCGCGGCGGTCTCCACGGCAGCGAGCAGGGCGCGGCCCACGCCCTGCCCGCGCCGCGCGGGGACGACGGCGAAATCGTGGATGTTGAGCAATGGCGCGCCGGCGAAAGTCGAATAGCCCTCGAAGCAGATCGCCAGGCCCGCCGGCGCGCCTGCGCAGCGGGCGATGAAGACATGCGTGCCGGGCCGCGCCGCAAGATCGCCCGGCAGCCGCGCGCGCACGGCGGTGGCCAGCGGCACGCCGCCGCCCATCGGGTCGCGGGCGTAGGCATCGAGCAGATCGACCAGTGCCGCAGCATCCGCCGCATCGGCAAGGTCGGCGCGGGTCACGCGCACGGCAGCGCTCATGGGGCCGTTTCGCGCACGCGCCGCGACAGCGCATAGGCCAGCGTGCCCAGCGCCAGCGCGCCGGCCATGCCGGCTGCCAGCGCCAGCGTGCTGAACCACAGCAGCGGCACGATCACCGCGGCAGCCAGCGCGTTCACGCCGGTCTGCACCACGCCCAGGCAGCTCGACGCGAGTCCGCGCCGCGCCGGAAACAGATCCAGCGCCAGCAATTGCAGGCTCGGCATCGTCAGCGACATAGCGGCGCAGTAGGGCACCAGCGGCACGATGTTCCACCAGCCGCCGGGCAGGGCGACGCCGATCGCCAGATTGGCCAGTGCCGACGCGGCCATGACGCCGACACCGAGCATGATCGTGCGATGCGCCGACAGCCGTCCGGCGAGGCGACCGGACAGCGCCGAGCCGATCATCATGCCGGACACGACCGGCAGGAACATCCAGCCGAAGCCCTGTGCGCTCAGACCCACATGCTGGATGAGAAACACCGGCGCCGCCAGCACGTACAGGAAGAGACCGATGAAATTGAACGAATTGGCCAGCGCCAGACGGCGAAACCCGTGGTGGCCGAGTACGCGGCCATAGGCCTGCGTCAGTTCGACCGGATGGATCGGGTGGCGCTTTTCGCGCGGCAGCGTCTCGGGCAGCACGCGCCAGGCCAGCAGCGCCAGCACCGCGGGAAACAGCGCCAGGAAAACGAAAATGCCGCGCCAGCCGGCGAGCATCAGCAGGCCGCCGCCGATGATCGGCGCGATGCCCGGCGCCAGCCCGAACATCACCATGATCGTTGCCATCAGCTTCTGCGCATCGACGCCGTCGAACAGGTCGCGCACCATCGCCCGCGCCACCACCATGCCGGCACCACCCACGATGCCCTGCAGCGCGCGGCCGACCCACAGCCATTCGACGCTTGGCGCCAGCGCGCAGACCACCGAAGCGAGCGCGAAGCACAACAGGCCGACGATCACCACCGGCCGGCGCCCGACAGCGTCCGACAGCGGGCCGTGCCAGAACATCATGAAGGCGAAAGGAATCATGTAGGCTGGCAGCGTTTGCTGGATCTGCAGGGCCGAGGCGCTCAGGTCGTCCGCCATCTCCGGGAACGCCGGCAGATAGGTATCGATGGCGAACGGGCCCATTGCCGACAGGGCCGCGAGGAGGATCGCCAGCCCGCGCGCCTCGCGGGCCGTGGCGTAACGCGCGGCGGGGTCGGCAGGCGGCGGTTCAGGCATGACGGGACTATACGCGAGCAGCTTTGCCGCCCCGCTCTACAATCGGTGTCGAGGCGCCGGCCCCGACGCGCCCGTGGAGAACCGCATGGAACACCTGACCCCGAAGGCGACCGCCGAATTCCTCGCCGAAAATCCCAACGCGCTGTTCATCGATTGCCGCAGCGAGATGGAGTTCCTTTTCGTCGGTCACCCGGCCGGCGCCGCGCATGTGTCGTGGAACGACGGCCCCGACTGGGAAATCAATCCGCATTTCGTCGGCGAGGTGAAGAAGCTCGCCGGCCACGGCCACGACCGCCCGGTGGTGCTGATCTGCCGCAGCGGCAACCGATCGGTGGATGCCGGCAAGGCGCTCGAGGCCGCCGGCTTCACGCGCGTCTTCAACGTGCTGCACGGCTTCGAGGGCGAGCTGGACGACCACCATCACCGCGGCTCGCTGACCGGCTGGCGTTTCGAGGGCCTGCCATGGGAACAGTGCTGAGCGTCCGCCGCCGGGCCGCCCCAAGGCGGGCGCCGCCAGGAGCGCGGAGCCGCGCAGCGGCGAACCATCGTCACCCCCGCCCCTGGGGCGGGGGTCGGGGGATGGGTCGATGAGCCTGAACATGGCGCGTTTCGAGCATGCCGGCCGCACCGGCTGGGGCGTCGTGCGCGGCGACGTGCTGTTGCCCGTGCCCGGCGAGTTCGCCACCACGGGCGAGTTCATCCGCAGCGCCGACCTGGCCGCGCTGCGCGCCTTCTCCGGCCCGACGCTGCCGCTATCGGCCTGCACGCTGCTCGCGCCGGTGACGCGCAATCAGCAGTTCGTCTGTCAGGGCGCGAACTACCGGCAGCACATGATCGAATCGGGCATGGACCCGGACGCCAAACGCTTCAACATGTTCTTCACCAAGGCCTCCGGCTGCATCGTGCCGGCGACCAGCGACATCGTGCGCCCGGCGCACGTGCGCTTCCTCGACTACGAGATCGAGCTCGGCCTTGTGCTGCGCCGCGACCTCAGCGGGCCGACGGCGATCACCGCCGCCAACCTGCACGACTACGTCGCCGGCATCACCATCGTCAACGACGTCTCGGCGCGCGACGTGCAGATTCCGCAGTCGCAGTTCTACAAGGGCAAGAGCTATCGCACCTTCGGCCCCGTCGGGCCGTGGCTGTGTCTGCTCGATGCCGACGACATGCAGCGGCTGGGCGCGCTCGAACTGCACCTCACCGTCAATGGCGCCACGCGCCAGCGCGACAGCACGGCCAATCTCGTGCATCTGCCGGCGCCGACGCTGGCCGAGCTGTCCGGCATGCATGACCTGTTCGCCGGTGACCTGATCTCCACCGGCACGCCGGCGGGCTGCGCGCTGAGCATCCCGTCGCCGCGCCGCCAGCGCCTCGCCGCGCTGCTGCCCGAGGCGCGCAAGTGGGCAGCCTTTGCGCGCGCGCAGGAAGCGCGCCCCTACCTGCAACCGGGCGATGTCGTCGAGGCGACAATCCGCAGCGCCGACGGCGCCATCGATCTGGGTACGCAACGCAACCGCGTGGTGGCCGGATGACATCGGCAAACTACAGTAGTGGCGGGACGGCGCCATGAACAGTCTTGCCGGCCTGCATCTGGACGACATCGCGCACGTGATCCAGCTTGCCGTCGCGCCGGTGTTCCTGCTCACCGCCATCGCCACGCTCATCAACGCCATGAACGGCCGCCTGGCGCGCATCGTCGATCGCCGCCGCGTCGTGCTCGAACGCGCGCGCCGCTGCGAGGCCAGCGACGCCGAGCGCGAGGAGAGCGACTGGGAGCTCGAACAACTGGCGCTGCGCAGCCGCCTGGTCTATCAGGCGATCTTCAGCGCCGTGCTCTCCGCGCTGCTGGTGTGTCTGGTGGTCGCCGGCGCCTTTGTCGGCGCGATGCTGTCGACCAATCTGGGCCAGGCCGTGGCGGCGCTGTTCGTGCTTGCCATGTTCGCCATGATCGGCAGCCTGGGCCTGTTCCTGCGCGAGGTGTATCTCGCCGTCAGCGGCGGCACGCACTTCCGCCGATGAGCCGGGCGCCACGCTGGAAGCGCTGGATGTTCGAAGCCCTCGCCATCCTCGCCGTCGTCGTCGCCGTGCATTTGTGGCAGACGCGCGGCCTGCCCGAGGGCGCCGCACCGCCGCTGGTCGGCCTCTCCACCGACGGCAAGCCCTTCGACCTCGCCGCAAACGACAGTGGTGGTGACACGGCGCTTCGCCGCGCGCCGACGCTGGTGGTGTTCTGGGCGAGCTGGTGCCCGGTGTGCAAGGCCGAGTCGGGCAACGTCGCGCGCGCCGCGCGGCATTGGCCGGTGGCCTCGGTCGCGATGCAGTCGGGCGATGCGGCGGCGGTGGCCGCCTTCCTTGCCGAGCGCGGCGAAACGACGGCGGCGGTGGTCGACGCCGACGGCCGCATCGCCGCCGGCTGGCACGTCGCCGGCGTGCCGACGCATTACATCGTCGATGCCGATGGCAAGGTGCGCTTCCGCGTCGTCGGCTATGCCACCACGGCCGGGCTGATGGCGCGCCTGTGGTGGGCGGAGCATGTCCGTGGCGGCTGAAGCGGCGGGGCACCCGCCGGCGCGCCTGGCCTGGTCGATCTGGGGCCTGGGTGCCGCGCTGTACCTGATCGGCTTCTACCAGCGCGTGGCGCCGGCAGTTTTCACCGACCACCTGATGACC
>JBGARB010000103.1:0-7391 GCA_044230495.1 Rhodocyclaceae bacterium
CCTTGCCATCGCGCGAGAGTTCGACATCGCCGACCGAGGCGAGGTAGTTCGGCCCGGTGGACTGGCGCAGATCGAGCAGGCGGAAGCGGTAGCCGCCGACATCGACGGTATCGCCGGGCGCCATGCGCACGTCCTTTTCTTCCTGAAATCCGCCAACCATCGTGACGCCGACGACGAACACCGCCAGCCCCAGATGGGCGGCCTGCATGCCCCACCACGCCAGCGGCGGCCGACCGGCCGCGAGGCGATCTCGCGTCTGCACGACGACAGCCGCGGCGACCCACGTCGCCAGCAGCGCGCCCGTCGCCGTCAGCGGCGTCCATTCGCCCATTGCCAGCGGCACGGCGATGCCGGCGACCACAGCCAGCACGGCGGCCAGGCGCAGGCGCGAGGTCAGCTCGGCCGGTTCCGCGTGCTTCCAGCGCGCCGTCGGCCCGAACGCCACCAGCACCAGCAGCGGCACCATCACCGGGACGAACACGGCGTTGAAATAGGGCGGGCCGACGGAGATCTTGCCGAGATTCAGCGCGTCGATGACCAGCGGGTAGAGCGTGCCGAGCAATACCGAGCCGGCAGCGACGACAAGGATGACGTTGTTGAGCAGCAGCAGCGTTTCGCGCGAGACCAGCGCGAACGTACCGCCGGCGGCAACCTTCGGCGCGCGCCAGGCGTAGAGCGCCAGCGACGTGCCGACGACGACGGCGAGCAGCATCAGGATGAAGACGCCGCGGCGCGGGTCGGAGGCGAAGGCATGCACGCTGGTGAGTACGCCCGAGCGGACGAGGAAGGTGCCCAGCAGCGACAGCGAGAAGGTGGCGATGGCGAGCAGCACGGTCCAGTTCTTGAAGCTGCCGCGTTTTTCCGTCACGGCCAGCGAATGGATCAGTGCCGTGCCGACCAGCCAGGGCATGAAAGAGGCGTTTTCGACCGGGTCCCAGAACCACCAGCCGCCCCAGCCCAGCTCGTAGTACGCCCACCAAGAGCCGAGCGCGATGCCCAGCGTGAGGAAGATCCATGCGGCGGTGGTCCATGGTCGCGACCAGCGCGCCCACGCGGCGTCGAGCTGGCCGGCAAGCAGCGCGGCGATGGCGAAGGCGAAAGCCACCGAGAAACCGACGTAGCCCATGTAGAGCATCGGCGGGTGGAAGACGAGGCCGGGATCCTGCAGCAGCGGATTGAGGTCGCGGCCTTCGGGCGGCGGCGTGGGCAGGCGGTCGAAGGGGTTGGACGTGAGCAGCACGAAGGCGATCAGGCCGACGGTGACCAGCCCCAGCACGGCGAGCACGCGGGCGACCATCTCGTCGGGCAGGCGGCGCGAGAAGAACGCCACGGCGACGCCCCACGTCGCCATCAGCGTCACCCACAACAGCAACGAGCCTTCATGGCCGCCCCACACGGCGGCCAGCCGGTACATCGTCGGCAGATGGGTGTTCGAGTGATGGGCGACATAGGCGACGGAAAAGTCGTTGCCATGGAATGCGACGGCGAGGCAGGCGATGCTCACTGCCAGCAGCAGGAATTGCGCCTGCGCCGCGGGCCGCGCGATGCGCACCCATGCCGTGCGGCCGCCGGCAAGGCCCGCCAGCGGCATGACGCCCTGGATGGCGGCGACGATGAAGGCAAGGATCAGCGCGAAGTGGCCGAGTTCGGGGGTCATTTGAGGGATGCCTGCGCTTTCTGCGCTTGTTCGACGGCATGCTGCGCTTCGGGCGGCATGTAATTCTCGTCGTGCTTGGCCAGTACCTCGCTGGCCACGAATGTGCCGTCGGTGCCGAGCTTGCCCTGCACCACGGCGCCCTTGCCTTCGGAGAAGAGGTCGGGAAGGATGCCGGTATAGGCGACCGGCACTTCCTTGGCGGTGTCGGTGACGACGAAATGCACGGTGAGCTCCTGACGCACGATCGAGCCGGCCTTGACCATGCCGCCGATGCGGAACACCTTGCCCTGCGGCGCCTTGCCGGCGGCGACTTCGCTGGGCGTGACGTAGAGCGCGATGTTGGAATCGAGCGCGTTGAGCGCAAGCGCCGCGGCGACGCCGACGGACACCAGGCCGCCGACGATCAGCGCGGCGCGTTTGTGACGAGGTTTCAAGTGGCTTCCTTCGCGATTTGGTCGGCGAGGCGTTCGCGGGCCAGCGCCGCTTCGATCTGCCGCTGGCGGTGGTTCACCAGCAGCGGCTCGGCGAGCATCAGCAGCGCGCAGGCGCCGAAGCTGCCCCAGACGTAAAACGCATACCCGCCCATGGCGAAGAACTCGGCGACGCTGTTCCAGTGCATGGTCAAGTCCCTTCGTTGGCGAGCGCCTTCACCCAGTCGGTGTGGCGTTCCCGTTCGAGCAGGATCGCGCGCACGCGCATCAGCGCCACGGCGATCGAATACATCCAGAAGCACAATGCCATCAGCAACATGCCCCAGAGCATGGTCTGCGCCATCGACGGCGCGCGCGTCAGGCTTACCGAAGCGCCCTGATGCAGCGTATTCCACCATTTCACCGAGAAATAGATGATCGGGATATTGACCACGCCGACCAGCGCCAGCACGGCGCCGGCGCGGTCGGCGCGACGCGGGTCGTCGATCGCCGCCTGCAGCGCGATGAAGCCGACGTAAAGGAAGAACAGGATCAGCTCCGAGGTAAGTCGCGCGTCCCACACCCACCACGTTCCCCACATCGGCTTGCCCCACAACGCGCCGGTCCACAACGAGAGCAGCGCCATCAGCGCGCCGGTGGGCGCCAGCGCCTGCGCCATCATGCCCGACAGCCGCGTGTTCAGCGCCAGGCCCAGCGCCGCCCAGAAGGCCATCACGCAATAGATGAACATCGACATCCACGATGCCGGCACATGCACGAAGATGATGCGGTAACCCTCGCCCTGCTGGAAATCGGTGGGCGCGACGAAGAAGCTGATCCACAGGCCGGCGATGCCGAACAGCGCGGCAAGCGCCCAGAACACGGGTACCAGCCGGCCGGCCAGCGGGTAGAACACCGGCGGGCTGGCGTAGTGGTAGAAGATCGGTGCGAAGCGGTTGGGCATCTTTGTCAAACTACAGTGGTGGCAGGACGGCGGTCATTCGAGGGCAATGCGCAGCGCGGCGGTGGTGGCCCATGGCGCGAAGAACGCCGCCAGCGCGAGCATCGCCGCCAGCAGCGACAGATGGCCGCCGTAGCCCAGCCCGGCGATCTGCGCCTCCACCGCGCCGGCACCGAAGATCAGCGTCGGCACGTACAACGGCAGCACGATCAGCGCCAGCAGTACGCCGCTGGCGCCGCGCGTGCCGAGCGTTAGCGCCGCGCCGATGGCGCCGATCAGCGAGAGCAGGGGTGTGCCGAGCAGCAAGGCGAGGGTGAGCACCGTCAACGCATCGGCATCGAGATCGAACTGCACGCCGAGCACGGGGGCCAGCAACACCAGCGGCAAGCCGCAGACCAGCCAGTGCGCGAGTATTTTGCCAGACACCAGCAGGCCAAAGGGCGCGGGCGAGAGCGCCATCTGTTCCAGCGTGCCGTCGGCCATGTCGGTGGCGAAGAGGCGCGGCAGCCCGAGCAGCGTTGCCAGCAGCGCGGCGACCCACAGCACGCCCGGGGCGATCTTCTTGAGCAGCGCCGGCTCCGGGCCGATGCCGAGCGGAAACAGGCTGGTGACGATGACGAAGAAAAACACGATCGTCAGCACCTCGCTCTTGCGCCGAAGGGCCAGCAGCAGATCGCGGCGCAGCGCGGCGCTCAGGCTGTTCACAGCGTCAGCGCCTCGCCGCCGGGCAGCGGCAACGGCTGGTGGCTGGTCAGCACGGCCAGACCGCCGCCGGCGAGGTGCTCGCCGATCAGGCCGCCGAGCAGCGTGACCGCCGCCGTGTCGAGCGCGTTGAAGGCTTCGTCGAGCACCCACAACCGGGCCGGGCGCAGCAGCAGGCGGGCGAGCAGCACGCGCCGCTTCTGGCCGGCGGATAGCACGCGCACCGGCAGTTCCTCGCGGCCGCGCAGGCCCAGTCGCGCCAGCGCCCGCAGGATGGCGGCGTCGTCGACGGGCACGGCGTCGAGCGCGAGCGCCGTGCGCAGGTTCTCGATCGGCGTCAGCTCGTCCTTCACCGCGGCGTGATGGCCCAGATACAGCATGTCTTCGCGGAAGCGCTGCGAGGGCGCGCGCTCGCCCGCCCAGCGCACTTCGCCGGCCTCGGCATGGGCCAGGCCAACCAGTACGCGCAGCAGGCTGGTCTTGCCGGCGCCGTTTTCGCCGCGCACGTGCAGCCACCGGCCGGGAGCCAGCGAAAACGCCACGTCGGAAAAAAGCATGCGCTCACCACGAGCGCACGCGAGACCACGAACTTCAAGCATGGGCGCGATTTTGCCCGGTTCCGTCGTCGCGCGGGTTGCCCGCGGTCAAGGCCGGCGGGCGGCGCCAGGCGCCGTGCCGCCACCACTGTAGTTTGCGGCGGGCGTTAGCGCGCCACGGCGGCGACCCACGCCAGCAGCGCGTCGAAGGCGACCTGTGCCTCCTCGGCGCGCGGGTGATTGACCATGGCGACGACGATATGGCGGCGGCCCTGCTTGTCCTGCACATAGCCGGCAATGCCCTTGACGCCGTCGAGCGAGCCGGTCTTGAGATGCGCGCGGCCGGCGGCATCATTGCGCTGGTAACGCTTCCTGAGCGTGCCGTCGGTGCCGGCCAGCGGCAGCGAGGCGACGAATTCGGGCATCAGCGGGCCTCGCCAGACGGCGGCGAGCAGGCGCGCGAGGTTGCCGGCGGTGATGCGCGATTGCCGCGACAGGCCGGCGCCATTGCCGACGACGAGTTCGGGAAACACCAGGCCGCGTTCGGCGAGCGTGGTGCGCAGCACGAGGTCGGCGGCGGCTTCGTCGGCGCCGGGCGAGGCGGCGAGTGCCAGATGCAGTTGCCGGGCCATGACGTTGTTGGACCACTTGTTGATGTCGCGAACGATCTCGGCCAGCGCCGGCGACTCGCTGCCGGCCAGCTGCACCGCGCCGGGCGGCACGGCCGATTCGCGTACGCCGCCGGCGAAGCTGCCGCCCAGCTCGCGCCACAGCGCGGTGACGGCGCCGTGCAGGAGCGAGGCGCTGGATGGGCCGGCAACCATCCATTGGCTGGTGCCGCAAATGCGCGGCAGGTCGCCGGAGAGCGTCAGCCGGTTGCCGGAAAAGTCGGCGCGCAGGTGCGTGCGCCAGTTGCCGCAGATCGGCGCAGCGGTCGGGCGCAGGCGATTGACGACCTCCAGCCCGGCGGGCAGCGGCTCGGCCCAGACGCGCACGCCGTCGCCTTCGGGCACCAGCGTGAGCTGCATGGCGGCGAAATTGAACAGCAGTGCATCGGGGCCGACGTTGTAGAGCCGCTGCGGGCGGCCATCGAACGCCGCGGCGTCGTGCTCGCGCGGGGCGAAGGCGCTGCGGTCGAGCACCAGGTCGCCGCCGATCTCGCGGATGCCCATGGCGCGCAGGTCGCGCAGCAGCAGCCAGAGCCGGTCATGGGTGAATTTGGGGTCGCCGTCGCCGCGCAGATAGAGGTCGCCCGCGATGCGGCCCTGCAGCGGAGGCTGCGCGGCCCATGCGGTCGTGGACCACGAATGTGCCGGACCGAAGCGCTCCAGCGCCGCCCAGGTCGTCAGCAGCTTCATCAGCGAGGCCGGGTTCATTGGCACGTCGGCGCGGTGACGCAACGCCGGCGTGTCCGCTTCGGCGACCGGCGCAACGACGATGGCGGTGGCGTCCGCCGGGATGCCGGCTTGCGCGAGCGCGCGCGCGACGGCGGGTGGCAGCTCGGCGGCGCGACTGCCCATCGACGGCAGGCAGACGAGCAGGAACAGCAACAGGTGAAGGCGCATGGCGGCCACTTTATCCGGCGGCAGATCGAACAAATCGAGAAAAACGCCGTGTGGCGGACTTGAAAACCCCTGGATCGCCCCCTATTATTAGCACTCGTTAGCCATGAGTGCTAATACACTCTGAATGGTCGCCGTTCGGGCGAACGACCCCAATACTCGAAACCAGGAGAAAAGTTCATGAAAATCCGTCCCTTGCATGATCGCGTGATCGTCAAGCGCCTCGAAGAGGAGCGCAAGACCGCTTCGGGCATCGTCATTCCCGATACCGCCGCCGAGAAGCCCGACCAGGGCGAAGTCAAGGCCGTGGGCGCCGGCAAGATCCAGGACGACGGCAAGGTCCGTCCGATGTCGCTGAAGGTCGGCGACCGCGTGCTGTTCGGCAAGTACTCGGGCCAGGCCGTGAAGGTCGAAGGCGACGAGCTTCTCGTCATGCGCGAAGAAGACATCATGGGCGTCATCGAGGGCTGATCGGCCTTCGCAATCTGATTTCAGGAGAATCCACATGGCATCAAAAGAAGTTCTGTTCGGTGATTCGGCGCGCCAGCGCATGGTTCGCGGCGTCAACATCCTGGCCGATGCGGTCAAGGTCACTCTCGGCCCGAAGGGTCGCAATGTCGTGCTCGAGCGCTCGTTCGGCGCCCCCACGGTGACCAAGGACGGCGTGTCCGTCGCCAAGGAAATCGAGCTCAAGGACAAGTTCGAGAACATGGGCGCGCAGATGGTCAAGGAAGTCGCTTCCAAGACCTCCGACGTCGCCGGTGACGGCACCACGACCGCCACCGTGCTGGCCCAGTCGATCGTGCGCGAAGGCATGAAGTACGTGGCCGCCGGCATGAACCCGATGGATCTGAAGCGCGGCATCGACAAGGCGGTCATCGCCGTGACCGAAGAGCTGAAGCGGATCTCGAAGCCCTGCACGACCAGCCAGGAAATCGCCCAGGTCGGCTCGATCTCGGCAAACTCGGACGCCGACGTCGGCAAGATCATCGCCGAGGCGATGGACAAGGTCGGCAAGGAAGGCGTCATCACCGTCGAAGACGGCAAGTCGCTGCAGAACGAACTCGAAGTCGTCGAAGGCATGCAGTTCGACCGCGGCTACCTCTCGCCCTACTTCATCAACAACCCGGACAAGCAGATCGCCATCCTGGAGAACCCCTTCGTGCTGCTGCACGACAAGAAGATCTCCAACATCCGTGACCTGCTGCCCGTGCTCGAGCAAGTTGCCAAGGCCGGCCGTCCGCTGCTGATCATCGCCGAGGACGTCGACGGCGAAGCGCTGGCCACCCTGGTGGTAAACAACATCCGTGGCATCCTCAAGACCGTCGCCGTCAAGGCCCCAGGCTTCGGCGACCGCCGCAAGGCCATGCTGGAAGACATCGCCATCCTGACCGGCGGCACGGTGATCGCCGAGGAAGTCGGCCTCTCGCTCGAGAAGGCCACCCTCAAGGATCTCGGCCAGGCCAAGCGCATCGAAGTGGCCAAGGAAAACACCACCCTCATCGACGGCGCCGGCGCCGAGGATGCGATCAAGGCCCGCGTGGGCCAGATCCGCACCCAGAT
>JBGARB010000022.1:0-67887 GCA_044230495.1 Rhodocyclaceae bacterium
TGCCCATCAGGCGGCCCCCGCCCCTTTCGTCACGCGCATAGGCATCTTCGAGGCCGTCGAGGAACATGTGGTCCTTGACCTCGCCGTGGCCCAGACGCAACCCGCCGCGGGCCTTGGGCAGCAGGTAAGGCGCGTTGGTCATCGATTCCATGCCGCCGGCGACGACGACGCCGACACTGCCGGCCACCAGCATGTCGTGCGCAAACATCGCGGCGCGCATGCCCGAGCCGCACATCTTGTTGACCGTGGTGCAGCCGGCGGCCAGCGGCAACCCGGCGCCCAGGCTCGCCTGGCGGGCCGGAGCCTGGCCCTGGCCGGCGGGCAACACGCAGCCCATGATGACTTCGTCGACGTGCGCAGGCGCCAGGCCGCTGCGCTCGACCGCCGCCTTGATCGCGGCGCTGCCCAACTGCGCACAGGTGAGCGCGGCGAATTCGCCCTGAAAGCCGCCCATGGGCGTGCGGGCAGCGGCGACGATGACGATCGGGTCGGACATGGGGTTTCCTTTCGCAAACGCTCAGTCGAGCGCGGCAAGTGCCGCCGCATAGCGTTCGGCTATGTGGTCGGGTGATGAAAGAGTGAGGCCGAGGTCGCGCATCAGTCCGTCGCGCAGGCCGTACACCCAGCCATGCACGGTCAGCGGCTGCCCGCGTGACCAGGCGTCCTGGACGACGATGGTGCGGGTGACGTTGATGACCTGCTCGAGCACGTTGAGTTCGCACAGCCGGTCGTGTCGCCGCTCGGGCGGCAGCAAGTCGACGTGAGCCAGGTGCTTCGTATGCACGTCCTGCACGTGGCGCAGCCAGAGGTCGGCGAGGCCGACGCGCTGGTGTTCGAGCGCCGCCTGCACGCCGCCGCAACCATAGTGGCCGACGACCATGATGTGCTTGACCTTGAGCACGTCGATGGCGAACTGGATCACCGACAGGCAGTTGAGGTCGCTGTGCACGACGATGTTGGCGACGTTGCGATGCACGAACACTTCGCCGGGCAGCAGGCCGACGATCTGGTTGGCGGGGACGCGCGAATCGGAACAGCCGATCCAGAGGTACTCGGGCGCCTGGAGTTGCGACAGTCGCTCGAAAAAGCCGGGGTCGGCGCGGCGGATGTCGTCCGACCAGCGACGATTGAATTCGAAGAGCTGGGTCAGCCGTTCGTCGCCCGTCGTGGCGCCGGACGGGCCGCCTGCCGCCGTCCCGCCACCACTGTAGTTTGGGCCATCGTCGCTCATGGGCGCGTCACATCGTCTCGCCGTACAACTCGCGGCCGATCAGCATGCGGCGGATTTCGGAGGTGCCGGCGCCGATCTCGTAGAGCTTGGCATCGCGCCACAGACGGCCTGCGGGAAATTCGTTGGTATAGCCCACGCCGCCCAGCGTCTGGATCGCCTCGCCGGCCATCCATGTCGCCTTCTCGGCGGAATAGAGGATCGCGCCGGCGGCGTCCTTGCGCAGGCTGCGCAAGTGGTTGCCCGAGCCATCGCCGCGATCGCAGGCCTTGCCCACGGCATACACGTACGCACGCGTCGCCTGCCATGTCGAATACATGTCGGCGAGCTTGCCCTGCATGAGCTGGAATTCGCCGATGCTCTGGCCGAACTGCTTGCGCTCGTGGACAAAGGGCATGACGACGTCCATGCACGCCGCCATGATGCCCAGCGGCCCGCCGGAGAGCACCGCACGTTCGTAATCGAGTCCGCTCATCAGCACTTTGGCGCCATTGCCGACGCCGCCGAGCACGTTCTCCGCCGGCACCTCGCAATCGTCGAAGAACAGCGGGAAGGTGTTCGAGCCGCGCATGCCGAGCTTGTCCAGATGCGGGCCGTGCGAAAAGCCCTTGAAGCCCTTTTCGATCAGGAAGGCCGTGACGCCGCGCGAGCCAGCGGCCTCGGTGCGCGCATAGACCACCAGCGTGTCGGCGTCGCCGCCATTGGTGATCCACATCTTGCCGCCATTGAGGACATAGCGATCGCTCTTGTGTTCGGCGCGCAGTTTCATCGACATCACGTCCGAGCCGGCGCCCGGCTCGGACATCGCCAGTGCGCCGACATGCTCGCCGGAAATCAGCTTGGGCAGGTAGCGGGCGCGCTGCTCCGGCGTGCCGTTGCGATGGATCTGGTTGACGCAGAGGTTCGAATGGGCGCCGTAGGACAGTCCGACCGATGCCGAGGCGCGGGAGATTTCCTCCATCGCGACGATGTGTGCCAGGTAGCCCATGTCGGCGCCGCCGTATTCGTCGCGCGCGGTCATGCCCAGCACGCCCAGTTCACCCAGCTTGCGCCACAGGTCGCGCGGGAATTCGTTGTCGCGGTCGATCTGCGCGGCGCGCGGCGCGATTTCCTTTTCGGCGAATGCGCGCACGGCATCGCGCAGCAGGTCGATGTCTTCACCGAGGTCGAAGTTGAGGCCGATCATGGGGCTTCCTTTCGGTTGGGGCGCGGGTGGGCGATCCAGTTTAGTTGACGTTGACGTCAACGGCAAGATGCGCCTTCAGCTGTTTGCGGCATTGCTTCTCGAAGCGCGCGATTTCGGCCAGCACGGCGTCGATGTCGGCCCGCTGTTGTGCCAGCGCGGCACGGCGCCGCGCCAGCACGTCGAGGAAGCGGCGCAGTTGCGCGGCCTCGCCGGCGGGCTGGCCGCTGGTGTCGGCCGGGCCGGCATGGTCGTACATGTCGATCAGTTCGCGGATCTCGGCCAGCGACAGACCGAGCCGCTTGCCGCGCAACGCCAGCAGCAGGCGCGTGCGGTCGCGCTTGTCGTAGATGCGTTGCTGGCCGGCGCGCCGCGGCGCGACCAGGCCCTGGTCTTCCCAGTAGCGGATGGCACGCGGCGTCAGTTCGAATTCGCGGGCCAGTTCGCTGATGGTGTAGGTGTCGTTCATGGGAAGGGCGGTAAGTGCAGCGTAAGCGCTGCGGTGCAACATAAGCGCCGGAACGCGCTATGCTGTGCGTTCCGTCCGTCAAGTTTAGACATGGAACCGGAATCCGCGCTGCGCTTCCCCTTTGACGCCGTCCCCGCCACCGGCATCGCTGTGCCGGTCGCCGCCGGCGTGGCGTGGCTGCGCATGCCGCTGCCCTTCGCGCTCGACCATATCAACCTGTGGCTGCTCGATGATGGGGACGATGGCTTCACCGCCATCGATACCGGCTTCGTGCTCGATCCCGTCAGGGACGCCTGGCGCGCGGTACTCGGTACCCGCCGCCTGAAGCGGGCGGTCGTCACCCACGGCCACCCCGATCATCTGGGTCTGGCGGCGTGGCTGGAGGCGGAATTCGGCGCGCCGCTGTGGATGACCCAGGGCGAATACGCCACCGCGCAGCTCATCGTCGAGCAGGCCGGGCCGTACGCCTCGGCCAACATGGTCGATTTTTTTGCCGCGCACGGGCTGGATGCGGCACGTTGCGACGCGCTGACGCGCCGCGGCAATTCGTTCAAGCTCGGCGTGCCGTCCATCCCGCGCAGCTTCCGGCGCCTGTACGACGGCGACGTGCTCGCCATCGGCAAGCACGAATGGCGGGTGATCGTCGGCCACGGCCACTGCGCCGAACATGCGGCGCTCTACAGCGCCACGCTGGGCGTGCTGATCGCCGGCGACATGCTGTTGCCGCGCATCACCACCAACGTGCCGGCCCTGTCGATCAATCCCCACGACGATCCGCTGGCGCGTTTCCTCGACTCGATCGACGCCTTCACGACGTTGCCCGACGACACGCTGGTGCTGCCTTCGCATGGTCGCCCCTTCGTCGGCATCGGCGAGCGCGTGCGCCAGCTGCATGCGCACCATGCCGACCGCTGCGCGCGCCTGCTCGCCGCCTGTACCGCGCCCCGCAGCGCCGCCGAACTGATCCCCGTCCTTTTCGATCGCGACATCCCCGATCCGCATCAGGTGATGTTCGCGATGGGCGAGGCCATCGCGCACCTGAACCACCTCGAACACCAGGGCCGACTCGAACGCTGCGAGGACGGCCCGACCATACGCTACCGCGAAAGGAGACAGCCATGAACGCACCGGAAACCCCGCAACGCCCCGACCCCGTCGAAATCGCCAACATCTATGCCGACGTCGCCCAGCGCGCCGCGCGGCTGATCAGCAACCAGGTCAAGCGCCAGATGAAGGAAGGCGGCAAACCGCCGGCCGATGACCTCGGCATCGCCGCCGCCTACATGGAGATGATGTCGAAGCTGATGTCCAATCCGCTCGGGCTGGCGCAGGCGCAGATGAACCTCGTGTGGGACTACTTCGCGCTCTGGCAGCATTCGACGCTGCGCATGCTCGGCATGCAGTCGGCGCCGGTGGCACAGCCGCGCAAGGGCGACAACCGCTTCAAGGATGCCGAGTGGGAAGGTCACTTCCTGTTCGACTTCATGAAGCAGAGCTATCTCATCACCGCACGCCACATCCACGAAGCGGTGGGCGGCGTCGAGGGGCTCGACGAAGTCTCGCGCAAGAAGGTGAATTTCTTCACCCGGCAGTTCATCGATGCGCTCTCGCCGTCGAACTTCGCGGCGACCAATCCCGAGGTGTTGCGCGAGACGGTGCGCACGCAGGGGCAGAACCTGCTGCGCGGCCTGCGCAACCTGCTGCGCGATGTCGATGAGGGCGACGGCCAGTTGCGCGTGCGCATGACGGACACCAAGGCCTTCGAACTGGGCCGCAATGTCGCCGTAACGCCCGGCAAGGTGGTCTTCCAGAACGAGCTGATCCAGCTCATCCAGTACAACCCGACCACGGCCACGCAGCTCAAGCGGCCGCTGCTCATCGTGCCGCCGTGGATCAACAAGTTCTACATCCTCGATCTGCGGCAGAGCAATTCCTTCATCCGCTGGGCCACCGACCAGGGCCACACGGTGTTCTGCATCTCGTGGGTGAATCCGGATGCCAAGCTGGCCGGCAAGGGCTTCGAGGACTACATGACCGATGGCGCGATCGCCGCCATCGACGCCGTCTGCCGGCAGACCGGCGAGACGCAGCTCAATCTCATCGGCTATTGCCTGGGCGGCACGCTGCTGGGCAGCACCATGGGCTACATGGCCGCCAAGAAGGACAAGCGTGTCGCCTCGGCGACCTTCTTCGTATCGTTGCTCGATTTCTCGGTGCCCGGCGAACTGGGCGTGTTCATCGACGATGCGCAGGTCACGCATCTCGAGAAGCAGATGGAACGCCGCGGCTATCTCGAAGGCTCGGAGATGGGCACCACGTTCAACATGCTGCGCTCGAACGACCTGATCTGGTCGTTCGTGGTGAACAACTACCTGATGGGCAAGGACCCCTTCCCCTTCGACCTGCTCTACTGGAACTCCGATTCGACGCGCATGCCGTTCAAGATGCACAGCTTCTACCTGCGCAACATGTACCTGCACAACCGCCTGCGCGAGCCCGGCGGCATCACGCTGTGCGGCACGCCGATCGACCTCTCGAAGGTGAAGACGCCGTGCTATTTCATCAGCACCGCCGAAGACCACATCGCGCCGTGGAAGGGCACCTACCTGGGCGCCAACGCGCTCGGCGGCCCGGTGCGCTTCGTCCTCGGCGGCTCGGGACACATCGCCGGCATCGTCAATCCGCCGTCGGCCAACAAGTACGGCTACTGGACCAACGAAGGCCCGCACACCGAGTCGCCCGAGGAATGGTTCGCCGGCGCCAAGCAGCACGAAGGCTCGTGGTGGAACGACTGGCAGAAGTGGATCACCAAGCTCGACGGCGCCACCGTGCCGGCACGCGATCCGGCCAAGGGCAAACTCAAAGTGCTGGACGATGCGCCGGGTTCGTTTGTAAAGTTCCGCCTCGATACCGCCAAGGCGCCCAAGTGAACAACGGGGGCGCGACGCCCCCATGACCACTCCCGCGCCGGCCGGCAAGCCGCCCAGCATCTTCCGTCACGCCGAGTTCGAGATATCGGTTGCCAAGCCCTCCGGCCTGCAGGAGGGCTCCGGCGCCGAGGTCGCCTTTGCCGGACGCTCCAATTCGGGCAAGTCCAGCGCCATCAACACGCTGGCCGCACACACGCGACTGGCCTACGTTTCGAAGACGCCGGGTCGCACGCAGCTCATCAACGTCTTCCGGCTCCGGAACGGCGCGGCGCTCATCGACCTGCCCGGTTACGGCTACGCCGACGTGCCCGATGCCGTTCGGCGCACCTGGGCCGGGCTGCTCGAACACTATTTGTCGAAGCGCCGGCAGCTCGTCGGGCTGGTGTTGATCATGGACGCGCGACGTCCGCTGCTCGAACTCGATTGGCAGATGATCGGCTGGTTCGCGCCGACCGGGCGGCCGATCCACTGCCTGCTCACCAAGGCCGACAAGCTCTCGCGGCAGGAGCAGACGAAGACGCTGCGCGAAGTCGACAGCGCGCTCGCCGGCTATCTGGGACAGGTCACCGCGCAGCTCTTTTCCAGCCTCAAGAAGACCGGCATCGAAGACGTCGAACGCGTCGTCGGCGCCTGGCTGCAAACGCCCGTGGCGGACAACGACGAGGATGCGCCGGCCAGCGACGAAGACGCGCCGGGCGACGAGGGGCAGGACGCGGACGTGGATTGACGCGGCCGCGCCGCCTGGCGCCGTCCCGCCACCACTGTAGTTTGGGTTCGCGCTACGCCACGTCCGTGGTCGTCAGGCAGACATTTGCCGCCTACGCCAACGCGTCCGCAATGGCATTGCGGAAGGTCTCCACCGGATGTCCGCCCGACAGCACCATCCAGTCGTTGAACACCGTCGCCGGCACGGCGCTGATGCCCATCGCTGCCACGTGTTTTTGCGCCGCGCGCACTTCGTCGGCGTACTGCCCGCTCTCGACGACGACGCAGGCGGCGATCGGGTCGAGGCCGACGGCATCGGCGGCATCGACCAGTACCCCTGCGTCGGCCGGGTTCAGTCCGTCGGTGAAGTAGGCCGCGAGCAGCCGCTTCTTGAGCAGCCATTGGGCGCCGGGTGGCGCGTCGGGCAGCCCGGCCCAATGCAGCAGCCGATGCGCGGCGAAGGTGTTCCACGTGCGCGTGCGCCGTTCCGTGCGGAACTCGAAGCCGACCTGCTCGCCGCGCTGGCGGACGGTTTCCTGCGCCTTGGCGATCTGGGCCGGCGTCATGCGGTATTTGGCGGCAAGGTAGGCAACGATGTCCTGCCCTTGCGGCCCCATGTCCGGATTGAGCTCGAAGGGCATGACGCGGCGCGTCACGGCGACGTCGGGAAATTGCATCAACGCCTGCTCCAGCGCGTGCAGCCCGACGGCGCACCAGGGGCAGACCACATCGGAGATGAAGGCGATATCCAGCGTCTTGGTCATGGTCGCCGCATCGTAGCACCGCGATGCGCCGTGCCACCACCACTGTTGTTTGATGACGCGCCGCACCATGGATCGATGTGCATTTTTGCACTTGTGCATGACCGAAATTGCCGTTTCGCGGCGATTTTCATCTTCCTAGAATCGGCCGCAAACCGGTTCGCCGTCGACGCGCGACCGCAAAGCAAGAACCCACAGGAGGACACACCATGAAACGCAAGCATTTGGCATTGGCCGTCGCATCGTGCTTTTCGTTCGCCGGCGGCGCCCATGCGCAGCAGGCGGCATCGAGCCCCGGCGCAAGCGAGAGCAGCACCACCATCACCGTCACCGCGCGCCGTCGCGAAGAGTCCTTGCAGGACGTGCCGGCCGCCGTGACGGCATTTACCGGCGACATGCTAGACAAGGTCGGGATCCCCGACGTGACGGCGCTCGCCGAGATGCTTCCCAACACCACGCTGAAGACTTCGCGCGCGACCAACACGACGCTGACGGCCTTCATCCGCGGCGTCGGCCAGCAGGATCCCGTGGCCGGCTACGAGCAGGGCGTCGGCGTGTATCTGGACGACATCTACCTCGCCCGCCCGCAAGGTGCGGTGATGGACATCTACGACGTCGAGCGCATCGAAGTTCTGCGCGGGCCGCAGGGCACGCTGTATGGCCGCAATACCATCGGCGGCGCGGTGAAATACGTCACCAAGCGGCTCGGCGCCAAGCCCGAAGTCGAGGTCAAGGCGACGTTGGGCGATTACGGCCAGGCCGACGTGGTGGTGAAGGGCAGTACGCCGGTCGGCGGCGGCCTGCGCGTGGGCGGCACGATCGCCAACTTCAGTCGCGACGGCTTCGGCAAGAACGTCGTGAACGGCAAAGAGAACTACAACAAGGATGTCACCGCCGGGCGCATCAGCCTGGAGTGGAATCCGTCGAGCGCGGTGTTCGTGCGCCTGGCCGCCGACCGCACGGAAGACGATTCGCTGCCGCGCGTGGGCCATCGCCTGACGGCCGGACCGGCGCCCGGCAACGAGCCGGTGCTCAAGGGCGACTACGACACGCGTGCCGGGCTTTACACCGTGCTCGGCAAACAACAGGAGGTCATCACCAGCGGCGAGTCGCTGCTCGTCGAGTGGGCCCTGAATCCGGCGCTGACCTTCAAGTCGGTGACTGCGCACCGCGCCGGCGAATCGGTGGCTCCGATCGATTTCGATTCGCTGCAGGGCAAGCTCTTCGAGGCGCCGGCGCTGTACCACGACGACCAGTTCAGCCAGGAATTCCAGTTCACCTACATCGGCGACAAGGTACAGGGCGTGGCCGGCATCTTCTACATGGATGCCAACGCCTACAACCGGTTCGACGCCATCCTGCCCAACGCCGGCGGACTGTCGCTGCTCACGCTCGACGACATCGACACCAAGACGTGGGCGGCCTTCGTCGACCTGAGCTACGAGCTGAGCAACACGGTAAACGTGTCGCTCGGCGGCCGCTATACCGAAGACAAGCGCAACGCGCGCATCTTCAAGGCGACCTATCTGGGCAACACCGGCTCGCCGACGCTGGGCAACCCGGCGGCAGTGCAATTCGGCCCGGCCGACACAGACATGTCGAAGGACGACCTGGCGCGCGAGGACACCAAGTTCACGCCCAAGATCGGCATCGACTGGAAGGTCTCGCCGACGCAGACGGCCTATGCCACGTACGCCGAGGGCTTCAAGGGCGGCATGTTCGATCCGCGCATGGCGCTGGGCGGCAACCCCAACTCCGCGGCGTCTGTCATCAAGCGCAAGGGGGTCGAGCCCGAAGAGGTGAAAAGCATCGAACTGGGGTTCAAGTCGCGCTTTGCCAATGGCCGCGTGCAGACCAACGCCGCGGTCTTCTCGATGGACTACCAGAACGTGCAGATCCCCGGCTCGGTACCGATCGACAGCAACGGCGACGGGGTCGCCGACAACTTTGCCGGCACGCTGACCAACGCCGGCAAAGCCGACATCATGGGTCTTGAATTCGAGGCGCTTGCGCGCGTGTCCGACAATTTCTCGGTCACCGCGATGTACAGCTACATCGATGCCGAGTACAAGGAGTGGATCACTCTGATGCCGGCCGCAGCCGGCGCACCGGCCACGCTCGTCAACGTCGCCAAGGGCGCCGAGTTCCAAAACACGCCGCGCAATTCCGCGCATCTGTCGGGCACTTACGAATGGCCGCTGGCGCTCTTCGGCCGTGCCGGTGCGCTGGCGCTGACGCCGAGCATCGCCTACAAGGGCAAGACCTACCAGTTCGAGAACGCGCGCACTGTCGGCGTCGCCTCGTGGGATGCCGTCGTTCCGCAGGCCAAGCTGCTGGCGCAGGATGCCTACACGCTCTACGACCTGAGCCTGGTGTGGACCAGCAAGGACCGCAAGGTGCAGGCCGGCATCCACGGCCGCAACCTGACCGACAAGCGTTACAAGGTCGCCGGCTACACCTTCGCCGGATTCAGCAACACGATCACGACCTTCTACGGCGATCCGCGTACGGTCGCCGCCACGGTGCGCGTGCGCTTCTGATGCCCTGAACCGCGGGCGTGGCGGGCCGGCGCCGATGCGCCGTACCTTTCGAGGATCTCGCGCCGCGCATCGCCGCGCTCGGCCGCCGCGTGCTGGCCTTCGACGTGCGCGGCCGTGGCGAATCCGACTGCGATCCGGACATCAAGCGCTACCAGCCACTCGTCTATGCGCTCGATACGCTCGAGTTCATGGACGCGCTGGGCATCGGCCGCGCCGTGTTCTTCGGCACTTCGATGGGCGGCATCATCACCATGGCCGTGGCCGGCAAGCGCCTGTCGGCGATTGCCGGCGCCGTCCTCAACGACGTCGGGCCGATCCTGTCGACCAAGGGACTGGCGCGGCTGGCAGGCTATGTCGGCAAGAACACGCCCATCGAATCGTGGGATGACGCAGCGGCCCGCGTGCGCGATATCAACGCGATCGCCTTTCCCGACAATTCGATGGACGAATGGCAGCGCTGGGCTCGCCGCGCCTTTCGCCAGGGCAGCGACGGCCGCTTCATGCTCAATTACGATCCGGCCATTGCCGAGTCGCTCAAGGCGATCCGCGTCAAGCGCTCGACGCTGCCTGCACGGCTGCTCTTCCGGCGCCTTGCGCGCAATCGTCCGACGCTGCTGGTCCATGGCGAGACGTCGGACATTCTCGATGCCGCCGGCGTGGCCTACATGCGTCGCGCCGCGCCGTCGATGCAGTTGGTCGATGTGCCCGGCATCGGCCACGCGCCGATGATGACAGAGCCGCCGGCCTGGATGGCGATCGAGCGATTTCTCTCCGGCGTAATCTGAGCGCCGCGTCAATCCCCAAGGAGACCCCCATGATCCCGCGCTCGCTCGCCTGCGCCGCGCTGTGCGCCGCAAGCACCTTTGCGCTCGCTGCCGGAAACGAAATCCGCATCGCGCATGTGTATGACAAGACGGGGCCATTCGAGGCCTACGCCACGCAGACGCAGGCCGGGCTGATGCTCGGCCTGCAGCACGCCACCGGCGGCACGATGACGGTGAATGGCAAGAAGATCGTCGTCGTCGAGCGCGACAGCAAGGGCAAGCCCGACATCGGCAAGGCGCAACTAGCCGCTGCGTATGCGGACGACAACGCCGATCTTGCCGTCGGCGCCACCTCGTCCGGGGTCACGCTGGCGATGCTGCCGGTGGCCGAAGAGTATGCCAAGGTGCTTCTCGTCGAGCCGGCCGTGGCCGATTCGATCACTGGGGACAAATGGAACCGCTACGTGTTCCGCACCGGGCGCAACAGCTCGCAGGATGCCATCGCCAACGCCGCCGCACTGGATCGCGAGGGCACGATCGTGGCGACGCTGGCACAGGACTCCGCCTTCGGCCGCGATGGCGTCGCCGCCTTTCGCGATGCGCTGAAGAAAGCCAAACTGGCGCACGAGGAATACCTGCCGATGACCACCACCGACTTCACGGCCGGGGCTCAGAGGCTGATCGACAAACTCAAGGACAAGCCCGGTCGCAAGGTCATCTGGATCATCTGGGCGGGCGTCGGCAATCCGTTCAAGATCGCCGACCTGGGCCTCGCCCGGTACGGCATCGAGATCGCCACCGGCGGCAACATCCTGCCGGCGATGGCGCTGTACAAGGCGCACCCGGGCATGGAGGGCGCGACCTACTACTACTACGACATGCCGAAGAACCCGGTCAATGACGCCCTGGTGGCGATGCACCGCAAGCAGTACAACAACGCGCCGCCGGACTTCTTCACCGCCGGCGGCTTCTCGGCGGCGATGGCGATCGTCACCGCGCTGAAGAAGACGGGTGGCGACACGGACAGCGAGAAGCTCATCAAGGCCATGGAAGGCATGCGCTTCGATACACCAAAGGGACCGATGACCTTCCGCAAGGAAGACCACCAGGCCATGCAGAGCATGTACCACTTCAAGATCAAGGTCGACCCGGCATTGCCGTGGGCGGTGCCGGAGCTCGTGCGCGAGATCAAGGCCGAAGACATGCACGTGCCGATCCGCAACAAGTAATGCTGGAAACGCAGGCGCTCGGCATCCGTTTTGGCGGCCATCAGGCCGTCGACGCGGTGAGTTGCCGCTTTGCGCCGGGCACGCTGACGGCGCTGGTCGGCCCCAATGGCGCCGGCAAGACGACGTACTTCAACCTCATCTCGGGACAGCTGCGGCCCACCGCCGGCCGCGTGCTGCTCGACGGCCGGGCCATCGAGCACACCGGCGCGGCGCAGCGCGCGCGCATGGGATTGGGCCGCGCCTTCCAGCTCACCCACCTGTTTCCGAATCTCAGCGTGCATGAGAACCTGCGCCTCGTGCTGCAATCGGTGCGCGGTGGCCCGCATCGGCACGGGCGCAACTTCTGGTCGATCTGGCGCGATGCGCACGTGCTGGGCGAGGAAGCGGACCGGTTGCTCGAGCGCATTGCGCTGACGGAGAAGGCCGCGCGGCCGGCGCGCGAGCTGTCGCACGGCGATCAGCGCAAACTCGAGGTCGGCATGCTGATGGCCATGGACCCGAAGGTGTACCTGTTCGACGAGCCGACGGCCGGCATGAGCGCGGACGAAGCGCCGGTGGTGCTCGACCTCATCCGCGCGCTGCGCGGCGATGCCGGCCGCACGGTGCTGCTGGTCGAACACAAGATGGATGTCGTGCGCGAGCTGGCCGACCGCATCGTCGTGCTGCACAACGGCCGACTGATCTGCGAAGGCGAGCCGGCGGCCGTGATGGCCTCGCCGCTCGTGCAGGAAGCGTATCTGGGGATGGCGACGTGAACACGCTGCCGGTCGCATTCGAGGACGTGCACACGTTCATCGGCCCCTACCATGTGCTGCAGGGCGTGAGCTTGACCGTGGCGACCGGACGCACCACCGTGCTGCTCGGTCGCAACGGTGCCGGCAAGACCACGACCCTGCGCACCCTCATGGGCTTGTGGCGCGCCGCGCGCGGTCGCATCCGCGCCGGCGGCGAGGACATCACCGCGTGGGCCACGCCGCGCATCGCGCGCCTGGGGTTTGCCTACGTGCCCGAGAACATGGGCATCTTCGCCGACCTCACGGTGGCCGAGAACCTGCTGCTGGCGGCACGCGGCGCGCGGCGGCCGGGCGACATCGATCCGCAGCGGCTGGCGCGCATCCTGGCTGCCTTTCCCGCCATCGAGACCTTCTGGCATCGACCGGCGGGCAAGCTCTCGGGCGGCCAGAAACAGATGGTCGCCGTCGCGCGGGCGATGGTCGAGCCGCGCTGCCTGCTGATCGTCGACGAGCCGAGCAAGGGCCTCGCGCCGGCGATCGTGCACAACATGCAGGCGGCTTTCTCCTCACTCAAGGCCGAAGGAATGAGCATCCTGCTCGTCGAGCAGAACCTCGCCTTCGCCCGGGCGCTTGGCGACGATGTCGCGGTGATGGACAACGGCCGCATCGTCCATGCCGGAAGCATGGCTGCGTTCGCCGCCGACGGCGCCCTGCAGAGACGGCATCTGGGATTGGCCCTGTGAGCGCCACTGGCCGGGCGATGGCCCGCGACGTTGATTGGCAGCCGCTGGCGCTGGTGCCGGCGGTCATGGCGCTGGCGTTGCCGCTGACCGGCGACGCGACCACCTGGCTGACGCTGACCATCGCCGGGCTGGCGATGGGCATGATCTTTTTCTTCGTCGCCTCCGGGCTGACGCTGGTGTTCGGCCTCATGGACGTGCTCAATTTCGGCCACGGCATCTTCATCGCGCTGGGCGCCTTTGTCGCCGTCAGCGTGGTCGGCGCGCCGACTTTGCTCGGCGCCGGCGATTCGTTGCCGGGTTCGCTCGGCGTCGTGGCGCTGGCGATGGCGGCGGCAGGCCTGGCGGCCGGGGCGGCCGGTTGGGCCTTCGAGCGCATCGTGGTGCGACCGGTGTATGGTCAGCATCTCAAGCAGATCCTCATCACCATGGGCGCGATGATCGTCGGCGAAGAGATCATCAAGGTGATCTGGGGTCCGCAACAGCAGCCCTTGATGCTGCCTGCGGCACTGCAGGGCACGGTGTTCCTGTTCGAGGCGCCGGTCGAGAAGTTTCGCGTTCTGGCGGTGGTGCTCGGTGCGCTGGTGTTCGCCGGCATGGTGCTGCTGCTGGCGCGCACCAAGCTCGGCCTGCTGATCCGCGCCGGCGTGCAGGATCGCGAGATGGTCGAGGCGCTGGGCTACCACGTGCATCGGCTGTTCGTCGGCGTGTTCATTGCCGGCAGCGCATTGGCAGGCCTGGGCGGCGTGTTGTGGGCGTGGTATCAGCAGATGGCCGTGCCGCAGATCGGCGCGCAGGTGAACGTGCTGATCTTCATCGTCATCATCATCGGCGGACTGGGCTCGACCGGCGGTGCGCTGATCGGTGCGCTGCTGCTCGGGCTGGTGGCCAACTACGCCGGCTTCATCGCACCGCAGGCGGCGGCGTTTTCGAACATCGCGCTGATGCTGGCAATCCTGCTGTGGCGCCCGCAGGGCCTCTACCCGGTGGCGCAGCGATGAGCGCCCGCAGACGGGCCGCCCCGAGGCGGGCGCAGCCAGGCGGCCGGCGCCGCGAAGCGCCGAACCGCAGTCACCCCCTTGCGTGGCCAGGCGGACGGGGGGGAATGCGCATGAGCGCCCGCAGACGGGCCGCCCCGAGGCGGGCGCAGCCAGGCGGCCGGCGCCGCGCAGCGGCGAACCGTGGTCATCCCCTTGCGTGGCAAGGGGGCCGGGGGGAATGCGCATGACCGCGCAACGCCTTTTCTCGCACGACCTGCCGCGCAGCCGGCTGCTGGCGGTGCTGCTCGTCGTTGTCTTGGTCGGGCTGCTGGTGGCGCCTTTCGCGCTGCCGGGTGCCAAGGTGCTCAACGTGGCCGCCAAGCTGATGGTTTTCGTTCTGCTGGTGGCCAGCTTCGACCTGTTGCTCGGCTACGGCGGCATCGTCAGCTTCGCGCACACGATGTTCTTCGGCATCGGCGCCTATGGCGTCGCCATCGCCTGCGCGCGGATGGGCGCACACTGGGGTGCCATCGCCGTTGGCAGCGCTGCCGCGCTTGCGCTGTCGCTGCTGCTGGCGCTGGTCATCGCGCTCTTCGGCCTGCGCGTGCGGGCGCTGTTCTTCGCCATGATCACGTTGGCGGTCGCCTCCGCCTTCCAGACCATTGTGTCGCAGTTTTCGCATTGGACGGGCGGCGAAGACGGGCTCAATTTTCCTGTGCCGCGCCTGCTCACGCCGGCGTTCAGGTTGTTCGACGCGCCGCTGTTCGGCGTGCTGGTCAATGGCCGGTTGCTGACCTATTACTTGATCTTCGCTGTAGTGCTGGTGTCCTTCCTGGTCCTGCTGCGGCTGGTCAATTCACCCTATGGCCGCGTACTGCAGGCGATCCGCGAGAACGAGTTCCGCGCCGCCGCGATCGGCTATCCGGTGCTGTGGTTCCGCGCCACGGCGAGCGCGATCTCGGCGCTGTTCGCCACGCTGGCGGGCATCCTGCTGGCGCTGTGGTTGCGTTACAGCGGGCCGGACGTGAGCCTGAGCTTCGAGGTCATGACCGATGTGCTGCTGATCGTGGTGATCGGCGGCATGGGTACGCTGTATGGCGCCGTGGTGGGCGCGGCGCTGTTCATCGCGGCGCAAAACTACCTGCAGGATCTGCTGCGGCTGGGCAGCGAGGCGGCAGCGGATGTCGCCCCTCTGGCGGCGATCCTGTCGCCCGACCGCTGGCTGCTTTGGCTGGGGCTGCTGTTCATCGTGTCGGTGTACCGCTTCCCGTTCGGCATCGTCGGCACGCTGCGCCGCCGCGCCGGCGGATAACGGCGCAAACCGCCGTGTCACCACCACTGTAGTTTCGCGGCGCGGGAAATAAGAAGGCCCTCGGCCAAGGGGAGGGGGCCGAGGGCCTGGGCCGCGGCAGAGCCGCAGCCGAACGCCTTGTTGGTGACCAAGGCACCCGCTCAGGGAGGAAGAAGCGGGGGATGGACGGGCAACGCCCGGTTCCATCCGTGGATTAAGATAGGGTTCAACGCCTTGGTTTCAAAGTCGATAACTGTAATTCTTCGTAACGCCCCTGCACACAACAATGTCATTTCCCGCCCGCTTCCCCTCGATCCGCATGCGCCGCATGCGCCGCGACGAGTTCTCGCGCCGCCTGATGCGCGAGCATGTACTCACTAGCGACGATTTCATCTATCCGGTATTCGTTCTCGAAGGGCAGGGGCGCACCGAAAAAGTGCCGTCGATGCCGGGCGTCGAGCGCGTATCGCTGGACCGCCTGTTGCCGATCGCCGAAAGCGCGCTGACGCTCGGCGTGCCGGCGCTGGCGCTGTTTCCGGTGGTCGATGTGGCGCGCAAGAACGCCGCGGCCGACGAGGCGTGGAACCCCGAGGGCCTCGTGCCGACGGTGGTGGCGCGGCTCAAACATGAGTTCCCCGAGCTGGGCGTCATCACCGACGTGGCGCTCGATCCCTACACCAGCCACGGCCAGGATGGCCTCATCGACGCCGACGACCCGCGCGCCTATGTCCTCAACGACGAGACCATCGAAGCGCTGGTCAGGCAGTCGCTGTGCCACGCACGCGCCGGTGCCGACGTGGTGGCGCCGTCGGACATGATGGACGGCCGCATCGGCGCGATCCGCGCCGCGCTCGATGCCGAGGCGCACATCCACACCCGCATCCTGGCCTATTCGGCGAAGTACGCGTCGAGCTTCTACGGGCCGTTCCGCGATGCGGTGGGCTCCAGCGGCAACCTGGGCAAGGGCAACAAGTACACGTACCAGATGGACCCGGCCAATGGCGACGAGGCGCTGCGCGAAGTGGCGCTCGATATCGCCGAGGGCGCCGACATGGTGATGGTCAAGCCCGGCATGCCGTATCTGGATATCGTCCGCCGCGTCAAGGCCGAATTCGGCGTGCCGACCTATGCCTATCAGGTGAGCGGCGAATACGCCATGCTCAAGGCGGCGGCGCAGAACGGCTGGCTCGACCATGACGCGGTGATGATGGAAGCGCTGCTCGCCTTCAAGCGCGCCGGCGCCGACGGCATCCTGACCTATTTCGCGCTGGAGGCGGCGGCGCTGCTCAAGCAGCGGTAGAGCGCGTCAAGCAGGCACGCGCTGCAGAATTATTCGCGAGCGGCCAGTCCGAGCAGCACCCGCTGCGCCGGCCAATGCGCCAGCGGATCGGCCTTGAAGCCGGTCTTGACGAATCGCTGCCAATGGCCGGTAACGACGCTCATCAGCGCGTTGGCATGCGCCGCGACATCGTGGGAACCGGCGAGCCGACCCTGCGCGATAGCGATCTTCAGGGCCTGGCGGATCTGCGCTTCGAGCCGGTCGAGCAGCTGGTTGATGCGCGCCTGCAGGCGCGGGTTTTCGTGCACCAGCGCTTCGCCGACGAGCACGCGCGTCAAGCCGCGATTGCGCTGCGCGAAGCGCAGCAACGAGGCGGTGATGGCTTCGGCCTGCGCGATACCATCGTGCTGGTCGGCCTCGATGCGCGCGATCACCGAGAACATGCCCTGCTCGACGAATTCGATCAGCCCTTCGTACATCTGCGCCTTGCTGGCGAAATGGCGGTACAGCGCGGCTTCCGAGACGTCGAGCTTGTGCGCCAGCAGCGCGGTGGTGATCTTGATGCTCTGCGGCTGTTCGAGCATCTCGGCGATGGTCTGCAGGATGAGCTGCTTTTTTTCGCCGGCGCGGGCGGTGCGGGTTTCGCTGTTCATGGCCGTCACTTCGATTTGATGAGGGTGCCGACGCCGTCGTCGGTGAGGATTTCAAGCAGCAGCGCGTGTTCGACGCGGCCGTCGATGATATGCACGGACTTCACGCCCGAGCGCGCGGCGTCGAGCGCCGAGCCGATCTTGGGCAGCATGCCGCCGGACAGCGTGCCGTCGGCGACCATGCCGTCGATGTCGCGCGGCGTGATGCCGGTGAGCAGGTTGCCCTTCTGGTCGAGCACGCCGGGCGTGTTGGTGAGCAGGATCAGCTTCTCGGCATGCAGCACTTCGGCGATCTTGCCGGCGACCACATCGGCGTTGATGTTGTAGGTCTCGCCCTTGCCGCCGACGCCGATGGGTGCGATGACGGGAATGAAGGCGCCGCTTTCGAGCAGGCGGATCGGCGCCGGATCGATGGCGACGATGTCGCCGACCATGCCGATGTCGAGCATGTCGCCGGGGACGTCCTTGTTCTCGACCAGCAGCTTCTTGGCGCGGATCATGCTCGCGTCCTTGCCGGTCATGCCCACGGCCTTGCCGCCCGCCTGGTTGATGAGGTTGACGACGTCCTTGTTCACCTGGCCGCCGAGCACCATCTCGACGATCTCCATCGTCTCGGCGTCGGTGACGCGCATGCCCTGGATGAACTCGCCCTTCTTGCCCACGCGGGTGAGCAGGTTCTCGATCTGCGGGCCGCCGCCATGCACGACGACGACATTCATGCCCACCAGCTTGAGCAGCACCACGTCATGCGCGAAGCTGCGCTTGAGGTGCTCCTCGGTCATCGCATTGCCGCCGTATTTGACGACGATGGTCTTGCCGTGGAAGCGCTGGATGTAGGGCAGCGCCTCGGCAATGACGGCGGCCTTGAGCGACGGTTCGAGCGTATCGAGCATGATCGGGCGGTGCGAGTGGTTACTCCGCCCGATTTTAGCGAATCGGCAGGACCGCCGCGTGACACGGCGGCCCCGCGAGGGAAATTACTGGATCGACAGGCGGCGCGCCGCCACGGTCGTCTTTTTCGGCAGCACGAGCTCGAGCACGCCGTCGTTGTACTTCGCGCTGGACTGCGCTTCGTCGATTTCCTGGCCAAGCTGGAAGCTGCGCGAGACCTTGCCGAAGTAGCGCTCAGTGCGCAACACGCGCTCGCCTTCCTTGACGTCCTTTTCTTCCTTGCGCTCGGCGCTGATCGACACCATCGGGCCGTCGATATTGACGTGGATGTCTTCCTTCTTCACGCCGGGAATTTCGGCATGCACGAGATAGGTGTTGTCCTTTTCCCTGACGTCGATCTTCAGCGCGGGCGCATCGCTGCCGGCAACGCTGCCGACCTCCACGGGGCGGACGAAGAAGCCGCGGAAGAAATCATCCAAGGGATCATGACGGGTCAGATAGTTCATGATGTGCTCCTGATCGGGTTGTCGAAATCGCGACCGGCTGGTCGCCTGACGACTAGATAGCATCGCGCGCCGGCATTTCAAGTCGGGCAGCGCCGGCTTTGCGTCCGCGCGTGTAAGGAATCCTCCCGCTGCGCGTCCAATCGCCTCGTGTCATCAAGGCCGCGCCGGAATCCCGACGTATCGCCATGAGCGCACGTCCGATCCTCCACCCCCTCGAAGGAGACTTACGCATGAAGAAGAAACAGAATCTGGCCGTCGCCATCGGTTCCGCTTTTGCCGCCGGTGCCTTGCTCGCACCTGCCGCGCAGGCTGCCGACAATCCGTTTGGCGCCACCAGCCTGTCCGCCGGCTATCAGCTGGCACAGGCCGACACCAAGGCCAAGGACGGCAAATGCGGCGAAGGCAAGTGCGGCGCCGACAAGGCCAAGGCCAAGGACGGCAAGTGCGGCGAAGGCAAGTGCGGCGCCGACAAGGCCAAGGCCAAAGCCAAGGATGGCAAGTGCGGCGAAGGCAAGTGTGGCGCCGACAAGGCCAAGGCCAAGGACGGCAAGTGCGGCGAAGGCAAGTGCGGCGCCGACAAGAAGAAGACCTGACATGAAGCACGGCACGCCTCATGGTGCCGGTTTGGGATTCCGGCGCGAGCACATGGACGTGCTCGCTGCCGGCGTTCCGGCGCCGATCGGCTTCTTCGAGCTGGCGCCGGAGAACTGGATCGGCATGGGCGGACGCGCCGGCAAGCGCTTTGCCGCCGTTGCCGAACAACGTCCGCTGGTCTGCCACGGCCTGTCGCTCGATCTGGGCGGCCCGAGGCCGCTGGACACTGCGTTATTGCGTCGCATCAAGGCGTTCATGCGCCAGCATGGCGCCACGCTCTACACCGAACATCTGTCGTGGTGCGGCGATGACGGTCATCTTTACGACCTGCTGCCGCTGCCATGCACTACGGAGGCCGTGCGCTGGGTGGCGGCGCGCATCCGCGAGGCGCAGGACATCCTCGAAATGCGCATCGGCATCGAGAACGCCTCGTACTACGTCGCGCCGCCCGGTGCCGAGATGAGCGAAGCGGCGTTCATCGGCGAGGTGGTCAGGGAAGCCGATTGCCTGCTGCATCTGGACGTCAACAACATCTACGTCAATAGCTGCAATTTCGGTTTCGATCCGCTGGCCTTCATGACCGCACTGCCGCTCGATCGCACGTGCTACCTGCATATGGCCGGCCATTGGGTGGAGCCCGACGGCCTGCGCATCGACACGCATGGCGCCGACGTGATCGATCCCGTCTGGCAACTCCTCGACGAAGCCTATGCCCGCGTCGGCCCGCTGCCGACGTGCCTGGAGCGTGACTTCAATATCCCGTCGTTGGCCGACTTGCTGCCGGAGGTCGCCCGCATCGCGGCCGCGCAGGCGCGCGCGCCGCGGGTCGGCGGCCGTCAGGGTGCCCTGCCGGTGCTAAAGGTGGCGTGATGGGCGCGCTGGCCGAATTCCAGCTTGCCTTCGGGCAGCATGTCCGCGATCCGCGCACCATGGCGCGGCCGGCGGGCGTCCCGGCGCGGCGCATGCGCATCTATGAAGAGTTGCTCTTCAACAACCTCGAAGGCTTTCTGCTCGCCTGCTTTCCGGTGCTGCGCGATCTGCTCGGTCGCCGCTGGGCGCCGCTGGTGCGGGCCTTCTTTCGCGAGGCGCGCTGCCAGACGCCGTATTTCCGGGAGATCCCGCGCGAGTTCGTGCGTTGGCTCGGCGACGGCGCGGCCGTGCAGCGCGGCTTGCCCGCCTGGGCGGCGGAACTGGCCCATTACGAATGGGCCGAGCTGGCCGTCGAGGTCATGGATGCCGTGCCCGTTGCCGTCGATGCCGACGGCGATCTGCTCGCGCGGGCGCCGGTGTTCGCACCGTTGCTCAATCTCGCCTACGCCTGGCCCGTGCAGCGCATCGGACGCGCGTGGCGTCCGCGCAAGCCGCAGGCGGTGAACCTGCTTGTGCATCGCGACGTCGACGACAAGGTGCGCTTCATGCAGATCAACCCGGTGACCGCGCGACTGGTTGCCCTGCTGCAAGAAGGCGGCCGCAGTGGCCGCGATGCCATCGACCTCATCGGTGACGAACTGTCACACCCCGATCCGGTCGCGCTGCGCCGCTTCGGCGGCGAGCTGCTGGCGAGCCTGCGCGAAGCCGGCGTGATCCGCGGAGTCGCGCGGTGAACGGGCTTGCCCTGCGTACCGCGGGCGCCTTGTTGCGCGGCCTCGACGGTATCGGCGCGTGGTTGGGTTTCGTCGCCCTGCGACTGGTGCTGGGCTGGGAGTTCCTCGAAGCCGGGCTGGAGAAATGGCGCGGCGAGAACTGGTTCGTCGATATCCAGGAGCGCTTCCCGTTTCCTTTTGATCGCGTACCCCCCGAGCTGAGCTGGCATCTGGCCACCGGCTTCGAGATCGTCGGCGGCGTGGCGCTGATCCTCGGACTGGGCACGCGTTTCGTTGCCGTTTCGCTGTTCGTGCTGACGGTGGTCGCCATTGCAGCCGTCCATTGGCCCGGCGACTGGATGGGCCTGGGCGACCTGCTGCAAGGCTACGTCATCACCGACATGGGCAAGGGCAACTTCAAGCTGCCTGTCATATACTTGGCGATGCTGCTGCCGCTGATCTTCGCCGGACCGGGACGACTGTCAGTGGACAACTGGCTGCGGCGGCGATTGAAACTACAGTAGTGGTGACACGGCGATAACGGAAGGAGCGCCGCGCTATGACGAACGCACGCATCGGCCATTCGACCTGCCCGCGCTGCGGCACCACCTTCGTGTGCGGCAATACGGCCGGCGACGCAAACTGCTGGTGCGTGAAGCTCCCCGCCATCGCGCCGGCCGAACCGGATTGCGCGCTCTGCCTTTGCCCGACCTGCCTGCGCCGGCAGATCGAGGCCGCCGACGCCGATCCGCCGCGCTGAGCGCTACAGCTTGAACTCGGCGCGCAGCGAAGCAACGCGGTAGCTGCGCGAGACCGTTGTCGTCGTCTGGTCCAGGTCTGCAGCAATCAGGCGCGAGGCAGCGGCATAGTCGTCGGCCAGCACGTTCGACAGGCCGGCGCGCAGACGCAACGTCGGATCGACGGTCCACACGGCATACAGATCGACGAGGCGTTTTTCGCCACTCGCGATCCATGCATTCTCGAGGCGCCGCACGGTGTGCGCGGGCGTCAGGTTGAGGCTGCCGCCGATGGTCAGCGGCAGTGACTTGAGGCGATAGTCGGCGCCGAGGTTCAGCGTCAGTTCCGGCTGGCCTTCAATGCGGTTGTCTGGGCCAGGTACATGCGCCACGCGCGACCAGAAGCGCGACAGGTTGGCGCGCAGATCGACTGGCGCCGCCGCCGTCAGCCATTGGTCGAGGCGCGCCTTGGCTTCGAGCTCGACACCCCAGGACGTCGCCTCGCCGAGGTTCTCCGGGCGCGTCAGCCAGCGCGGTACGGGCGACCAACTCACGTCTTCGAGGCGCGTGACGTTGCGGATCAGATCGTCGATGCGACGGGCGAAGATGTTGGCCGAGAGCAGGCCGCCGGCTTCGGGAAAATGCTCCAGCGCGACATCCAGCCCCCACGCCAGTTCCGGGCGCAGGCCGGGATTGCCGACGCGATCCGGATGCGTGGCGTCGTTGGCGCCATCGACCGGGAAGCGCGCGTTCGGACGTGGCCGTGCGATCAGGTCGGCGAGGTTGGGCGAACGGTAGGTGCGGGCGAGGCTGGCACGCACCTGCGTGCGCTTGTCGTCGTCCAGCCGCCACAGCGAATGCAGCATCGGGCTCCAGACGCGGCTGTCGTTGCGGTCGGCCACCGTGGCCGAATCCACCACGGTGCGGATGCCCTCGAAACGCAGGCCGGCGTACGCTGCCCAGCGCGGCGAAATCTCCCAATCGTCCTGACCATAGACCGCCAGCCGCTGCGTGCGGGCGACGAAGGTGTCGCCGCTGTCGGCGAACAGCAGTTCGCCGTCCTGCCGCGTTTCGGCGCGCTCGCGGCGACGGTTGCGTTCGACTTCCAGTCCGCTGGTGATGGCATGGCCGTCGCCAAGTTGTGCGGCATGCTTGCCGATGAGCAGGGTGTTGCGTTCGCGCAAGGAAGAGACGGTCTCCAGCAGACGCGACGGCGCACCGGCGGCGTCGAACTCGCGCAGCGTATTGTCATTGTCCGTGCTCGATGCGCTGGTGTTGAAGCGCAGATTCAGCCTTCCGCCGAAGGCGCGCCCGCCCCAGTCCCCGGCGAGCCGTGCGACACGACTGTCGCCGTCGATGCGATTGCTGCCGGAGGCCCATGGCGCCGGCGTCGCGCCCAGTGCCTGTGCCAGTGTCGCCGTGGCGTCGCTTTCCCATTCCGTCGCCATCAGCCAGGGCTGCAGGTTGAGAACCGTACCGCCTTCGCCGCGCCAGTTCAGCCGGGCATTGAGATTGCCGCGGGCGCCGCGCGAACGGCTGCGTCCACGCTCTTCCTGCACCAGCACAGGGGTGCCGTCAGCGACTGAATGGGCGGCGGTGAGGTTGTGCTCGCTGTCGCGACCGAGGCGGCGCCCGATGGCGGCACCGATGTCGTAGGTCAGCGCGTCGACGCGATCGTGGTGCTGCACCTGAACGTTTCCGCGCGGCTCGCCATTCTCCAGTTCGCCGCCGGCGCTGGCCTCGAAGCGCGTCCGCCGCAGCGCCTCGCGCAGCACGATGTTGATGGTGCCGGCCACCGCGCGTGCGCCGTGCTCGGCGGTGGCCGAGCGCGTCACTTCGATGCGTTCGATCTGCTCGGGGCGCAGGTCGTCGAGCGAGAGGCCGCGCGGCATCGGTGCGCCGTCGATGAGAATCTGCGTCCACGCGCCCATGCCGCGCATGCCCAGTCCGCCGCCGCGCCCGGGCCGTCCGCCGAGCGTCACGCCGGGCAGGCGTTTGAGCACGTCGAGCGCGCTGGCATCGCCATGGCGCTCGATCTCCTCGCGGCCGACCACCAGCGTCGGCGCAGTGGATTGCCGGCGCTGCGCGGTTTCGTCCGGCGTCTTGCCGACCACTTCAACGGTCTGCGCCGGCGGCGCGACGGGTTTCTCCTGCGCGGGCGCGGCATTCGCGGCAAGCAGCAACGCGAAGTGAAAACACAGTCGTGGCGGGACGGCGAACAGGCGACTCATAGCATCAGAATGGCGTCGCGGTTGCTCCAGGAGAAGCATGCCGCCGCCGCCTCGCGGTGCGGCAACCAGCGCCACGCGCGATGTTCGTCGGCCGCCGGGCGGATATCGCACGGCACGGGCAGACACAGCGAAAACACATGCTCGACATTGTGCGTGACGCCATCGGCATAGCGGTGGAGCCACTCGGGAAAGATCGCGTAGGTGTTGCTCAGCCGCCAGTCGGTCAGGTCGGCGACGGCGACTGCGATGCCGGTCTCTTCGCCGACTTCGCGCGCGGCGGTGTCGATGAGCGCTTCGTCGCCTTCGCGGCTGCCGGTCACGGACTGCCAGTAGCCCGCATGCTTCGCGCGTTCGAGCAACAGCACTTCGCGCGCCGGCGTGTGGATGACGACGAGGACGGAGACAGGCTGTTTGGGGGTTGTCATGCCGCCGGCGCGGCGGGCTGCGGCATCGTCGGCAGGAAGGCGATGCCGTCGGACACCATATCCACCAGACACCAGAACGGCACACCGTCCTCGCGCCACTGGTCGGCGACATCCTGGAACACCTGCAGCAGCGTGACGAAATCGGCTTCGGCGAGGCCATGCGCGCGGTCGGCGTGGTCGAGGACGACGACATAGCCGGTCGCCGGACGCCAGCCCATGTCGAGCAGGCAATCGGTCAGGGCGTCCCAGTTGGCGCCGAACCATTCGGGGAACGCCAATGCCTTGGCAACGGCATGCAGCATGCCGTCCTTGTCGCGCATCTGCGAGAGGTCGACGCGGAAGGCGCAGCAGCCCGCCGCGCCGGCACCCTTGAGCAGATCGCCGACGCCGGCATGCGGCAAGTGGTAGACGCCGGCGCGGGCGGCATCGGCAAACAGCGATTCGTAGAACGCGGCGGGGGTCATCGGTCGATGCGCTGGAAGCTCTGGTAATGGTCGGCGGTGTAGTACCAGACCACGGGCGGATTGCCGCCGGTGACGATGCGGCGGGCGCCGCGGTCGCGGCTGCCGGGCGTGGGTACGGTGTATTCGCGGTAGTAGCCGCGCGGCTGCTCGGGCAGGCGCCGCTCGCGGTTCTGGAAGGTGATGCCGTCGCGCGGGTAGGGGTGCGGTCCGCCGGCATCGATGCGGCGCAGCGTCTCGTGCGCTTCGGCGGGCAAGGCGCCGCCGGCGGTTCGCGCGCGGCCCTCCTCGCGGGCGTCGGCGCAGCCGGCAAGCGCGCAGGCGAAGAGCAGCGTTGCCAGCCAGCGGAACGCCGCGATCCACATGTCAGGCGCCTGTGACCTCGACGGTCGTCTCGACCTTCTGGCGCAGCCGGATATGCAATTCGCGCAGCTGCTTTTCGTCGACGGCGGATGGCGCGTCCGTGAGCAGGCATTGCGCGCGCTGCGTCTTGGGGAAGGCGATGACGTCGCGAATGGACTCGGCTCCGGTCATCATGGTGACGATGCGGTCCAGACCGAATGCGAGGCCACCGTGCGGCGGCGCGCCGTACTTCAGCGCGTCGAGCAGGAAGCCGAATTTCGCCTGCTGCTCTTCGGCGCCGATGCCGAGCGCGGCGAATACCTTGGCTTGCACGTCGGCACGATGGATACGCACGGAGCCGCCGCCGATCTCCCATCCGTTGAGCGCCAGATCGTAAGCCTTGGCGAGGCACTCGCCGGGGTTGGTGGCCATCAGCGCCTCGTGTCCGTCCTTGGGTGCGGTGAAGGGGTGGTGGCAGGCCGACCAGCGCTTGTTTTCGTCGTCGTATTCGAACATCGGGAAGTCGACCACCCACAGCGGCTCCCACGCCTTGCCATTGACGAAGCCCTTGTCATGGCCGAGCTTGAGGCGCAGCGCGCCGAGCGCGTCGTTGACGACCTTGGTCCGGTCGGCGCCGAAGAAGATCACGTCGCCCGACTGCGCGCCGGTGCGCTCGACGATGCCCTTGAGCGCGGCTTCGTGCAGGTTCTTGACGATGGGCGATTGCAGGCCTTCCTCGTTGAGCTTGCTGACGTCATTGACCTTGATGTAGGCCAGCCCCTTGGCGCCGTAGATCTTGACGAAATCGGTGAAGCTGTCGATCTCGCTGCGGGTGAGCAGGTTGGCGCCGCCGGGAATCCGCAGGGCCGCCACCCGCCCGCCCGTGGAAGCCGGACCACTGAAGACCTTGAAGGCGACGTCCTTGACGCAGTCGGTGACGTCGGTGAGTTCGAGCGTGACGCGCAGGTCGGGCTTGTCCGAGCCGAAGCGGCGCATGGCTTCGGCATAGGTCATGCGCGGGAAGGGGTCGGGCAGGTCAACGCCAATGGCATCCTTGAAGACATGCCGGATCAATTGCTCGATGAGTCCGGTGATCTCGATCTCGTCCATGAACGAGGTCTCGATGTCCACCTGGGTGAATTCGGGCTGGCGGTCGGCGCGCAGATCTTCGTCGCGGAAGCATTTGACGATCTGGTAGTAGCGGTCGTAGCCGGCCACCATCAGCAGCTGTTTGAAGAGTTGCGGCGACTGCGGCAGCGCGAAGAACTGGCCGCTGTGCACGCGCGAGGGGACGAGGTAATCGCGCGCACCTTCGGGTGTGGACTTGGTGAGCATCGGCGTTTCGATGTCGATGAAGCCGGCGTCGTCAAGAAAGCGGCGGAACGCGCGCGTGGTCTTGTAGCGCAGCATCATGTTCTTCTGCATCTGCGGGCGGCGCAGGTCGATCACGCGGTGCGTCAGGCGGACCGTTTCGGAGAGGTTCTCGTCGTCGAGCTGGAAGGGCGGCGTGACCGCGGCATTGAGCACTTCGAGCTCGTGGCACAACACTTCGATCTCACCCGAGGCGAGGTTGGGGTTGACCGTGCCGTCCGGACGGCGGCGCACCTTGCCGGTGATCTTGAGGACGAATTCGTTGCGCACGCCCTCGGCGATCTTGAACATCTCGGGGCGATCGGGGTCGCAGACGATCTGCGCCAGGCCTTCGCGGTCGCGCAGGTCGATGAAGATGACGCCGCCGTGGTCGCGGCGGCGATGGCACCAGCCGGCAAGGGTGACGATCTGGTCGACGTGGGAGGCGGTTACTTGGCCGCAATAGTGGGTACGCATGGCGATTCCGGGACAGTTCTGAAACTACAGTGGTGGCGGGACGGCGCAAGGCCGCTGATTATTGGTTTTGCGCCTGCCCGACGAGGTTCGGCGCGGCGCGGCCGCGTGGCAACGGCGGCACGACGCCCATCGAGACGATGTATTTCAAGGCATCGTCGACCGAGATGTCGAGCTCGATGACGTCGCGCTTCTTGACGAAGAAGAAGAAGCCATTGACCGGGCTGGGCGTGGTCGGAATGAAAACGCCGACATGCTCGTCGGGCAGCAACTGCGCGATCGGCATGGCCGGGTTGCCGGTCTGGAAGGCGACCGACCAGGCTTCGGGGTGCGGATAGCGCACCAGCAGCACCTTGCGGAAGGAATCGCCGCTGCCGGAAAACAGCGTGTCGCTGACCTGCTTGACGCTGTAGTAGATCGACTTGACCACCGGGATGCGACCGAGCAGCGCCTCCCACAGCAGCACCATCTTCTGGCCGATGATGTTGGTGGCGACAAGGCCGGTGCCGAAGACCACGGCAAGCGTCAGGATCACGCCCAGTCCGGGTATGTAGAAGCCGATCAGGTGCTCGGGCTGCAGCGCGCTGGGCAGCAGCAGCAAGGACTGATCCGTCAGGCGCACCAGCGCAGCCAGCACCCACAGGGTGATGACCAGCGGGACCCAGATCAGCAGGCCGGTGATCAGGTATTTGCGCAACAAGCGCCTCGCCTTCCGTCGGTTGCGGCCGCCTAATGGCAGGCGCAACTGCCCGTGCCGCCCTGGCAGGGGGGCGGGCTGGATGGCTCGCTTTTGGTATCGGCGGGCTTGGCGTTGCCGCCTTTGAAGTCTGTGGCATACCAGCCGCTGCCTTTGAGCTGGAAACCGGGCGCGGTCAGTTGTTTGGCGAAATTCTCGGTGTGGCACGAGGGGCAGGTGGTCAGCACGGGGTCGGCCACCTTGCGCATGACGTCCTTCTCGAATCCGCAACTGGTGCAACGATAAGCATAAATGGGCATGGGAATTCCCCCGATAGCGTGGTTGGGCCGATTATAGCTGAGGCCGGCATACGCTTTTTCAAGCGTTTTCAACGAGCTATAGTTGCCTGCCGAGGTAGGCGATGGTCAGCGGCTGGCCCCAGTACAAGGCAATCCAGCCGGCGATCGCCAGATATGGGCCGAACGGCATCGGCACATGGCGGCCCATGCGCGCGGCAATCACCAGCCCGATGCCGATGGCGGCGCCGACGAACGACGATACCAGTATCACCAGCGGCAGCATTTGCCAGCCCAGCCAGCCACCCAGCGCGGCGAGCAGCTTGAAATCGCCATAGCCCATGCCTTCCTTGCCGGTGAAGAGCTTGAAGCCCCAATACACCAGCCACAGGGCCAGATATCCGGCAGCGGCGCCAATCACGGCGCTCTTCAGGTCGACGAAGGTACCGGGCACATTGACCAGCAGGCCGGCCCACAGCAACGGCAACGTGATGTCGTCGGGCAGCAACTGCTTGTCGATGTCGATCGCCGTCAATGCGACCAGCGCCGCGGTCAGCCCGCAGGCCGCCAGCGCCGCGAAGCCGAAGCCGAGTCGCCAGCCGGCCCACGCAAAGAGCAGGCCGGTCAGCAGTTCGACGGCCGGATAGCGCAGCGAGATGCGTGCGGCGCAGCCGCGGCATTTGCCGCCCAGTGCCAGCCAGGACAGCAGCGGGATGTTCTCCAGCGTACTGATGGGATGGCCGCAGTGCGGACAGCGCGAACGCGGCGCAAACAGGTCGTAGCGCTCCTGGGCGGGCGCCGCCTCGCCGCGCAACTGCGCGCACTGTTCGGCCCAGTCGCGCTCCATCATCACCGGCAGGCGGTGGATGACGACGTTGAGGAAGCTGCCGATGATGAGGCCGAACATCCCGGCGACGATGGCGAACGTCGCCGGGTCGTACAGCGCGACGGGCATCAGCCGACGACCGAACCGAGCTTGAAGATCGGCAGGTACAGCGCGACGACGAGGCCGCCGATGAGACCGCCGAGGAAGACCATGATGATCGGCTCCATCAGGCTGGCCAGCGCTTCGACGGCGTCATCGACTTCCTGCTCGAAGAAGTCGGCGACCTTGCCCAGCATGTTGTCGAGCTGGCCGGATTCTTCGCCGATGGCCACCATCTGCACGACCATGGTCGGGAAGATGCCGACGTTCTGCATGGCGGCCGTGAGGTTGGTACCCGTCGACACCTCATTGCGGATCTGGTTGGTGGCCTGCTGGAAGACGTAGTTGCCGGAAGCGCCGCCCACCGACTCCAGCGCCTCGACCAGCGGCACGCCGGCCGCGAACATCGTCGAGCAGGTGCGCGTCCAGCGGGCGATCGCCGACTTCTTGAGCAGGTCGCCGAACACCGGCAGACGCAGGGCGTACTTGTCGACCGCGATCTGCACCGCGCGCGAGCGCCGGAAGAGCTCTTTGAAGCCGAAGAAGAACGCCGCGATGCCGCCGAAGATGTAGTACCAGTTGGCGACGAAGCCGTCGGAAATGGCAATGACGACCTGCGTCGGTGCCGGCAGTTCGCCGCCGAAACTGGCGAACACGCCCTTGAACGCCGGCACCACGAAGATCATGATCACCGCGGTAATGACGAAGGCGACGACGATGATGGAGATCGGATAGAACAGCGCGCCCTTGATCTTCGACTTGATGGCGAGCGTCTTTTCCTTGTACGACGCCAAGCGGTCGAGCAGCGAATCGAGGATGCCGGCCTGTTCGCCGGCAGCGACCAGGTTGCAGAACAGGTCGTCGAAATACAGCGGGAACTTGCGGAACGCCTGCGCCAGACTGGAGCCGGTCTCGACGTCGGCCTTGACGTCGAACAACAGCTTGGCGATGGCCGGGTTGGCGGCGCCCTTGCCGACGATGTCGAAGGCCTGCAGCAGCGGTACGCCGGATTTCGTCATCGTGGCGAGCTGACGCGTGAAGAGCGTGATGTCCTTCTCGGTGATCTTGCCGCCCTTGCCGATCTTCTGCTTCTTGATCTTGCTGATCAGGATGCCCTGCCGGCGCAATTGCGCCTGCGCGACGGCCTCGGTCGGCGCCTTGAGGTCACCGCGCTGTGGACGGCCGTTCTTGTCCTTGCCTTCCCACAGGAAGCTGTAGAGCTTGACTTCGTCCGCCTTCGCCGGTTTCTTCGCCGTCGCCATGCCTCTCCCCTGACCGTTCGGGTGTTCGGGCGATTCTATGCGCTATTGCCCGCCGCGCGATGCATTCGGGTTGGCCGCAATTGCGCGGGTTAACCGTACCGTTTTCACCTTTCGGTCCTGTGTCTGCACGATTTCGAGCGCGATCCCGCCGATGCGCAGCGACACGCCGCTCTCGGGAATATCCTGCAGATGCTCCAGGATCAGGCCGTTGAGCGTGCGCGGGCCGCCGGCCGGCAGCTCGACCTCGAGCTGCCGGTTGAGCTCGCGCAACGGCGTCATGCCGTCGACTAGCACGCTGCCGTCCGCCGCCCAGTCGAGGTCATGTGACGCGCCCGGCAGGCCGGTTGTGAACTTGCCGATGATCTCTTCGACGATGTCCTCCAGCGTCACCAGGCCCTCGATCTCGCCGTATTCGTCGACCACCAGGCCGAATTTCTGGCGGTTGTCGCGGAAGAACTGCATCTGCGTGTAGATCGGCGTCGCTGCCGGAATGAAATACGGCTCGACGAGTTGATCGCGGATCGCCGCGTGGTCCGTTTCGCCTGCGAAGGCGCTGGCGAGGAGCCGCCGCCTTTGCAGGACGCCGATGATGTTGCCCGGGTCGCCTTCGCAAACCATGACGCGCGAGTGGTAGCTGGTCGCCAGCTGTTCGCGGATCGTCTCGATCGGTTCGGCGATGTCGATGAACTCGATCTCGCCGCGCGGCGCCATGATGTCGGCCACCGTCACCCGCTCCAGCTCGAAGAGGTTGAGCAGGATGTCGCGATGCTGCTCGGGTATGAAATTGCCCGACTCGATGACGACCGAGCGCAGTTCTTCGGCGGTCAGGTGGCTCTTTTCCGCCTCCGACGGGTTCAGCCGCAGCATGCGCAGCAGCGCCTGCGCGAACAGGTTGACGAACCAGACGATCGGATAGGCCAGTCGCAACAGGGGCCAAAGCACGTAGCCGAGCAACAGCACGAGCTTGTCGGCGTGGGTGGCGCCGATGATCTTCGGCGTGATCTCCGAAAAGACGAGGATCAGGAAGGTGATCAGCAGCGTGCCGGCGCCCAGCGCCCACTCCTCTTCGCCGAACAGCTCGATGGCGATTACCGACACGATCGTCGCGGCGGCGGCGTTCACCAGGTTGTTGCCGAGCAGGATCACGCCCAGCATCTTGTCCGTGCGCGCCAGCAGGTCGAGCGCCAGTTGCGCGCCGCGATGGCCCTGTTCGGCGCGGTGGCGCAACCGGTAGCGGTTGGACGCCATCATGCTCGTCTCGGCCAGCGAGAACAGGCCGGAGACAGCCAGCAGCACGACCAGCGCAATCGACAGCCAGGAAAGCGGAATGTCTCCCATCACTCAGGCAACGCGGAAACTCAGCCGCGGCCGAGCAGGACTTCGACCACGAAGCGCGATCCGACGTAGGCCAGCAGCAGCGACGCGAAGCCGGCGAGCGTCCAGCGCAACGCGATGCGGCCGCGCCAGCCGCGCAGGTGCCGCCCGGCGAGCAGCGCGGCGAAGATCAACCACGACAGGATCGCGAACACCGTCTTGTGGTCGAGCGTCAGCGCGCGCCCGAACACCGCCTCGGAGAAGAACACGCCGGTGACCACTGTCGCGGTCAGCAGCACGAAGCCCACTTCCAGCAGGCGGAAGAGCAGCGCTTCCATGGTCAGCAGCGGCGGCAGCCCGGCGAAGAACGGCGTCACCCGGCCGCGATGCAATTCGCGTTCGGCGCCGGCCATCAGCAGCGAATGCAGTGCCGCCAGCGTGAACAGGCTGTAGGCCAGCATCGCGGAGAGGAAATGCAGACGGAATCCCATCGAGCCGGCATTGGCCAGCACATGCGGCGGCGCCACCAGCGCCGGCAGCATCGCGGCGATCGAGGCAAACGGCAGACCAAGGATCTGCAGGCCGTCCATGCGGGCGTAGAAGCTCTCGATCCAGTACAGCGTGATCGCCAGCCAGAGCATCACCGACAAGGCGATGGCAAAGCCGAAGCGCATCTGGCCGCCGCCGAAGATCTCCGCCTTCAGGCTGGCGGCATGAGCCACAAGCGCCAGCAGCAGCACGCCGCGTTCGAGCGCCGAGAGCTTGCCGGGCGGATGGTCGAGCACGGGGCCGCGCCAGCGCGTGCGCCAGAAATGCACGGCCAGCCCCGCGTAGAGAATCGCGGCCAGCACGTGCGGTAAGATGTCAGGCATCGGGCAAGTTTACACCACGCCGCAAGGCCGCCCGCCGTGATCGCCCGCGTTGCGCCCTCGTGCGCGAGCCCCGCCCGGAAGACGACTCCCCATGCTGGAAAACCTCACCCAACGCCTCTCGCGCCTGGTCAAGACCATGCGCGGCCAGGCCCGCCTGACCGACGACAACATCGCCGACATGCTGCGCGAAGTGCGCATGGCATTGCTCGAAGCCGACGTGGCCTTGCCGGTGGTCAAGGAATTCACCGCCCGCGTCAAGGAGAAGGCGCTCGGCCAGGAGGTTGTCGGCTCGCTCACGCCCGGCCAAGCGCTGGTCGGCGTCGTCCATCGCGAACTGACCGAGTTGATGGGCGGCAGCAGCGCGACGCTGAACCTTGCCGTGCAGCCGCCGGCGGTGATCCTGATGGCCGGCCTGCAGGGCGCCGGCAAGACCACCACCACCGGCAAGCTCGGCAAGTGGCTCAAGGAGCGCCAGAAGAAGAAGGTGCTGGCCGTGAGCTGCGACGTCTATCGCCCCGCCGCCATCGAACAGCTCAAGACCGTCTGCGCGCAGGCCGGCGTCGATTTCTTCCCGTCCGCCGCGACGCAGAAGCCCGTCGATATCGCGCTCGCGGCGATCGATCACGCGAAGCGTCATTTCTACGACGTGCTGTTCGTCGATACCGCCGGCCGACTGGCCATCGACGAAGCGATGATGGCCGAGATCAAGCTGCTGCATGCGCAGACGCAGCCGATCGAAACGCTGTTCGTCGTCGATGCCATGCTCGGCCAGGACGCGGTGAATACCGCGCGCGCCTTCAACGAGGCGCTGCCGCTGACCGGCGTCATCCTCACCAAGCTCGACGGCGATGCCCGCGGCGGCGCCGCGTTGTCGGTGCGGCATGTCACCGGCAAGCCGATCAAATTCACCGGCGTCGGCGAGAAGCTCGGCGGACTGGAGGAATTCCATCCCGACCGCATGGCCTCGCGCATCCTCGGCATGGGCGACATCCTCGGCCTCGTCGAAGATGCGCAGCGCAACGTCGATCAGGACAAGGCGCGCGAATTCGCGCAGAAGCTCAAGTCCGGCAAGGGCTTCGACCTCAACGACTTCAAGGCGCAGATCGGCCAGGTGCGCAGCATGGGCGGCCTCGGTTCGCTGCTCGACAAGCTGCCGGCGCAATTCGGTGCCATGGCCCAGCAGGCCGGTGGCGCCGTCGAGGACAAGGCCATCCGCCGCATCGAGGGCATCATCAACGCCATGACGCCCAAGGAACGTACCAATCCGGAGCTCATCAAGGCCAGCCGCAAGCGCCGCATCGCCACCGGCAGCGGCGTGCCGGTGCAGGAAGTCAATCGGCTGCTCAATCAGTTCGAGCAGACGCAGAAGATGATGAAGCAGTTCTCCAAAGGCGGCATGGGCAAGATGATGCGCAACATGAAGGGACTGATGGGCGGCATGGGCGGCATGCCGCCTGGCGGACGGCGCTGAGCCGTCCGGACCTTTGCGCCGCGTCTCAGCCCGGCATGGGCGGCATCGTGTCGAATGCCGGCAGTTGCGGGTCGAGGTGATCCCACGGCAGTTTGCGACTGGCAAACACCGCCATTTGCGGCGTCTGCGCGGCGGGTTGGTCGAGATTGGCGACACGGAAGGTCATCATGCCCGGCATGCCGCTGCTCCTGCCGAACAACGGTGAGCCGCAGGTGCCGCAAAAGCCGCTCGATACGGTATTGCCGCTGTCGGCGGTGGTTGAATACCACGTCGGCGCGCCGCTCATTTGCAGCGATGCTTCCGGCACCATGGCATGGAAGGCATGGCCGGCCCCGCTGGTTTTCCGGCATAGCGTGCAATAGCAAAGTCCGGCCATCACCGGCGGCGTGCTGACCGAATAGGTCACGCGGCCGCATTGGCAACCGCCCTTCAGGGGCACGAACGGCGTCGGATCATTCATGGCAGGCTCCGGGAGCAGCGGGAAGCGTTGCATGGTACGCCGCCCGCCGTGACGGCGTCACAGGTGCAGTGCGGGCAGGCGCAAGCGCCGTCCCGCCACCACTGTAGTTTCAGGGACGGTGGCGCACCGCTCAGTGCACGCGGTAGCCGGCGTGGCAGGCCACGCATTGCTCCATCACTGCCGAAAGCGCCGCGACGCTGCGCGCGACGTTGCCGTCAACCGCCGACTCCTGCGCCACCAAGGCAAAGCGGCTGGCCGCGCGGTGCATGCGCGCGCCGATCTCCTGCATCGGTGCGGGCATGAAGCCGGCCATGTGCGCCGCGCCGTGCGACTGCAGCGAGGTCATGCCGATGCGCCGCTCGGCGACGTCTGCCGCCACCTTCCAATCGCCGGCCCCGATCGCGCGCTGGATTTCCGTCAGCGCCAGCAGATGGTCGCGCATGTTGGCCAGCATGTGCGCCGTCATCGGCGCGGGCATGGCGATCTTCTCGCGGCCGTCGTCGGCAAGCGTTGCCTGCGGCAACAGGGCCAGCGCGAGCGTCATCGTCCGCACCAGCGAACCCAATGCATGTCTCATCGTGCTTCTTCCAGCGGTTGTGTCAGGGCCGCCAATGCTACCGCCGTACTGCCGCCACTGGCGTTTGCCGTCAGGACTTGGGCAGTCGGCGATAACCCGAGACGTGCGACGCCACGGCCTGCCAGCGGCCATCACGCCTGACCAGCACGTTGGTCGACTGGTACTCCGCCGTGTATGGCCCGTCGCCGTCGCGGGCATGCATGGTTCCCGTGCCGGCGACGATCGCAGTGCCGTTCGCGAACACCTCCAGCCGACGGATCGCGTAATGCAGACGTTCGTAATTCGGCTTGTTCGCGGCTACCCAGGCCAGCTCGTCGGCCTTGGTGAACCAGCCGCCGTCGCCATCGATCATGCGGAACTCGGTAGCCAGAATGCGATCGAGCAGCGCCGTGTCTTGCGCGAAGTAGGCGCGCGGCCACAGCGTCTCCTTGATGTCGCGCAGCGCCGCGGCGTCCGCCGCATCCGGCGGCTCGGCACGGACCGGCGCGGCAAGAAGGAAGGGCAGCAGGGTCAGCAGGGCGATGCGGCGCATGGAATCTCCAAGGGCTTGACGGCGATGCCGCAAGTCTGACCCGGCGGCCTCGCCGTTGCGAGCACGTCGCGACGAATGGCGCCCGCGCCGGCGCCAGTGGCGGCACGCTGCGACGCAGTGTGACGCGGCACGCCCGAGCGCCGTCCCGCCATCACTGTAGTTGCAAATCGCTATTGCGGCGGCGGCCTGCATTGGTTCGGGTCGCCGACGAATAGCCAGGCCACCGCGATGCAGGCGGGCACAGCAAGGAACCAGCGCGCATCGCCGGTCAGATGCTCGCCCACGGCGCCGATCGCCACGCCCAGCGCCACACAAGCGGCGAGCAGCAGCGCGCGCCGGCCCCGTTGCGGGCGAGCACATGCGGGCGTCGGCGATGCCGATGGTTCGGTGGCGCTCACGCCTTGATCAGCGTCCAGGCGCCGATGGCCATGAAGCCGATGCCGGCCACGTAGTGCAACTGCTTTTCGCTGACCACGTTCGACACCGCCGCGCCGGCAACCACGCCGATCGCCGAGGCGAGCACCAGCGCGGCGCTGGCGCCGAGGAAGATCGTCAGCTTGCCGACCTCCTTGTCGGCGGCAAACAGCATCGTGGCCAGCTGCGTCTTGTCGCCCAGCTCGGCGATGAAGACGGACGCAAACACTGCGAAGAAGGCTTTCATTTCCATGACATGTCTTTCCAAATGCCGCGAAGGCAGACGCGAATGATCCCTTGGGCGCTACAGCTTCCTGACGAAGGCGGACTTGAGACCCATCGCGCCGATGCCGTCGATCCTGCAGTCGATGTCGTGATCGCCTTCGACCAGCCGGATGTTCTTCACCTTGGTGCCGATCTTCACCACCGACGACGAACCCTTCACCTTCAGGTCCTTGATCACCGTCACGCTATCGCCGTCCTGCAACACCGTGCCGTTGGCGTCACGGACGACGGCTGCGGCATCAGCTGGCGCCGCAGCGGCATGCCTGGGCCACTCGTGCGCGCATTCGGGGCAGACGAACTGGTCACCGTCTTCGTAGGCGTAGGGCGATTGGCAGGCCGGACAGGGAGGCAGCGACATGGGTGGCGTTCAAGCGTGGCGAAAGCACACAGGATAAACGCTGGCACCGCAGCGCCGCCTGCGGATCAGGCGCCGAGATGCCTGATCATGTTCACACCGGTGACGGCATAGCCGAGCTTGGCATACAGGGCTTGCGCGCCGGGGTTGTGGCCGAACACGTGCAGACCGATCGAGCGCAGCCCGCGTGCGCGGGCCTCGTCCTCGATCAGCGCGAATGCCCGCCCGGTATGTCCCTTGCGGCGCCAGGCCGGCGCGATCTCGACATCGTAGATGTAGCCGCCGCGCAGGCCGTCGCGTGTGACGGCCGCCAGCCAGATGATGCCGACGGGCGTTGTCGAGCCGTCCGCGAAAATGTCGTACAGGAAGTGGTCGGCCGTCGCCAGTCCCTGCGGCAGCAGCTCGTCGAAGTTGGCCTCCGAGCGCCGCAATGCGTCGGCGGCCGGCCAGCGCCCGGCGCGCACGTTGTCGTCGGCGTAATCGACGATTGCGCGTTGCCGGTAATCGGCGAACGACGCATCGCTCATGGGCGCGAGCCGGGTCATCGGGTCTTCGGGTCTGGGGGCGGCAGGCTGCGTCGCGGCCCAAACTACAGTGGTGGTGGGACGGCGCATGTTAACCTCAAGCCATGCGCCCACGCCCGATGTTCCCACACCCTTGCCGACTGCTGGCCCTGCTCGCCATCGCGCTCGCCAGCCATGCCGCCGCGGCGACCGACAGCGCCGACGCCGCGCTCATCCAGGCATTGCGCCGCCACGACTATGCGCTTGCCATGCCGCTGGCCGAGCCGCTGCTGGCCAAGGCGACGCCGACGGCGGCCGAGCGCGCGGCGATCTACGCCTGGGCCTTTGCCCGCGACGATCTGGCGCGCGTCGATCGCCTGTCGCGGCAATGGCTGGCTGCCGGCGCCGCGGCGAGCGACGCGCTGGCCGCCGGGCGGCTGGCGCTCGAGCGCCTCGACAACGCGCGCGCCGAAGCGATGTTCCGCCAAGGCCTTGCGCTGGCCGGCGCCAACGGCAGCGCCGAGGACAAGGCGACGGCGCTTGCCGGGCTCGGCCGCGTGGCATACAAACGCCGTGCGTTCGACGATGCGCGCCAGTGGCTCGAGCAGGCGCTCGCCGTCTTTGTCGACGGCGAAACACTCGTCGTCCACGGCGAAGTGCTGATCCGCCTGGGCCGCACGGACGAAGCCATCGCCGCCTTCGAGCGCGCCATCGTGCTCGATCCCTTGCAGGAAAAGGCGCACTACAACCTCGGCAACGGCTATGCGCGGCGCAATTACGTCGAGCTGGCGGCGCACTGCGGTGCCCGCCTGGACGATGCGGCGCGGCTCGTGCGCAACGCCTCCGCGGCTTTCGAGGCCGGCGATTACCGCGGCGCACGCAACGATGCGCTGACTGCACTCGCGCGCTGCAGCGAATACGGGCGCGCCCACGCGGTGCTCGCCAAGGCGCTCGAAGCCGAGCGGTTCACCGTCGATGTGCATCGCGCCGAATACGAAGCGCGCTTCGCCGCCGCGACCATGCCCGACGTGCCGGGCATCGCGCAATACGTGAGCAACTGGGCGACGCTGTCGCCGCGCCACCGCAAGCGTGTGGCGCTGTCACTGGCGCCGTGGCGCGCGTTCCTGCCGGTGCTGGTGGCCGCCGGCGCCTCGCACACCATCAAGCCGCTGCACCTGAAGCTCTCCGAAGTGCCGCATCTGGGCACGCTCAAGGACCAGCGCATCAACTACGATTCGCGTCTGTGGGACGACGTGCGCGGTGCCGGCGGCTTCCACACCGTGACCGGCATCGAGGATGTCGAACGCACGATTTTCGACCGCTACGACACGGTGCTGCACGAAACCACGCATCAGGTGCACGGCGTGCTCACGGCCGATCAGGCGCGCGAAATCCAGTCGCTCTATCAGCGCGCGAAAGTGCGCGACGAGAAGACACATGAAGGTTTCCTGTCGCGTTACGCCGGCGGCAGCGTGTGGGAATATTTTGCCGAGGGCGCCAACGCGCAGGGATCGCCGCGGCGCGACGACTACGACACGCGCGATGTCGTGCGCGAGCGACTGGCCGCTATCGACCCCGACCTGCAGGCGCTGGTGCAGCGCTATTTCAGGCTCACCGACACCACGGCCAACCTGCCGGTGGCGATGGTCGGCGCCGGCCACATCGCGCTCGAGCTGGGCGATACCGCTCGCGCCCTCGCGCAATACCGCCGCGCGCAGGCGCTGGCGCCCGACGACGAAGCCGTGCACCTGGCACTGCTCGGCGGCCTCGGCATCGCGCAGCAGCGACGCCCGCTCGGCCCGGCCGCCGCAGACGCGGCGCGCCGCCACCCGACCAGCGGAGCCATCCGCGCAGCGGCGGCCGAAGCGCAGTGGCGCGGCGGCATTCCCCTGGACGAGGTCACGCGCGCACTCGACGGCGTGCGCGCAGGCGTCAATGGCGACGACCGGCATCTGGTCGACCTCGCGCTCGGCGCCCACCGCTGGCGGCTGGGCGAGTCCGCTGCCGCCATCGCCGCCTACGACCGCGTGCTGGCCTGGCAGGCCGACAGCCCGGAGGGCCTGTGGGGCAAGGCCGCCGCGCTCGCGCTCGGCGCGCGCTGGGATGAAGCCTTCGCGCATTACGAGCGCGCGGTGCGGCTGCGCACCGGCGTCGTCGAGCTGCGCGCCGACCATGCCCGCGACCTGCTGCGCGCCGGCCGAATCGACGCCGCCAGGGCGCAACTCGACGCCGCGCGCCTGCTCGATCCGGCGCATCCGGCCATCGCCGCGCTCGATGCTTTTGTGCTGCTCGCGCAGCACGATGCCGCCGGCGCCTACGCCACCGCCACGCGCGCACTCATCGACGCGCCGTGGTGCGATCTGGCCGTCATCGCGCGCGGCGCCGCGCTCAAGGCGCTGGGTCGCGGGCAGGAGGCGCGGGATGCCGTCGCCGCGCTGGTGGCGCGGCGCGATGCGCGATCGCCGCCCGGCTACGTGTATCGCCGCGATGTGGCGAGCTGGGTGTCGGTGCATGAGTTGCCGGCGGTCGAGCGGCAACTGCTCGACGGCGTATTGGCGCGCTGAGAACGCGAAACTACAGTGGTGGTGGCACGGCGGTTGGCGCTCGGGCGTGCGCCGTTCGCGCCGTCTCGAAGGGCGAAATACCCGTCCAAAAGATCGCTCACTGTAAAATAGTCGCGACTTTTTTACATCAATAGATAAAATAGTCGCCATGAAGCGCTATCTCGATGATCGCATCGCGAACGACCTCGACCGCAAGATGGTGCTGCTCACCGGCCCGCGACAGGTCGGAAAGACCACCTTGTGCCGACAGTTGATGACGCAATTCGCGCCCGCGCAATACCTCAATTGGGATGTCGTCGCGGACCGCGCGATCCTGCGTCGGCAGAGCTGGAATCGGAACACCCGGTTGCTGGCGATGGACGAAATCCACAAGATGCCGGCATGGAAGAACTGGCTGAAAGGCGTCGTCGACGGCCGCCCCGAGGGGCAGGCGCTGCTCGTCACCGGCAGCGCGCGCATGGAAACCTGGCGGCAGAGCGGCGATTCGCTCGCCGGCCGCTATCTCGCCTGGCGTCTGCATCCGATCTCGGTGCGCGAGTGGTGCGAGCAGCAAGGCGGCACGCCGGCCCAGGCGCTCGTCCGGCTGCTCGAACGCGGCGGCTTTCCGGAGCCGTGCCTTGCCGAATCCGCCGACGATGCAGAGCGCTGGCGCCGCCAATACTTCACCGATCTCATCCGCGAAGACGTGCTGGAGTTTTCGCGCGTACATGAGATCAACACCATGCGCCTGTTCGTCGAATGCCTGCGCGAGCGGGTCGGTTCGCCGCTTTCGGTGGCATCCATCGCCCGCGACCTCGCCGTCTCGCCGGTGACGCTCAAGCGCTATCTCGACATCCTGCAGGCGCTGTATATCGTGTTCGCCGTGCCGCCCTGGCATCGCAACGTCGGCCGCGCGTTGCTGCAGATGCCGAAGGTCTATTTTTTCGACAACGGCCTCGTCCGCGGCGACGACGGCGCCCGGCTCGAAAACGCCGTTGCCGCGATGCTGATGAAGCACGTGCACTTCCAGCAGGATGCGCACGGCATGGACGCCGCACTTCACTACATCCGCACGAAGGATGGTGCCGAAGTGGATTTCGCCCTCAGCGACGGCGACGCGCTGACCGACCTCGTCGAATGCAAGCTCGCCGACACGCAGCCCCACCGGGCGTTGACCGCCTTTGCCGGACGTTTTCCGCAGGCGCGGCCGGTGCAATTGGTGCGCGACATCCGGCAAGAGGAAAACCGCAACGGCATCGCCATCACCGATGCCGCCGAATGGCTCGCCAAGCTCGCCGCCTGAAGCGGCGGCTTGCCATCGCAAACTACAGTGGTGGTGGGACGGCGGTTGGCGTTCAGGGACGCGCGGACCGCCCCGCGGCGCCTCGGTTCAGGGATCGCCGGCTTGCGGCTGCCCTTGCGGCCGCGCGTCGCACCGGCCGGCCTCGAAACTCGCTGCGCTCAGACATCGCGGCCGGACATCCCCGGCGCGACCTCGTCCGCTCGGCGGCGCTCATTCACCTCGGCATCGGCTGGGCGATCGGTCGTTGTGGCCGCCTCTTACAAGCGGAGCCGCGTTGCAAGTGATAATGCACATGTTCTAATCGACCGACTGGTGATAGCCATGAACACACAGGAATTGCCTCGCCCTTTGTATGTCCGCCCCCCGCAATTGGACGCAGCAAAGCCGTTCGATGGTGATTTGTTCGAACGCGCAGCCTTGGCGAAGCGGCTGACGGACTACCTGAGTCGATTGCAGGAAGGCTGTGTGATTGCCATTGACGCGCCATGGGGGGAGGGAAAGACGTGGTTCGGCAGGAACTGGGCTGCGCAGCTTCAGAGTGACGGATTCCAAACTATTTACTATGACGCGTTTGCACAGGATCATGCGGACGATCCTTTCGTTTCAATCGTGTCTGAGTTCTACGCGGCAGCCCGAAACCTCGATGGCCCGGATGCCGCCGAACGGCTGCTCAAGCCGGCGAAAAAGCTCGGTCGTTCACTTATCCCGCTGGGTGGAAAGGTCGCCCTCAACGTCTTGGGACGACTGGCACTTGGCACGACCGACCTGAGCGACGAGTTGGTGAAGACTGGCGAATCGCTTGGCGAAGGCTTAGCTGACGCTGCCGAAGCGCTTATTGAGGAGCAGATCAAGAGGCATGATGAACAGAAGCGCTCGCTTGAGGGATTTCGCGACGCGCTCACGAGTTTTGCTGCGTCGAAAGAGAAACCAGTGGTGTTTTTCATCGATGAGCTTGATCGATGTTCTCCTGCGTTTGCCGTCAAGGTGATCGAACGGCTGAAGCACATCTTCGATGTGAGGCAAGTTGTTTTCGTCCTGCTGCTCAATCGAATCCAGTTGGAGCGTGCAATTGCGGGCGTATATGGCGAGCACATTGATGCACATGCCTACCTTGGCAAGTTTGTCCATCTCTTCTTGTCACTCCCCAAGCAATTTCGGTCTGAGCGAGTAAGCGCCGATCACAACTGGAAATACGCTCACGAAGTGGCGAAGCGCTATCGCGTTGATTGGGGCCGTGACGATTACAGGGACCCAACCATTGATTGTCTCAGTCAGCTCGCCACGGCGTTCTCTCTTTCACTCCGTGACATTGAAAAGGCGATGGTGATACTTGTGCTGTCGAATTCCAATGCAACCGCATCGTTCTTGACTTGGCCGATCGTGATCAAGCTCAAGCACCCGACCTTGTTTCAGGATCTGAGACGTGGTTCGCCATCAGCGCACATCAAAGCGCGAGAAATTCTGAACGGTGCAGTACGATCGCGCGGTGAGTACTGGCACTACGATTATTTCGATGCGCTACATGTGCTTATGGGGCATGGCAAAGCACAACTGGATGAAAAGCAACTGCAAGCGCTGCGTGAGAAAGGTCCCCGAGAAATCCGCTTCGATCAGGACGAGCTCTTTCGGATTTGGCTTCAACGAATCGATTTGCCCATTGACTTGTGAATTCGACCATTCGAAAGGAACACCGTGCCCTTTCGGATGACGTAGCGCGGCGCAGCGGTGTTCCCCGCGAGTGAATGAACTGGTTGAACGCAGCGGGGAATGCCGCTGGCAAGCCGGCGCGCACCATGTTCGGGTATTCGGGCTGGCCGAGGCTGCCGTTGTAGCGGCCGAGGGCGCGGTAGAGGTCGCCCTTCTCGATGTCGAGGTAGTGGCGCAGGATGGTGCAGCCGAAGCGCAGGTTGGTGCGCAGGTGGAAGAGGTTGCTGTCGGGCGCGCCGATGAGCTTGACCCAGAAGGGCATGACCTGCATGTAGCCGCGCGCGCCGGCGCTGGACACGGCGTACTTGCGGAAGCTCGATTCGACCTGGATCAGGCCGAGCACCATCTGCGGGTCGAGCCCGGCGCGGGTGGCTTCGTAATGCACAGTCTTGAGGAACTCGATGCGCGCATCGCGCTCGGGCATGCGCTTGGCCATGCGCTGCGACATGTCGGTGAGCCATTCGACCTTGTCGAGCACGGAAGCGAACTGCGATTCCGGCGCGCCGCGGTCGGCCACGGCGGCGGAAAGCGCGGCGCGCACGCTGTCGGCGAGCGGTTCGTATTGCTGCGCGCCGGCGAGGACCGTGCCGGGCGCCAGCGCCAGCGTGGCCGCCAACGCGGCGGCGCGCAGCCAGCCGGGCGTCGCGCGCTGCATCAACTCCGGCACGGCGCGCGCTGGCGCAGATGCGCGAGCAGTGCGTCGGGCGCGAGTCTGGTGGCGGCCTCGTCGCGGCGATGCTGGTATTCGATGACGCCGTCCTTGAGGCCGCGATCGCCCACCGTGACGCGATGCGGCACGCCGATGAGCTCCCAGTCGGCGAACATCACGCCGGGGCGCTCGTCACGGTCGTCGAGCATGGCGTCGAAGCCGGCGGCGGCCAGTTGGTCGTGGAGCTGCGCGGCGGTGGCGCGCACGGCTTCGGATTTGCCCCAGCCCACCGGGCAGATGACGACCTCGAAGGGCGCGATGGCGTCCGGCCAGATGATGCCTTTGGCATCATGGTTCTGCTCGATGGCGGCGCCGACGAGGCGCGTCACGCCGATGCCGTAGCAGCCCATTTCCATCAGCTTCGGCTTGCCGTTCTCGTCGAGGAACTGGCACTTCATCGCCGCGGAGTATTTGGTGCCGAGGTAGAACACATGGCCGACTTCGATGCCGCGCTGGATGGCCAGCGGCCCCTTGCCGTCGGGCGAGGGGTCGCCGGCGACGACGTTGCGGATGTCGGCGACGAGCTCCGGTTCGGGCAGGTCGCGCCCCCAGTTGGCGCCGGTGAAGTGGAAGTCGATCTCGTTGGCGCCGGTGACGAAATCGTGCATCGCCGCCACGGTGCGGTCGGCGACCACGCGCACGGGCTTCTTCGTGTTGATCGGGCCGAGGTAGCCGGGCGGGCAGCCGAAGTGTTCGATGATCTCCTGCTCGCTGGCGAATCGGTAGCCTTCGTCGAGGCCGGGCAGCTTGCCGGCCTTGACTTCGTTGAGGTCATGGTCGCCGCGCAGCAGCAGCAGCCAGACTTCCGCGCCCAGCGGCGTTTCCTTCGCCAGCACGATCGACTTCACCGTCTGCGTCAGCGGCAGGTTCAGCAGCGTGGCGACATCCTCGCAGCGCATCGTGGCGGGCGTCGGCGTCTTGGTCAGGGGCTGGCTGGCGGCGCCGCGCGCCGCGATCAGCGGCGCGGACTCGGCCAGTTCCATGTTGGCGGCGTAGTCCGAGTCGGGGCAATACACGAGCTGGTCTTCGCCGGTGTCGGCGATGACCTGGAATTCGTGCGACAGCGAGCCGCCGATGGCGCCGGTGTCGGCGCGCACGGCACGGAAGGTCAGCCCCAGGCGCTCGAAGATGCGGATGTAGGCGGCGTACATGGCCTGGTAGCTCTTTTCGGCGCCGGCGGGATCGCGATCGAAGGAGTAGGCGTCCTTCATGGTGAATTCGCGTCCGCGCATGACGCCGAAGCGCGGCCGGCGCTCGTCGCGGAACTTGGTCTGGATGTGATAGAAGTTCTTCGGCAACTGCCGGTAGCTCTGGATCTCGGCGCGGGCAATGTCGGTGATGACTTCCTCGGAGGTCGGCTGGATGATGAAGTCGCGGTCGTGGCGGTCCTTCACGCGCAACAGCTCGGGGCCCATCTTGTCCCAGCGGCCGGTCTCCTGCCACAGCTCGGCGGGCTGGATCAGCGGCATCAGCAGCTCGATGGCGCCGGCGGCGTTCATCTCCTCGCGGACGATGGCTTCGATCTTGCGGATGACGCGCAGGCCCATCGGCATGTAGTTGTAGATGCCGCCGGCGAGCTTGCGGATCATCCCGGCACGCGTCATGAGCTGGTGCGAAACGACCTCGGCATCGGACGGGGCTTCCTTGAGGGTGCTGATGAAGAACTGGCTGGCACGCATGGCGCGGGGACGGAAAGTGGCGGAACGGCCATTTTAGCGGGCTTCGCGGGGGCGCCTTTTCACTTCACGTCGATTGTGAAAGAATGCATGCAACTTGTTATTGGGAAAGCATCATGCTCGACCGTGAAGGCTATCGCCCGAACGTCGGCATCGTCCTGGTCAACGCACGCAACGAGGTCTTCTGGGGAAAACGGGTACGCGAACACGCATGGCAGTTTCCGCAAGGCGGCATCAAGCGCGGTGAATCGCCCGAACAGGCGATGTACCGGGAACTGCAGGAAGAGACCGGGCTGTTGCCCGAGCATGTCCGTATCATCGGCCGTACCCGCGACTGGCTGCGTTACGAGGTGCCGAAGCAATGGATTCGCCGTGCCTGGCGCGATACCTATCGCGGCCAGAAGCAGATCTGGTATCTGTTGCGCATGGTCGGTCGCGATACCGATGTCTCGCTGCGCGCATCCGAGCACCCGGAGTTCGATGCCTGGCGCTGGAGCAGCTATTGGGTGCCGCTCGACGCTGTGATCGATTTCAAGCGTGGCGTGTACGAGGCCGCGCTGTGCGAGCTGGCGCGGCTGCTGTTTCCGCGGCCGGAAGAAGACATCCGTCGCTGGCTCGAAGCCAGCATGGCCTTCCGTTCGGCCTGGCTGCCTGCCGAGCCGGAGGCCGGCGACGGCAGCGCGGCGCGAAGGGAGTGAGCGGCCCATGATCGATGCATTGATCGGTGAATTCGACAAGGCGCTGCGCACGCTGTTCGCGCCGGCGCCGACCAAGCGCCCGATGCCGGGCGAGGCATTGCCCGAGGCCGAGCTGTCGGACGAGGAGCGCCGCCACGTCGCCTCGCTGATGCGCATCAACCATTGCGGCGAGGTTTGCGCGCAGGCGCTCTACCAGGGGCAGGCGCTGACCTCGCGCGACCCGGCCGTCAAGGCGCGGCTGCAGCGCGCCGCATGGGAGGAAACCGAGCACCTCAACTGGACCGAGCGTCGCATCGACGAACTCGGTGGCCGCACCAGCGTGCTCAATCCGCTCTTCTACGTCGGCTCGCTGACGCTCGGCGTCATCGCCGGCAAATTCGGCGACCAGTGGAACCTCGGCTTTCTGGCCGAGACGGAACGCCAGGTCGAAGGACATCTCGAAGACCACAAGGCGCAGTTGCCGGCGAACGACCGGCGTTCTTTCGAAATCCTCGAGCAGATGCGCGTCGATGAGGTCAGCCACGCCGACATGGCCGTCGACAGCGGCGCCGCCGAGCTGCCGGCGCCGATCAAGGCGGCGATGACCTTCTCGTCGAAGGTGATGACCTCGACGGTCTACTACCTGTAGCGATCAGGCCTCGCGCACTTCGACGGTATGCGTGATCTCGGCGGTCTTGCCGAGCATCACCGTGGCCGAACAGTATTTCTCGGCCGATAGCTGCACGGCCCGCTCGACGGCCTCCTGCTTGAGCTGGCGGCCGGTCACCGTGAAATGCATACTGATGCGCGTGAACACCTTCGGATCGGTCGGCGCGCGCTCGGCCTGCAGCGTCACTTCGCAGCCGGTGATGTCGTGACGACCGCGCTTGAGGATCAGTACCACGTCGAATGACGAGCAGCCGCCGGCGCCGGCGAGCAGCAGTTCCATCGGCCGCGCCGCCAGGTTGTTGCCGCCGGCTTCCGGCGATCCGTCCATCGCCAGCAGGTGGCCGCTGCCGGTTTGCGCAATGAAGCTCATGCCCTCGTGCCAGGTGACTTTGCAGTCCATGTCGTGCCCCTCGGTAGAATGGCGCCATTGTATTGCCGCCCACCCGCCATGACCCTCAAGCAGACGATCAGCGACGACATGAAGGCCGCCCTCAAGGGCGGCGACAAACAGAAGCTGGCGGCGCTGCGCCTGGCCTTCGCGGACATCCGCAAGAAGGAGATCGACGAGCGCATCGAGCTGGACGATGCCGGCATCGTCGCCGTGCTCGAAAAGATGCTCAAGCAGCGCAAGGACTCGATCACGCAATACGAATCGGCGGGGCGCACCGATCTGGCCGACGCCGAGCGTTTCGAATCCGCCGTGATCCAGGCCTACATGCCGCAGGCGCTCGATGCCGCCGCAGTCGCGGCCATCATCGACGCGGCCGTCGCGGCGAGCGGCGCCAGGGCGCCGGCCGACATGGGCAAGGTCATGGCGCTGGTCAAGCCGCAACTGGCCGGACGCGCCGACATGGGCGAAGCGTCCAGGCTCATCAAGGCGCGCCTTTCCGGCGCCGCCTGAAACTACAGTCGTGGCGGGACGGCGCATCCGCTCTTGATCCCGGAATCCTTCATCCAGGAGCTGTTGGCGCGCATCGACATCGTCGATGTCATCGACCGCCACGTGCCGCTCAAGAAGACCGGCGCCAACTTCTCGGCCTGCTGTCCGTTCCACAACGAAAAGTCGCCGTCATTCACGGTCAGCCCGACCAAGCAGTTCTACCACTGCTTCGGCTGCGGCGCCCACGGCAGCGCCATCGGCTTCCTGATGCAGCACGCCGGCATCGGCTTCGTCGATGCCGTAGAGGAACTCGCGCAGTCGATCGGCCTGGCCGTGCCGCAGGATCCGCGTCGCGCCGAGGAACGCCAGCGGCGCAGCGAATCGCAACCGCTGACCGCGCTGATGGCGCAGGCGGCGAAGTTCTACCGCGAACAGCTCAAGGCCGCGCCGGCAGCCATCGACTACCTCAAGCGGCGCGGGCTGTCGGGCGAGATCGCAGCGCGTTTCGGCATCGGCTACGCGCCCGCCGGCTGGCAGAACCTGCAAGGCGCGGTGGCCGATTACGCCGATGTCGCCATGGAAACCTGCGGCCTGGTGATCCGCAACGACCAGGGCAGCCGCTACGACCGCTTTCGCGATCGCATCATGTTCCCGATCCAGGACCAGCGCGGCAACGTCGTCGGCTTCGGCGGCCGCGTGCTCGGCGAGGGCGAGCCGAAGTACCTCAACTCGCCGGAAACGCCGCTGTTCGAAAAGGGACGCGAGCTCTACGGGCTGGTGCAGGCGCGGAGCGCCATCCGCGAGGCCGGCTACGTGCTCGTCGTCGAGGGCTACATGGATGTCGTCGGCCTTGCCCAGCATGGCGTCGAGAACGTCGTCGCCACGCTCGGTACGGCCGCCACCGCGGTCAACGTACAGCGCCTGCTGCGGCTGGCCGATCGCGTGGTGTTCTGCTTCGACCGCGATGCCGCGGGCGACCGCGCCGCCGCGCGTGCCGTGGATGTGGCGCTGGAATTCATCGGTGACGACAAGGCCGTGCACATCCTGCAGATGCCCGGCGACCAGGACCCGGACGAGTTCATCCGCGAACACGGCAAGGACGCCTTCGTGCGCGAGGCGCAGCACGCGGCCCGGCTGTCGGAGTTTCTCGTCCGTGCGTTGGTGCGCGAGGCCGTGCCGAACAGTGCCGAGGGCCGCGCACGGCTGGTGCATCTGGCGCGCGCGCCGCTGTCGCGCATCCATGCGCCGCTGCTGCGCGCGCAGATCGCCCGCGAGATCGCCCGCCGCGCGCAACTGGCGCCGGCAGAGGTCGAGGCCCAATGCGGCCTGCCACCGCTGGCTGTGCCGCGCGGCGCGCGCTTCTCGGCACCGGCACGGCGCCGGCCGGTGCCCTCGTCGATCGAATTCAAGCTGCTGGCCATCATTGCGCCGCGGCCGGAATGGGCCGCCCGTCTGCCGCTCGAACTGATCGACGCCGAATCGGCCGAAGGCGCTGCGCTGCGCGCGATTGCCGATGGCGTCGAGTCCGGCGCCCTGCCCGCGGTAGGCTTCGGCCTGCTCCTCGAGCATTTCCGCGATACGCCGCACGGCGACGTGCTGGCGGCGCTGGCGGAGCATGTCGCCAGCGCCGAGAGCGAGCATCCGGAATCCGCCGAGGCGGTGCTCGTGGATGCCATCGAGCGCCTGCGGCATTCCGCCGTCGAGCGTGAAATCAATGAGTTGGCAAGCCGCGCCAAGACGGGACTGAATCCGGACGAACGTCGTCGGCTCACGGATCTGCTGGTCGCCAAACAGGTCAAACGCCCCTGATTTTGTCGCGGTCGGACGTAGCGGCCAGTATAATTACCGGTTACCCCGCATCCCCAGCCGACGCCCGATCCGGGCGACGTGCGCCCGACATTGCAGAGGACATCGATGGCCAAGCCACCCGTCAAGACGACCGCCAAATCCGCCAAGCCCGCCGCCAGGCCGGCCAAGCCCGCTGCCAAGGCAGCGAAACCGGCGGCAAAGACCGCAGCCGCGAGCAAGAAGGCGGTGGCGAAGCCGGCTGCCAAGCCGGTGGCGAAATCCGCCAAGCCGGCGCCGAAGCACGCCAAGCCGGCGGCCAAGCCGGTCGCCAAGGCCCCGGCGAAGGCACCCGCCAAGGCGTCGGCCAGGCCCGCGCCGAAGGCCGCCAAACCGGTCGCCAAGGCATCGGCCAAGCCGGCGCCCAAGGCCGCTGCCAGGGCGCCCGCCAAGCCGGCGCCCAAAGTGGCAGCCAAGGCATCCGCGAAACCGGCCCCGAAGGCGGCGGCCAAGCCCGCAGCGAAGCCGGCAGCGAAGCCCGCAGCGAAGCCTGTATCAAAGCCGGTCGCCAAGCCCGTCGAAAAGGCGACCGTCAAGCCCGCGCCGGCGGCCGTCGCCAAGGCCGCGCCCGCACCCGTCGCCAAACCGCTGACGCGGCCGGCGCCACCTGCCGGTCGCGGCAAGCCGGGGCCGAAGCCCAAGCCGCGCGAGGACGATGATTTCGACGGTGCGCACGAGGTCGTCGACCACGAGCCGATTCCCGAGCCGGTCGCCGCGCCGGCAAAGTCCGGCAAGGGCGGCAAGCGCCGCGAGAAGCGCGAAAAGCTGATCGCTCCGCCGGCCGCCGCGCCGCTCGACACCGAGACCCGCCGCACCCGCCTGAAGACGCTGATCGCGCTGGGCAAGGAGCGCGGCTTCCTCACCTACGCCGAAATCAACGACCACCTGCCGGACGACCTCGTCGATGGCGAGCAGATCGAATCGATCATCTCGACCTTCAACGACATGAGCATCCAGGTCTATGACGAGGCGCCGGCTGCCGAGGAACTGCTGCTCAACGAATCCTCGCCGCGCCCGGTGGATGACGCCGAGGTCGAGGAGGAAGCCGAGCAGGCCTTGTCGACCGTCGATTCCGAATTCGGCCGCACGACCGACCCGGTGCGCATGTACATGCGCGAGATGGGCACGGTCGAGCTGCTCACGCGCGAAGGCGAAATCGAGATCGCGCGCCGCATCGAAGATGGCCTCAAGCACATGGTGATGGCGATTTCCGCCTGCCCGACGACCATTGCCGAGATCGTCGAACTGGCCGCAAAGGTCTCGCGCGACGAAATGCGCGTCGACGAACTGGTCGACGGCCTCATCGACCCCAACGGGCCGAACGACGAATTCGATCCGATGGCCGACGACATCGGCGTCGAGGACGACATCGACGACGACGACGGCGGCGAAGGCGCGCTGTCGGCCTCGCTCAAGAAGCTCAAGGACGATGCGCTGCTGCGCTTCGAGACCATCCGCGTGCTGTTCCAGAAGAAGCAGTCGCTGCTGGCCAAGAAGGGTTCGCAGGACAAGGCCTACCTCAAGGTCCGCCAGCAGATTTCCGACGAGCTGATGAACATCCGATTCACGGCGCGCTCGATCGAACGGCTGTGCGACTCCGTGCGCGGCATGGTCGAAGCCGTGCGCAGCCACGAGCGCAAGATCCAGCACCTGTGCGTCGAAAAGGCGCGCATGCCGCGTCCGCATTTCATCAAGGTCTTCCCGGGCAACGAGACCAACCTCGACTGGCTGAAGACCGAAATCCAGTCGGCCAAGCCGTACTCGGCGATGCTGATGCACATCGCGCCGGCGATCATCGAAGAGCAGCGCTCGCTGATCGCGCTGCAGGATCGCATCGGCATCCCGCTCAAGGAGCTCAAGGACATCAACAAGCAGATGTCCACGGGCGAGGCCAAGGCACGCCGCGCCAAGCGCGAGATGACCGAAGCCAACCTGCGCCTGGTGATCTCCATCGCCAAGAAATACACCAATCGCGGCCTGCAGTTCCTCGACCTCATCCAGGAAGGCAACATCGGCCTGATGAAGGCGGTGGACAAGTTCGAGTACCGCCGCGGCTACAAGTTCTCGACCTATGCCACGTGGTGGATCCGTCAGGCCATCACGCGCTCGATCGCCGACCAGGCGCGCACCATCCGCATCCCGGTGCACATGATCGAGACCATCAACAAGATGAACCGCATCAGCCGGCAGATCCTGCAGGAAACCGGGCAGGAACCCGATCCGGCGACGCTGGCCGCCAAGATGGAAATGCCCGAGGACAAGATCCGCAAGATCCTCAAGATCAGCAAGGAGCCGATCTCGATGGAGACGCCGATCGGCGACGACGACGATTCGCACCTGGGCGATTTCATCGAGGATCAATCCACGCTGGCGCCGGCCGACGCCGCGCTGTTCGCCTCCATGCGCGAGGTCACCAAGGAAGTGCTCGACAGCCTGACGCCGCGTGAAGCCAAGGTGCTGCGCATGCGCTTCGGCATCGAGATGAACACTGACCATACGCTCGAGGAAGTCGGCAAGCAGTTCGACGTCACGCGCGAGCGCATCCGCCAGATCGAGGCCAAGGCGCTGCGGAAGCTGCGGCATCCGACGCGTTCCGAGAAGCTGCGCAGCTATCTCGACTCCGAAAGCTGAGCGGCCGGCGCGCGGCAACGCGCGCCGGCCCGTTCGGCGGGCCTGTAGCTCAATGGTTAGAGCAGAGGACTCATAATCCTTTGGTTCCGGGTTCGAGTCCCGGCGGGCCCACCAACTTTGCGTTCGATTGCGTTGGGGGAATGTGCCGTTTGCTTGCGGGCAACCGTGGGCAGATGGCGATGATCTATCATTCTCTACTAATCAAATTGTAAATTAGTAGACATTGAGCGATGCAAAGGTATACTGATTTCTACTAAATGTAGTGCAAATCAGTAGAAATGCGGATTCCCGAGCGTGCCCCCTCCCTGACCGAATCCATCGCGGCAATTTCCGCAAGCGGGTCGGCTGAGCGGCTGACTTCCCTCATGCCGTTCATCGCTGCGACGACCCATGCGGGGCGCTACCTGCATTGGGCCGACATGCGCCACCGCGTGCCGCCGTCCGGTCTTTCGCGACACGAATGGTGGTTGGCGACTTTGCTCGGGCGCGAGTCGCAGTTTCAAGTCTTGCCCTTTGCGGCAAAGGACGGACGACCATTCCGATTCGCGATGCCCGGCCCTGTCATGATCGACCTCCACCATATCGATCGCGATGCGACGGGGCGAATACTGGCCGCCGATGGAACGCCCAGCGCGAGCGATCCGCAACGGTACCTTCTGAGTTCGTTCTTCGAGGAAGCCATTACATCGAGTCAGCTTGAGGGCGCCTCGACGACGCGGCGCGAGGCAGCGGCGATGCTTCGTTCAGGACGCAAGCCCCGCGACAAGAGCGAGAAGATGATCTTCAACAACTACCGGGCGATGGAATCGGTCCGCGCGCTCAAGGGCGAATCGTTGACCCCGGCACGGGTGCTCGACCTGCATCGAATGTTGACAGAGGGGACGCTTGACGATCCTGCCGACGCCGGCCGTTTGAGGCAATCGGACGATGTGCATGTCGTCGACGGACGAGACAACAGCATCATTCACGAACCACCGCCGTGCAGCGAGTTGCCCAGGCGGCTGGCGGAACTGTGCGATTTCGCGAATGCCGGAGAAACCGCATCGCCCTTCGTGCATCCGGTGGTTCGGGCGATCCTGCTGCACTTCATGATCGGCTACGACCATCCCTTCGTGGATGGCAATGGCCGGGTGGCGCGGGCCTTGTTTTATTGGGCCATGGCCCGAGGCGGCTACTGGATGATGGAGTACGCGTCGATCAGCCACATTCTGCGCAAGGCGCCTGCCCGCTACATGCGTGCCTACTTGTACTCGGAGACCGACAACAACGACACGACCTACTTCTTGCTGCATCAGTTGGCGACGATCCGCCGTGCCATCGCGGCGCTGCACGAATACCTTGATCAGAAAACGCGCGAGCGGCGCGAAACCGAGCAGTTGATGGCCTCATCACCCAACCTGAGAACGCGTTTCAACCATCGACAGGTGACACTGCTGAACCATGCGCTGCGGACGACCGGGGAACCCTATCGAATCGACGTGCACCGGAATTCGCAACGAGTCTCCTACCAGACGGCGCGGAACGACATGCTTTCGCTGGAGGCGATGGGACTTCTTGAACGCGACAAGCAAGGAAATGCGTATATTTTCTTCGCTCCGGGCGATTTGCGCGACCGGCTTGCCGCGATTGCGAAGATGCCTTGAGTTGCCGTCCATGATGATCCCGATCCCGAGTCCCGGCGGGCCCACCAACTCAGCGACCGTGCGTCGCCACGCCATGCGCGTCCTCGGCATCGAATCCTCCTGCGACGAAACCGGCCTGGCCGTCTACGACACGGCCAAAGGCCTGCTCGCCCATGCCGTGCATACGCAGGTGGCGATGCACGAGGCCTACGGCGGCGTCGTGCCCGAACTGGCTTCGCGCGACCACGTGCGCCGCGTGCTGCCACTGCTCGCCGACGTGCTGGCCGAGGCCGCCCTGACGCGGCGCGATCTCGATGCCGTGGCCTACACCGCCGGCCCGGGCCTGGCCGGCGCATTGCTCGTCGGCGCCAGCATCGCCGAAGCGCTGGCGCTCTCGCTCGGCATCCCGGCGCTGCCGGTGCATCATCTCGAGGGACATCTGCTCTCGCCGCTGCTCGCTGACGATGCACCGGCATTCCCGTTCATCGCGCTGCTGGTTTCGGGCGGCCATACGCAGCTCATGCGCGTGGCCGGCATCGGCGATTACGCGCTGCTCGGCGAATCGGTCGACGACGCCGCCGGCGAAGCCTTCGACAAGACGGCCAAGCTGCTCGGTCTGGGCTATCCGGGCGGGCCGGCGCTGGCTGCGCTGGCCGCATTGGGCACGCCGGGCCGGTGCCGCCTGCCGCGTCCGATGCTTTCCAGCGGCGACCTCAACTTCTCGTTTTCGGGGCTCAAGACGGCGGTGCTCACGCAGGTGCATGGCCGCACGCTCGCCGACGGCGAAAAGGCGGACCTGGCTGCCGAATTCCAGGAGGCCGCCACCGAAGTGCTGGCAGCCAAGGCCGTCGCCGCCTGCCGCGCCGAGCGCATGACGCGGCTGGTCGTGGCCGGCGGTGTCGGCGCCAACCGGCGGCTGCGGGAGCGGCTGGACGCTGCGCTGGCGGCGATCGGCGCGCGGGCCTGGTATCCGCCCTTGGCGCTGTGCACGGACAACGGCGCGATGATCGCCTTCGCCGGCGCGCAGCGGCTGATGGCCGGCAAACGACAGTCGTGGCGGGACGGCGCCTTCGCCGTCAGGCCGCGCTGGCCGCTGGCCGAACTTACGTCGTAGCCGGCTTCTTGGCGCCGATGCGGCCTTCGGTGCCGGCGAGCAGATTGCGGATGTTGGCGCGATGGCGCACGATCAGCACCAGCGCCATGACGCCGAGGCTGCCGGCGATCCACGCATCCGAGGTCAGCCACCAGGCCAGCAGCGGCGCTTCCACCGCCGCCACCAACGCCGCCAGCGACGAATAGCGCGTTGCCGCCGCGATCGCGACCCACGACACGGCGGCGGCAAGCGCCAGTACGGGCGAGAAGCCGAGCATGACGCCCAGCGCCGTGGCGACGCCCTTGCCGCCCTTGAAGCCGAGGGTGAAGGGAAACACATGGCCGAGGAACGCGGCCAGCCCGGCCACCGCGACGACCGGCAGTTCGGCGCCGAGCTGGCGTGCGATGAACATCGCCAGCCAGCCCTTGGCGGCATCGCCGACCAGCGTCAGCGCGGCGGCACGCTTGTGCCCGGTGCGCAACACGTTGGTGGCGCCGGGGTTGCCCGAGCCGTGGGTGCGCGGGTCGGCGAGGCCGAAGGCGCGCGAGGAAATCACCGCAAAGGGGACGCAGCCGAGCAGGTAGCCGCCGAGCGCGGCGGCAAGAAGTGTCATCATGTCGGCATGTCCGTTCGCATCAATCCATTCTAAGAGCCGCCATGGATTTCATCTTCATCGAAGCGATGCGCGTCGAGGCGCATGTGGGAATTTACGCACGCGAAAAGGCCGCCGCCCAGACGCTCGAGATCGACCTCACCTTCGGCGTGCCGGACGAGGCGGCGCAGGGCGACGACATCACCAAGACCATCGACTACGCCGTCGTCATCGAGCGGGTCCGCGCCGAACTGGCGGCGCGTCACTTCAATCTGCTGGAGACGCTCGGCGAATACGTCATCGGCCTGATGCTCGGGGAATTTGGCGCGCCGTGGGTCAAGATCAGCATCGCCAAGGTCGGCATCGCCAAGGGCGTGCGCCGCGTCGGCGTGCAGATCGAGCGTGGCATCGGCGATCAGACGGCGGGGCGCGGCAGCACGTAAAACAGGACCGCGAAGAAGTGAAGGGTGCTGCCCAGCAGCACGAAGCCGTGCCAGATGGCGTGGTGGTAGGGCAGGCGCTTCCACTTGTAGAACACCACGCCGGTGGTATAGGCCAGCCCGCCGCCGGCCAGCAACAGCAGGCCGCCCAGCGCCAGGCTGTCGATCAGCGGCTTGGCCGCCACCACCACGGCCCAGCCCATCGCCAGATAGAGGCCGACCACCAGCCCGTGCAACCGGCCGGCCAGCGCCAGCCGCAGCACGATGCCGAATATCGCCAGCGCCCAGATCACGCCGAGGATCGACCAGCCCCAGGCCCCGGCAAGGGTGACCAGCATGAAGGGTGTGTAGGTGCCGGCGATCAGCACGAAGATGGCCGAGTGGTCGATGGCGCGCAACCACGGCCGCACGCGCGGCAGCGGGATCGCGTGATACAGCGTCGAACTGGTGTAGCACAACACCAGCGCGGCGCCGAACACGGCGGCGCCGGCCACATGCGCCGGCCCGCCGTAAAGCACGGCGAAACAGCACAGCACGACCAGTCCGGCGATGGCGGCGACGATGCCGATGCCGTGCGTGAGGCTGTTGGCGATCTCCTCGCCGAGGGTGTATTGCGGCAGAGCGATCGGTGGAGTCATGGCGGCGAAAAGGGCAAAACGCCCATAGTGCGCCAACTCGCCGCCGGCGGGTAGACCCCCGGCTCCAATCGGCGGACGCTATTCGAGCGCGCAGGTCACCAGTTTGGGCGTCAGCACGCGCAACAGGTCGTGCGGATGGACGCCGACCAGGTAGCCGCGACGGCCGCCGTTGATATAGACCAGCGGCAGGTCGAGGATGGTCTTTTCCATGCACACCGGCAGCGCCTTCCTGGTGCCGAAGGGTGAGCAACCGCCGACGAGATACCCGGTGTGCCGGGTAGCGTCCTCCGGCGTGCAGGGGCCGACCTTCTTGACGCCGAGCTGGCGGGCCAGTTCTTTCGTCGACACCTTGCGGTCGCCGTGCATCAGCACCAGCAGCGGCTTGCCAGCATCGTCCTCCATCACCAGCGTCTTGACCACCGCATGTTCGGCGACATTGAGCTCGCGCGACGACACCTTCGTGCCGCCGTGCTCCTCATAGGCGTAATGATGGTTCGAATGCGCCACCCGGTGCTGGTCGAGGAACTTCGTCGCCGGCGTTTCAGGCGCCTGGGTTTCGGGCTTCACGCGGTCGATTGTAGGACGCGAACCGTCATCGCATCTGATGCACGTCAACCGCGCGGGTGGTGCCGCTCGTGCAGTTGCTTCAGCCGCTCGCGCGCGACGTGCGTGTAAACCTGTGTCGTCGAGATGTCCGCATGGCCGAGCAACAACTGCACCACGCGCAGATCGGCGCCGTGGTTGAGCAGGTGGGTGGCGAAAGCATGGCGCAGCACATGCGGCGAAATGCGCTCGCGGGCGATGCCGGCGATCACCGCGTATTTCTTCACCAGCGTCCAGAACATCTGCCGCGACAGCGGCTGGCCGTGCGCGCCGACGAACACCGCGTCGGCCATGCGCGCGCCGAGCAGCGCCGGCCGCGCCGTTTCGAGGTACTGCCGCAGCCAGCGCGTGGCCACCTCGCCCAGCGGCACCAGCCGCTCCTTGCTGCCCTTGCCGATCACGCGCACGACCATGTCGTCGAGGCTGATCTCGAAGCGGCGCAGGCCCACAAGCTCCGAGACGCGCAACCCGCTGGCATAGAGCAGCTCGAGCATCGCGCGATCGCGCAGGCCGCGCGGCGTGTCGGTATCGGGCGCCGCCAGCAGCGCCTCGACCTGCGTTTCCGACAGCGTCTTGGGAAAACGCGTCACCGGCATCGGCCGGCCGATGTGGAGCAGCGGGTCGGTCCGCATCCGGCCCTGGCCGATCAGCCAGCGGAAGAGCCGGCGCAGGCTGGCCAGCAGGCGGCGCTGGCTGGTCGATTTGAATCCGCCAGGGCGCCCCTGCAGGTACGCAAGGTAGGCATTCACTTCGGCCTCGCCCACTGTGGCCAGGCCCAGCGGCGGCGAGCGGCCGTCCAGCCAGGCGGCGAACAGCGACAGATCGGTGCGGTAGGCCGCCAGCGTGTTCTTCGACAGGCCGTCGGCCAGCCACAGGTGGTCGATGAACTCGTCGATGAGCGCTGCGCTTTCGGCGCTCATCGCTTCTCGTGGGCGAGCAGCCAGCGCTTGACCTCCAGCGACCAGCCGCCGCCGGCGCGGCCGTAGCCGCCCAGCGCCTGGTGCGCGGCGAGTACGCGATGACACGGAATGACGAGGCAATAGCGATTGGCGCCGCAGGCATTGCCGACCGCGCGCGGGCCGCTGCGGATGGCAAGCGCCACCTCGCCGTAGCTCATCGTCCGTCCGCTGGGAATGCCGGCGATGACGTCCCACACCCGGCGCTGGAAATGCGTGCCGACGGGCGCCAGCGGCAGGCCGAATTCGAAGCGTGGATCAGCCAGATAGGCGCGCACCTGCCGCGCCGCCTCGTGCGCCAGCGGCGAGTCGGGCGCGCGCTCGGCGCGCGGCGACAGGTAATCGACGGCGAGCACTTCCTCGGCGTCACAACGGATGCCGATGGCAAACAGCGGCGTGGCGACGACAGCATCGTAGGCGGGATCCGGGTTCGGGTGCGGAGCAGTCATGGCGGGCAGGCCTTCACTTCGACGACCGCGCCATTGTCGAGCCCCGGCAGGCGTTCGGCAAGCGGTGCGCAGTGCCCGTTGGCGCACAGCAGGTAGTCGGCCGCGTGCAGCGAATAGGTCAGGCGCAGCGTCTGCTGCGGCGGCAGCGCGGGGTGGTAGTGCCAGATACCGTCCTTGAGCACGGCGCCCGTCGGCGGCTCCATGCCGGCGCCGCTGGTGCGGATGCGCGCGGCGTCGAGCACGAGCAAGCGGCCCTCGACGCGCCAGTCCTCTTCCCAGCGCGTCTTCTCGATCGAGTGCGTCCAGGTCAGCGTGAAGGCGTTGGCGGCCAGCACGGCGCTCGCGGCGCCGGCAGCGAGGCAAATCACGAAACTCCAGTGGTGGTGGCACGGCGCATGCGCCACACATGCCAGGCGACGAACAGCGCAGCGCAGCCGAATCCCAGCTCATCAGTCAGCGGTACGGCGGCAACGAGCAGGAAGGCGGCGGTGGCGGCGACGGCGCGCTCGGCGATGTTGAGTGCGCCAAACAGGTGGCCGATGGCTGCCGCGCCCCACAGGGCGATCGCCAGCAGGGCCTTGGCGACGATGTAGGCCAGCGCCGGCCAGGTCCAGGCGCCTTGCAGCATCAGCACCGGATCGTAGACCGCCATGTAGGGCACGACGAAGCCGGCGATGGCGATCTGCACCGCCTTGACGCCGATCTTCATGGCGGACTCTTTGGCGATCGACGCGGCGGCGAAGGCGGCCAGCGCCACGGGCGGGGTCAGGTCGGCCATGATGCCGAAATAGAACACGAACATGTGGCTGACGATCAGCGGCACGCCGAGCTTGAGCAGCGCCGGTGCGGCGATGGAGCTGGTGATGATGTAGTTGGGAATCGTCGGGATGCCCATGCCGAGAATCAGGCAGACGATCATCGTCAGCACCAGCGACGCGAACAGGCTGGTCTCGCCCACCCTGAGGATGGTGCCGGCAAAACTCGACGCCGCGCCGGTGAGCGTGAGCACGCCGATGATGACGCCGACGATCACGCAGGCGATGCCCACCGGCAGCGCCTGCAGCGCACCATCGACGAGGCTCGTGCGCAGCGTGGCGAGCGTCTTGCGGCCGCCCTTGACGGCGAAGGTCTGCGCGACCAGCGCGCCGATCAGCGCCAGCAACGGCCAGATGGTCCATTGGTCCATGTATTTGACGAACGCTGCCGTGGCGAGGCCCAGCGCGAGCCAGAAGACGTAGCGGAAGGCGGTCGCCGACAGCCGCGCGGCAATTGCCGCGCCGAGAATCAAGATCGCCGTCAGCGCCAACCCGACCATGCCCGAGAACATCGGCGTGAAGCCGTTGAAAAGCATCCACACCAGCACCGCCAGCGGCAGCACCAGATACCAGTTCTCGCGCATCGCACGCCACGGATTCGGACATTCGGCCTTGGGCAGGCCGAGCAGGCGCTTGCGCCCGGCTTCCAGATGCACCATCCAGAAGGCGGTGACGTAGTACAGGATCGCCGGAATCGCCGCCGCCTTGACGATTTCGGCGTACGGCACGTTGAGGTTCTCGGCCATGATGAAGGCCACCGCGCCCATCACCGGCGGCATGATCTGGCCGCCCATCGAGGAGGTGGCCTCTACCGCGCCGGCGAAGACGCCCGAGTAGCCGAACTTCTTCATCAGCGGGATGGTGAACTGGCCGGTGGTCAGCACATTGGCCACGCCGGAGCCGGAGATCGTGCCCATCAGGCCCGACGAGATCACTGCCACTTTCGCCGGCCCGCCCTTGGTGTGGCCGACAAAGCCCAGCGCCAGCGAGTTGAACAGATGGATCATGCCGGCGTGCTCGAGAAACACGCCGAACAGGATGAACAGGAAGATGTAGGTCGCCGACACCAGCGTCGGGATGCCGTAGAGGCCCTCGGTGCCGAAGGCGAGCTGGTCGATGATCTGCGAATAGGCGAAGCCGCGGTGCGCCAGGTCGCCGGGGAAATACTGGCCGAACAGCCCGTAGAGCAGGAATAGTCCGCATACCAGCGGCAGCGCCAGACCCAGCACGCGCCGCGCCGCCTCGAAGACGAACACGATGGACAACGTGCCCAGCCACAGGTCCAGCGTGCTCGGGTCGCCGGCGCGCTGGATCAGGTCACCCTCGAAACGCCATTGGTAGAACGCCAGTCCGGCGGCGGCGAAGGCCAGCAGCATGTCGAGTGCGGGAATGCGCGTGGGCCGTGCGCCGTGGCGCCGCGGCGCGTAGAGCAGGAAGGTCAGCGCGACCAGGAAGCCGACATGGAACGCGCGGATGACCAGGCTGGAGAAGGGATGGAAGGCGGCGACGACGAGCTGGAACAGCGAGAACGCCAGACCGATCAGGCCAACGGCGCGCAGCCAGCCACCACCAAGCCGGCGCTGCGCGCCGTGTTCCGAGAACGCCGGCTCGTCTGGATGGCTGGCGCCGTGGGTCACGGGCTTACTTCAGCAGTCCGGCTTCCCTGTAGAACTTCTCGGCGCCCGGATGCAGCGGCACCGGCGTGTTCAGCGCCGCGCCTTCCCGCGTCATGGCCTTGGCGGCGGCATGGGCGGCATGCAGGTCGGGCAGGTTGTCGAACATCGATTTCGTCATCCGGTAGGCCATCTCGGTCGACACGCCTTCGTGCGTGACCAGGAAGTTGTGGATGGCGATCGTGGATACGTCGGCGGTCTGGCCGTTGTAGGTGTTCGCCGGCACGCTGGCGCTCTGGTACGCCGCCTCGCCGATGGCCTTCACCACCTCGGCCGGGATCGGCACGATGACGATCTTCACGGCGGTGGCCAGATCGCGCACGGCGGCCACGCCGAGGCCGGCGGAGATCAGCGTGGCGTCGAGCTGACGGTTCTTGATTAGCTCCACCGACTCGCCGAAGGGCAGGTATTCGGTCTTGGAGAAATCGGCGTAGCTCATGCCGGCGCCCTTGAGGATGGCGCGCGCGTTCAGCTCCGTACCGCTCTTCGGCGCGCCGACGGCGACGCGCTTGCCCTTGAGGTCGGCCAGCGTCCTGATGCCCGAATCGGCGTTGGCGACGATCTGGATGTAGTTCGGGTAAATGCCGGCAATCGCGCGCAGCTTCTTCAGCGGCTCCTTGAAGCCGGCGTCCGCTTCGCCCTTCCAGGCATCGCCCAGCGCATCGCCGAGCGTGAAAGCGATTTCGCCGCGACCGGCCTGCAGCAGGTTGAGGTTCTCGGCGCTGGCCTTGGTCGCCTGCACGCTGGCCTTGGCCTCCGGAATCGCCTTGCCGTAAATCTGCGTCAGCGCCACGCCCAGCGGGTAATAGACGCCTGAAGTGCCGCCAGTCAGCACATTGATGAACTCGGCCGCCAGCACGGCGGGCGAAGCAAGCACGATGGTGGCGCCGGCCAGCAGCGCGGCAAGACGGATGCGCATGGGGTTCTCCTCGATTGTCGTTGGGGGCGAAGCTGAACGCGGAGCTTACCAGAGCGGGCGATCGTGCCTCGCCGGCAAACTACAGTGGTGGCGGGACGGCGACTCTTCAGTCGCCGACGATGCGATAGCACGGCGCATAGGCCGTGCCCGGCAGCTTCATGCGCCCTTGCGCGACGAAATCGCGCAGCAGCGCGTCGAGCGCGCCCACGATGTGCGGCTCGCCGCGGATCTCGAACGGCCCATGACGTTCAACTTCGGCGATGCCCTGCGCCTTGACGTTGCCGGCGACGATGCCGGAAAACGCGCGACGCAGCGCCGCCGCCAGCTGCCAGGCCGGCTGCGCCGCCGACAGGTCGAGCGCGCGCATCGCCGCGTGCGTCGGCGTGAAGGGGTACTGCAGGCCGGCATCGAGCGCGAGCGCCCAGTTGAAGGCCCACGACGTGCTCGCCGCGCTGCGCTGTGCGTGCACATCGGCCAGCCCGGCTTCCAGCGTGCGGGCCACGGCCGCCGGATCGTCGATGATGATCGAGTAATGAGCACGCGCGGCCGCGCCCAGCGTGGCGTCTAAGAAGCGCGCCAGCGCATCGAAGTAGCCGGCGCTGCCGGCCGGGCCGGTAAGCACCAGCGGCAGATGCAGGCCGGCGTTGGCCGGATGCATCAGCACGCCGAGCACGTAGATGATCTCTTCCGCGGTGCCCACGCCGCCGGGAAAGACGACGATGCCGTGGCCGACGCGCAGGAAGGCCTCGAGGCGCTTTTCGATGTCGGGCAGGATCACCAGCGCGTTGCAGATCGGATTCGGCGCCTCGGCGGCGATGATGCCCGGCTCGGACAGGCCGAGGTAACGGCCGCCGGCGATGCGTTGCTTGGCGTGGCCGATCGCCGCGCCCTTCATCGGGCCCTTCATCGCGCCCGGCCCGCAGCCGGTGCAGATGTCCAGTCCGCGCAGGCCCAATTCGTAGCCGACGAGCTTGGTGTAGTCGTATTCGCCGCGGCTGATCGAATGGCCGCCCCAGCACACCACCAGTCGCGGCGTGCGCTCCGGGTCGAGCACGCCGGCATTGCGCAGGATCTGGAACACGGCATCGGTGATGCCGGCGCCGTGTTCGAGGTCGAGGCGCGGATTGCCGTGGATCTCGTCATGCACGAAGACCACGTCGCGCAGCACGGCGAACAGGTGCTCGCGCATGCCGGCGATGATCTCGCCATCGACGAAGGCCGATGCCGGCGCGCCGGCAAGGCGCAGCGCGATGCCGCGTTCGCCTTCGACGATGCCGATCTCGAAGCCGGCGTAGCGCGCCAGCAGCGCGCGGCCGTCGTCCAGGTCGCTGCCGGACGAGAGCACCGCCAACGCGCAGCGCCGGAACAGCGGATAGAGGTCGTCGCTGCGGTCGCGCAGGCCGGCGATCTCGGCTTGCGACAGCAGCGCCATGCGGGCGAGCGGCGCGACCAGCGCGTCGACGGTGGGGTAGGTGGTTTCCATTGCCGAAAGCTTAGCGGCGAATCGTGACGGCGCGATGCCGTGCCGCGGCCTCTTTGCGCCGTCCCACCATCACTGTAGTTTCACGGTAGTGGCGGGCGGCGATGGCACAATGTCGCATCCATCCGCCCGCTGCGCACCCATGCCCCGCCCGATCCGCCTTGTCGCCCTTGCCGCCGCTGCATTGCTCGCCGCGTGCAGCATCAATCCGCAGCATTCGCCGCGCGACAAGGTCTATGACCAGGAACGCTTCTCGGCCGATGCGCCGTTCTCGCGCACCGTCGCCGCCGGCCCGGAAGCGGCGTGCGATGCCGCGCGGCGCGCACTGATGAGCCAGGGCTACGCGATTCATCTGGTCGAGCCGCTCAAGCTGTCGGCGCGCAAATTCTTCAAGCCGGGCAGCGGCACGGGCGTCGAGCTGGCCATCAACGTCACGTGTCTGGCCACGCGCGATGGCGCCGCAGAGGCCGTGGTCTACGTGGTGGCCTGGCAGGACGAATTCGTCACCAAGCGCAACCCCGTGGCCGCCAGCGTCGGCGTGCCGGTGGTCGGCAGCGTCTCGATGCCGGTGGCGATGACCGAAGACGCGCTGATCAAGGTCGGCGTCGAAACCGTGCAGGATCGCGAGTTCTACGAGCGCTTCTTCGCGCTGCTGGTGGCCGGCATCGCCGGGCGGTAGCATCGTGGCAGCGCCGGCGGCGGCGCACGACAGCGAGGGCGACATGGACCGATCGGCAATGGAGCGCACAATCCGCAGCTATTTCGACGCCTGCAACCGGGCCGACAAGGCCGGCATCATGTCGTGGTTCGTGCCCGAGGGCGTGCATTACTTTCCGGCCGGCAGCCCGTTCGGCGTGCTGCGCGGCGCCGAAGCCATCGCCGATTGCTGGGTGCGCTGCGTCGCCGAGCTGGGTTCGCGGTGGACGGTGGACAATTTCGCCGGCGATCCGGCGAGCCGCCAGGCGGTCATCGAATGGACCCATTTCAAGCCCAAGCTGAACCTCGTGTTGCGCGGCGACGAGTGGTATCGCTTCGATGGCGATGGCAGGATCGTCGAAATTCGTGCCTACTACGCGTGTCCGACGCACGACGGCATCCGCCACCATGGTATTGGCGGCTTCGACTACGCCGCGCGCGGCTACCCGATGGCGGACTTCGAATGAGCTGACGCGGCAGCCCGCATCCGCATCGAAGACCGGCCGCGCCCACAAGGGGCCCGGCCGGAACCGCAAGCGTCCCTTTGTCAGCAACCCGTTCCCAGGAGGCGCACCCATGCCCATCACACAGTTCGACCACTACACGCTGCGATCCGCCGATGTCGACGCGACCGCGGCGTTTTACGAGCAAGTCCTCGGTTTTCGCGTGCAAGCCATCGACGGCTTTGCCTTCCCGATGCGCCTGCTTTTCCTCGGCGACCAGGCCGTCGTGCATCTGCTCGGCGCCGGCCCGGCACTCGATACCTTTCTCGGCCGCTCCGCGCCCAGCCACGCGACGCCGGCCGAGCGGCGCACCGGCAACATGGAGCATGTCGCCTTCAACGGCATCGGCCAGGTGGATTTCAGGCGCCGGCTCGATGCCGCCGGGATTTCTTCGGTGCAACGCACGCTGGCTGACTACGGCGTCGCGCAATTGCTGTTCGAGGACCCGGACGGCGTCGAGATCGAGGTCAACTTCCCGATCGACGAAGCCGACGCCTGAGCGATTCGGGCGGCGATCCATGCGCCGCCCGGCAAGCGCCGTCCCGCCACGACTGTAGTTTGGTCGCCGACGTCACTTTGTGGTGATCGGCGCGCCCAGGTGCGTGCGCAGGAAACGGGCGACATACCGGTAATAGGTTTTCGTCGTCGACTCCTTGCCGATGCCGTGACCCTCGCCGACCAGCGCATGCCATTCGTGCGCCTTGCCTGCATCGCGCAGCGCATCGCGCAGCTTCTTGCCGTGTTCGATCGGTACCCGATAGTCCTCCGATGAGTAGGCGAGCAAGGCCGAGCCGCGGATTCGCGCCGCCTGTGCGATCGGCGAGGTCTGCTCGAACTGTTCCTGCAATTTTTCCGGATCGCCGTGCGTGCGCTTCATGGCCGCACGCTGCCAAGGCGCGTCGCCGATGTCCGAGTAGGTGATGCTGTAGAGCAGGCGGACATCGGCAACGCCGGCGAAGTTGACCGCGCAACGAAAGAGGTCCGGATCCTTGACCAGTCCCATCATCGCCGCATAGCCGCCGTAGCTCGCACCCATGATGCAGATTCGGGCAGGGTCCACGCGCCCTTCGGAGATCAACTGGCGCACGCCGTCGGCAAGATCATCCTGCATGGCCAGACCCCATTGCTGCCACCCGGCCTGCTCATGCTTGCGGCCGAAACCGCCGCTGCCGCGAAATTGCGGCTGCAGTACCGCATAGCCTTCGCTGGCAAGGAACTGCACTTCGGCGTCGAAGCCCCACCGATCGCGCAGGCCGTACGGCCCGCCATGGACGAGCACCACCAGCGGTGGCTTGCTTGCGCCCAGGGGCATCGTCAGGTAGGCGGGAATCTCCATGCCATCGCGCGCCTTGTAGCGGAAGAAGCTGGATGGCGCTGCCTGCTGCGGATCGATTTCCGGACGAATCGGCAGGATTTCCGTCAAGGACCGCTTCGCCACGTCGAATAGGTAGTAGCGACCCGGGTCGCGATCGGAATAGGAGTACACGAGCACGCGCTTCTTCTCGTCGCCGGACAGGGCGTTGACGCGTCCTGGCAGCGCGGCATCGACCGTGGCCTGGATGCGCGCCCATGCTTCCGAAAACCAGACGGTCTCCGGCTTGTCATTGACGATGCGCAGGCCAAGCACTTCACCGGTCTCGATTTCAAAGAGCATGGGACCGTCGACGTCGACGGCGGGGTGCGAGACCGCCGTCTCGGTGATCTTGCGGGCGCCAAGATCGAAAACTTGGATCGCCGCCTTGTCGCCTTGACGATAGCCGGTGACCCACATGGTCTTGCCGTCGGCTGCGAATCCGACGGGCGCCCACGCATCCGGGGCAAACACCGACTCGAACGACGCGATCGACGCCCAGTCCTGAGATGCATTGGCGCGATACCAGATCTGGATCCGCCCTTCGTCATCCACTGAAGTAATCGACCTCAATACGCCGGCCGCATCGGCGTCGGCATCGATGATCTTCCCCTTGATGCCCAGTACCTGGTTGGTGGACCGGCCGGTATGCGTGTCCATCAGCTTGACCAGAAAACCTTCGGTGCGATCGTTATAGGTGCGAACCAGCACGTCCTCGCTGCCGCGAATCCTGGCGATGTAACCCAACTGCGTGGCATCCCGCCAGAAGGTACCCGAACGAACCTGCTTCTGTGGCGTCGGCATCAGTTCCCTGAGCCCCGTGCCGTCGCTGTTGACTGCATACCAGCCTGATCCCGGCTTGTCGCTGATGGCGACTTCCATGTCGGCAATCGTGAACAGCAGGCGCTTGTTGCTGAGCCAACGGAACCAGACGATGTCCGCGTCGCTGTATCCGGCGACCGGCTTGGCCGTGTTTGCATCGAGATCGATGACAGACAGCTGCAAGCGCTCGCCGACGCGAGCGATGACGGCGATCCGCGTGCCGTCCGGCGAAAGCGCCGCCTTGGCAAAGCGCGGGTGGGAAAAGAGGTTGTCGATCGTTGGCGGCCCACCGGCAGCCGAGGCGTTGCCGGTTGCGATCTCGAGAACCAGGAAGCCCGTCGCTGCGAGGGCGATTGCCTTGGCCGCAAGCCGATGCAACCATGTGTGCGAGTTCGAATGGATCATGCCAATGCCGCCAGTGTATGCAAATGGGCTCGCATTGTAGCCGTGGTGCAGCCAGATGGCATGGCGCGAGCACCCGCGATGGCGAATCGGGTGGGTCGCATAAACTACAGTGGTGGCGGGACGGCGCTTGTCGCCATGCAGCCGCCAAATACCCGCCTTACGTGCGCACCTCGCCGTTGCCGAGCACGATCCACTTCTGCGAGGTCAGGCCCTCGAGGCCGACCGGCCCGCGGGCGTGGAACTTGTCGGTGGAAATGCCGATCTCGGCGCCCAGGCCGTATTCGAAGCCGTCGGCGAAGCGCGTCGAGGCATTGACCATCACGCTGGCCGAATCCACTTCGCGCAGGAAGCGCATCGCCGCCGTGTAGTCTTCGCTGACGATGGCGTCGGTGTGCGCCGACGAATATCGGTTGATGTGCGCGATCGCTTCGTCGAGCCCGGCGACGACCTTCACCGAAATGATCGCGGCCAGGTACTCGGTGGCGTAGTCGGCGTCGCTCGCCGGCACGGCAGCGGGCACCAGCGCCTGTGTTTCGGTGCAGCCGCGGATCTCGACGCCCCTGGCGCTCAGCATCGCCGCCAGCGTCGGCAGTTGCGCGGCGGCGACGGCGCGATCGACGAGCAGCGACTCGGCGGTGTTGCAGGTGCCCAGGCGCTGCGTCTTGGAATTTTCGAGGATGGCGAGCGCCTTGGCCGGGTCGGCGGCGGTGTGCACATACACGTGGCAATTGCCGTCGAGGTGCTTGATGACGGGCACGCGCGCCTCGCGGCTGATGCGCTCGATGAGCCCCTTGCCGCCGCGCGGCACTATGACATCGACGTACTCGGGCATGGCGACGAGATGGCCGACGGCGGCACGGTCGGTAGTGGCGATGACCTGCACGGCGGCCTCGGGCAGCCCGGCAGCGGCGAGGCCCGCGCGCACGCAGGCGGCGATCGCCTGGTTGGCGCGCAGGGCTTCCTTGCCGCCGCGCAGGATCGCCGCGTTGCCGCTCTTCAGGCACAGCGCCGCGGCATCCGCCGTGACGTTGGGTCGCGCCTCGTAGATGATGCCGACGACGCCGAGCGGCACGCGCATCTTGCCGACCTGGATGCCGCTGGGGCGGAACTTCAGGTCGCTGATCTCGCCGATCGGATCGGGCAGCGCGGCGACCTGTTCGAGTCCCAGCGC
>JBGARB010000104.1:0-7273 GCA_044230495.1 Rhodocyclaceae bacterium
AGCACATCCATGTGCTGATGCATACCGACGGCTCGGTCACGGTCACCGACGACGGTCGCGGCATTCCCGTCGGCCCGCACCCCGAGGAAAAGATCCCCGTGGTCGTGCTGGCCTACACGCGGCTGCACGCCGGCGGCAAGTTCGACAAGAAGGCCGGCAACTCGGCCTATGCGTTTTCCGGCGGCCTGCACGGCGTCGGCGTCGCCGTCACCAACGCGCTGTCCACGCGCGTGGTCGTCGAAGTGCGCCGCGAAGGCAGGCACTGGCGCATCGAGTTCGGCCAGGGCGGCGAGGCCATCGGCGAACTGCAGGAGCTCGGCCCCTGCGGTCGCCAGACCGGCACGCGCGTGCGCGCCTGGCCAGACCCCCGGTACTTCGATTCGCCGAAGATCGCGCTCGCCGAAATCGAACGCCTGTTGCGTTCCAAGGCTGTCCTGCTGCCCGGCGTGCAGGTGCATCTGGACATCGAGCAGGCCGACGGCAGCTTTGCCGGCAAGACCTGGAGCTACCCCGGCGGCCTCGCGCAGTATCTGTCCGAGGCGGCCGCCGCCGACCCGGTGGCGCCGTTGTATGCGGCCGAGAAATACGCCGATGCCGACGATGCCGATTTCGCGCCGGGCGAAGGCGCCGCGTGGGCCTTCGGCTGGTGGGCGGACGGCGCCAATTCCGAGTCGTATGTCAATCTCATTCCCACCGTGAATGGCGGTACGCACGAATCCGGCCTGCGCACCGGCGTCTTCGAGGCGGTGAAGGCCTTCATCGAACACCGCGCGCTGCTGCCGCGCGGCGTCAAGCTGCAGCAGGACGATGTCTGTTCGCGCATGGCCTTCGTGCTCTCGGCGCGGCTGCTCGATCCGCAGTTCCAGGGCCAGGTGAAAGAGAAACTCAATTCGCGCGAGGCGGTCAAGCTCGTCTCGAGCATGGTGCGCGACCCGTTCGAGATCTGGCTCAACCAGCATGTCGAGGCAGGCCGTCTGATCGCCGAGCTGTCGATCAAGCAGGCGCTGGCGCGGCAGAAGAACGCCCAGAAGGTCGAGAAGCGCAAGCAGTCCGGCGTCGCCGTGCTTCCGGGCAAGCTCACCGATTGCGAATCCACCGACCTGGCCGACAACGAGCTGTTCCTCGTCGAGGGCGATTCGGCCGGCGGCAGCGCCAAGATGGCCCGCAACAAGGAAACGCAGGCCATCCTGCCGCTGCGCGGCAAGGTGCAGAACGCGTGGGAAATCGACGCCGGGCGGCTGTTCGCCAACGCCGAGATCCACGACATTGCCGTCGCCCTGGGCGTCGACCCGCATGCACCCGATGGCGAGCCCGATCTGTCCGGCCTGCGCTACGGCAAGGTGGTCATCATGTCCGACGCCGACGTGGATGGCGCGCACATCCAGACACTGCTGCTGACGCTCTTCTACCGCCACTTCCCGGCACTGATCGCGCGCGGCCATGTGCATATCGCGCAGCCGCCGCTGTATCGCATCGACGTGCCCGCATCGGGCAAGAAGCGCCCCGCGCGCCGGCTCTACGCGCTGGACGAAGGCGAGCTCGATGCGATGAAGGACCGCCTGGAAAAGGAAGGCATCCCGGCCGAGCGGATCGAGGTCGGCCGCTTCAAGGGCCTGGGTGAAATGAACCCCGATCAACTGCGCGAGACCGCCATGGACCCGGCCACGCGCCGCGTGCTGCCGGTGCGCCTGCCGTTGCGCCGCGAGGCCACGCAGAAGCTCTTCACGCTGCTCATGGGCAAGGGCGAAGCCGCCGGCCGCCGCGCCTGGATGGAAGAAAAGGGCCACACCGTCGAGGCCGACGTATGAACACGCCCAAACAACCCGACACCGACACCCCCGACCTGTTCGACGACGCCGCGCCGATGTCCGCCGACGCACCCGCCGGCCCGCCCGCCGACGCTTCGCCCGCTGCCGGCGGCGATGGCGCCGTGCCACCACCACTGTGTTTTGACGAGCCCGCCGAAGCGCCCGACGACGGCACCTCGCTGGCGCTCGACACCTACGCCGAACGCGCCTACCTCGCCTATGCCATGAGCGTGGTGCGCTCGCGCGCGCTGCCGCAGGTCGAGGACGGCATGAAGCCGGTGCAGCGGCGCATCCTCTTCGCCATGAACGAGATGCGCCTGGCCGCCACCGCCAAGCACGTCAAGAGCGCGCGCGTCGTCGGCGACGTGATCGGCAAGTACCACCCGCACGGCGACACCAGCGTCTATGACGCGATGGTGCGCGTGGCGCAGGATTTCTCGCTGCGCTATCCGCTGGTCGACGGCCAGGGCAACTTCGGCTCGCGCGACGGCGACGGCGCGGCGGCGATGCGCTACACCGAATGCCGCCTGACGCCGATCGCCGAGCTGCTGCTGGCCGAGATCGACCGCGGCACGGTCGATTTCCTGCCCAACTACGACGGCGCCTTCACCGAGCCGGCGCTGCTGCCGGCGCGCCTGCCCTTCGTGCTGCTCAACGGCGCCTCCGGCATCGCCGTCGGCATGGCCACCGAGATCCCGCCGCACAACCTGCGCGAAGTCGCCGATGCCGCGCGTCTGCTCATCAAAAAGCCGAACGCCACGCTCGACGAAGTGCTCGCCGTGTTGCCGGGGCCGGATTTCCCCGGCGGCGGCCAGCTCATCTCGCGGCGGGGCGACGTCCGCGACGCCTACGCATCGGGCCGCGGCTCGCTGCGCATGCGCGCGCGCTGGACCATCGAAGACCTCGCCCGCGGCCAGTGGCGCGTCATCATCAACGAGCTGCCGCACGGCGTGTCCACGGCGCAGGTGCTCGCCGAGATCGAGGCGCTGACCAACCCGCAGCCGCGCGCCGGCAAGAAGGACGTTTCGCAGGAGCAGAAGAACCTCAAGACGCTGGTGCTCGGCGTGCTCGATTCGGTGCGCGACGAATCCACCGAGGCGGCGCCGGTGCGCATCGTCCTCGAGCCGCGCACCTCGAAGATCGCGCAGGACGAGTTCATGGCCGTGCTGCTGGCGCACACCAGCCTCGAATCCAACGTGCCGGTCAACATGACGATGGTCGGCACCGACGGCCGCCCGCAGCAAAAGCCGCTGCTGGCCATCCTTGCCGAATGGATCGACTTCCGCTTCGCCACCGTCGAGCGGCGCACGCGGCACCGGCTGGGCGAAGTCGAACGCCGCATCCACATCCTCGAAGGCCGCATGACGGCGTTCCTGCGCATCGAGGAAGTCATCCGCTGCATCCGCGAATCCGACGAACCCAAGCCGGCGCTGATCGCCGAATTCGGCCTCACGGAAACCCAGGCCGAGGACATCCTCGAGATCCGCCTGCGCCAGCTGGCGCGGCTCGAGGGCATCAAGATCGAAAAGGAGCTGGGCGACCTGCGCGTCGAGCACGGCGAGCTGGCGACGCTGCTGGCCGACCGCAAGGAAATGACCAAGCTGATCCAGAAAGAGATCGGCGACGATGCCAAGCGCTTCGGCGATGCGCGACGCACACTGATCGAGACCGTGGCGCCCGTCGCGGCAGCCGAAGTCTCGGTGCCCGACGAACCGGTGACGGTGATCGTCAGCAAGAACGGCTGGGTGCGCGCGCGCCAGGGCCACGGCATCGACGCCGCGAGCATCGCCTACAAGGCCGGCGACTTCCCGTTCTTCGTCGCCGAATCGCGCACCATCTGGCCGCTGGTCGTCATCGACCACAACGGCCGCGCCTACAGCGTGCGGGTGGCCGACCTGCCCGGCGGGCGCGGCGACGGCGCGCCGTTGTCCACGCTGGTCGACTTCCAGGACGGCGGCAAGCTCGCGCAGGTCCTCACCGCGCCGCCCGAAGCGCACTATCTGGTGGCTGGCAGCGGCGGCTGCGGCTTCATCGCCGGCGTCGCCGACATGGTCGGCCGCAACAAGGCCGGCAAGGGCTTCCTGACGCTCGACAAGGGCGAACACCCGCTGCCGCCGGCGCCGCTGGCAAACTACAGTGGTGGCGGCACGGCGCCTGGCGCCGCGACGCCGCCCCTGCGGCCGACCACGGCCGTCGCAGCGCTGTCGTCGAGCAACCGGCTGCTGCTCTTCCCGCTCACCGAACTCAAGGTGATGGCCAAGGGCAAGGGCATGGTGCTGATGGATCTGGCCAGGAGCGAAACGCTGGTCGGCGTCGCGGTGGTGGACGACCGTCCGTTGATCGTCAGCGGCGCCGGCCGCGGCGGCAAGCCGGCGAGCATCGGCGTCAGCGTGCGCGAACAGGCCAATTACCGCGGCAACCGCGCGCGGCGCGGCACGGAACTGCCCACCAGGCTCAAACCGGCCGGGCTGGGCCTCGCATGAAGGATGTTACAATCGCGCCCGTTCGCGTGCGTCAGGCAGCCGCTGTTCGACACTTCGCGGCGCACGCCGCCGACAGGAATTCCGGAGACCCCAGATGCTATTCATCCTCTACTACATCGTTGCGATCGTCGTCCTGATCCTGCACTTCACGGGATTCCTCGCCCGCAACAACCTCGAATGGCTGGTGCTCGTGCTGGCCGTCACGGTGTTCCCGGCGGTCATCTACCTCTAGCCGCCCGGCCCCCTGCCCCACCTCCCGTCATTGCCCGCATTCGCGGGCAATGATGTTTTTGACGGCCGCAATGTCGGCGTCGATGACCTCGACGCGCTGCGGCAGGTCCTCGATCCCCATCAGGTCAGCCGGGCGCGCCGGATCGATGCCCAGCGCCTCGCGGATCGTCTCGCCGAATTTCGCCGGCTGCGCGGTTTCCAGCACCACCATCGTCTCGCCCGGCCGGCGCAGCGCCTGCGCCACCCTGACGCCGTCGGCCGTGTGCGTGTCGATCATCACGCCGTGCGCCTGCCATACGTCGCGGATCGTCGCCAGGCGGTCGGCATGCGTGCTGCTGGCCGAGACGAACCCGAACCCCGCCATCGCCGCGCGATACGGCGTGCCGTTGAGGTCGAAGGCACCGCCCTGCGCGGACTCCACCTGCGCCCACAGGTCGCGCACCACGCCCGCATCGCGGCCGACGAGGTCGAACACGAAGCGCTCGAAGTTCGAGGCCTTCGAAATGTCCATCGACGGGCTGGAGGTGACATGCGTCTGCGCGGCCGTGCGCGGACGATAGACGCCGCTGCGGAAGAACTCGTCGAGCACGTTGTTCTCGTTGGTCGCCAGCACCAGCCGGTCGATCGGCAGGCCCATCATGCGCGCGATGTGGCCGGCGCAGATGTTGCCGAAATTGCCCGACGGCACGCAGAAGCTGACCTTCTGGTCGTCCGCCGTCGTCGCCGCGAACCAGCCCTTGAAGTAATACACGATCTGCGCCGCCACGCGCGCCCAGTTGATCGAATTGACCGCGCCGATGCGGTAGCGCGCCTTGAAGCCGGCGTCGTTCGACACCGCCTTGACGATGTCCTGCGCGTCGTCGAACATGCCGCGCACGGCGATGTTGAAGATGTTCGCATCCGGCAGCGAATACATCTGCGCGCGCTGGAAGGCGCTCATCCTGCCCTCGGGCGAGAGCATGAAGACGCGCACGCCGCGCTTGCCGCGCATGGCGTATTCCGCCGCCGAACCGGTGTCGCCCGACGTGGCGCCGAGGATGTTGATCTCCTCACCGCGCCGTGCCAGCACGTATTCGAAGAGATTGCCCAGCAGCTGCATCGCCATGTCCTTGAAGGCCAGCGTCGGCCCGTTGGACAGCTCCAGCAGCGACAGGCCGTCGGCCAGCGGCGTCAGCGGCGTGATCTCGCGCGCACGCGCAGCCGTGCGGGCATGGGCATACACCTCGGCGCGATAGGTGCGCGCGCAGAGTTCCGCCAGCTCGGCCGGCGGAATGTCGTCGATGAACAGCGACAGGATTTCGTACGCCAGATCGGCATACGACAGACCGCGCCAATCGGCCAGACGATTGGCAACCTGCGGGTACTGCGCGGGCAGATACAGCCCGCCGTCCGGCGCCAGGCCGCCGAGCAGAATGTCGCAAAAGCGCGCCGCGGGCGCCTGCCCGCGCGTGGAAAGGTATTTCATGGCCGACTGCCGAAAGGACGCAAAGCGGGGATTATCGGCCGCCGCGCAAGGGCGTGTCCAGCCGTCATGCGGCGCCACGGTGACGGTAGAGGGCGCCGTGCCGCCACCACTGTAGTTTCAGGCCGCAGGCGCCGGTGGCGTCGTTGCGGTAGCGGGCATCGAACCCGGAGAGGTCGAGTTCGTGGTCGATGAGGTGATCCGCCGCGTGCTCGATGATGCCGGGCAGGAGTTGCCGCGACAGATCGACGGGGGTAAAGCGCGGGCTGGTGTCGATGACTTTGTAGCGGGCCATGGGCGTTTCACCGTCGTCGCTTCGAATGCCTTGATTATTCCAGACGACTAGGCGCACAATGCGCCGATGAATGATGTTTTTCTACAGCCTCGTTAGGTGTCACACAAGAACTCGCCCATGAGCAAATGAACTCGAAGACCTGCGCAGCCGGGCGTTTCCGTCCAACCGTCGGCCCAGCCGCTCCCCAAGCAAGCCTGGTACAAGAACCTGTGGTTGGTGGTGTCGGCGGTCGCTGGCGTCGCCTTCACCCTCGGCCTTAATGGGCCAACAATCCTCCAGAACTTTCGGAAGATGCCCGATGAGGTTTCTGCGACGACTGATCAATATCTTAGCTGGATGAAGGACGATCAACATTGGGAAGGACACTGGTCCACTTTCCCCGAGGGCATCGTCAACATGGAAGATATGAAGCTCTCGAAGAACACGGACCTTAGGATTTCACTCACAGCAAAGTATGGTGAAATCGGCGGCGAGATATCCACGGGCGCAATCTGTCGAAACGTTCCTCACTTTGATTTTCTGTTGCTCCGAGGCAGAGTTACCGGGAGTTCTGCGCGCGTTACAGTCTGGGACATCATAGGCGGAAGAACTGTCGAATTCGGAGAGCTCGAACTCCTCAGAGAAGAAGATGTCATTACCGTTCGGCCGCTCGCCGGAAAGACCGACTGGTTCCCTAGCGGCGCAAGAATTGGCAAGCATCCCGATCAGGAAAGGGACTTTCTCTCCGCCTACTGTAAGGACAAGAGGAAGTGACACCTAACCCTCATATATGGACTCCCCCTCAACGGCAAGAGACTGATCGATAGGGATGGCTGCGCGGAAGCGCATGCAGTCGTATATCCGGCATCTGAAGCGGACGCACAATGGTCCGTGCCGACATGGAATCTGCGCACGTCGTGCCAATCGCTACAAGCGGCAGACATGAAGTTGCCGGCAGGGTTATCGGCCTGGTGACGTGAGGGTGCGACCCGTTTAGCCATGATGGGCGATCAAT
>JBGARB010000023.1:0-32603 GCA_044230495.1 Rhodocyclaceae bacterium
ACCAGGCCGCAGCCACAGATGGAAGGTATTGCCGAGGATCACCTGCGAGCCGACCGTTGCGAGTTCGGCCGGCGTCATCGCCTTCACCGTGCCGTAGGTGCCCACCGGCATGAACATCGGCGTTTGCACCGTGCCGTGCGCCAGTTGCAGCGTGCCGCGCCGCGCCGCGCCATCGGTGGCCAGCAACGTGAAGCTCATGGCGCCAGCCTCGAGCGCAGCAGCATGGCATCCCCGTAGCTGAAGAACCGGTAGCCCGCCGCCAGCGCATGTGCGTAGGCCTCGCGGATCGGGCTGATGCCGGCAAACGCCGACACCAGCATCAACAACGTCGATTTCGGCAGATGGAAGTTGGTCAGCAGCGCATCGACCATGCGGAAGCGGTAGCCCGGCGTGATGAAGATCGACGTTTCGCCGCTCTGCGCGTCCAAGCTGCCATCGCCTTGCGCCGCCGATTCGAGCGCGCGCAGGCTCGTCGTGCCCACCGCCACCACGCGTCCGCCGCGCGCGCGCGCCGCTACGATGGCATCGGCCGTGGCCGCCGGGATGCTGAAGCGCTCGGCGTGCATGCGATGCTCGGCAATGCGCTGCACGCGCACCGGCTGGAACGTTCCGGCACCCACGTGCAGCGTCACATGCGCCATGACGATCCCGCGCAAGCGCAGGGCCTCGAGCAGTGCCGGATCGAAATGCAGGCCTGCGGTCGGCGCCGCGACCGAGCCTTTCGCGGTGGCAAATACCGTCTGGTAGCGCGCTTCGTCGTCGCCGGCGGCGGCGCGCTCGATGTAGGGCGGCAACGGCAGGCGGCCATGCCGCTCGATCAGGTCGAGCGCGTCGCCCGCAAAGCCCAGGCGGTAGAACTCGCCCTCGCGGCCAAGCACATCGACGCGCAAGCAGTCTTCCAGATCCAGCCGGCTGCCCGCACGCGGCGGCTTGCTGGCCCGCACCTGCGCCAGCACCACGCCATCGGCGCCGACGCGCTCGACCAGCACCTCCACCGCGCCGCCGCTGTCCTTGCGTCCGAGCAAGCGCGCATGGAGCACCCGCGTGTCGTTGAATACCAGCAAATCGCCCGGCGCCAGCAGCTGCGGCAGATCGACGATCATCCGGTCTTCGCGCAGCATGCCATCAAGCAGCAGCAGCCGGCTCGCGGAACGGCTGGCCAGCGGCACCTGCGCAATGCGATCGGGCGGCAGCGCGTAATCGAAATCGTCCAGCGTCAGGTCGGACATCAGAACTCAAGCCCGACGTTCAGCGAGCCGAAGGATTGTCGCTCGCTGCGGCGGCCGGGCACGCGGAATTCCTCGCTGCGGCGCACGCGCTGGAAGGACGCCCGCAGCGCGCCCATGCGGAAGCTGATGCCGGTGGTGTAATCCATGACGTGGGGCCGGCGATCCACCGACGGCCCGTCGCGGAACACGCCGCCGTCGAGAAAGATCGACTGCGCGACCCAGCGGTGGTCGATGCCGACAAAACCGTAGAGTTCCCACGACGCCCGGCCCGGGTCGGCAATGGCCCGCATGTTCTGCAGCATCGCGCCGCCCGGCTCGATGGTATCCGGCCCGAATCCCGTCATGCCCAGGCCCACCCGCGCAATGCCGCCGACGCGCACGAGGTTGGTCACCGTGCCCAGCGTGGCACCGCCATGCGGAATCACATCGACCCACCCGTACCGGAAGCGACGCTTGGCGAGATAGGCGATCTGGAACGCCGGCTCGTTGGCCAACTGGTTTTCCCACCCCATTGGCCTGGGCGAATCGATCAGTCGATGCAGCGTCCGTTGCACCGGTTCGCCCAGTGCGGCCGGGCCGATCATGCCGACATCGACTTCGACGCTGTCGAGCCGGTCGTCCTTGGCTCGCTGCGCGACACCACCAAGGTAAAGCCAGGCCGCCCACGGCCGGTCGCCCGGCTGCGGCGCGGCGTTGCGGATGTCGCGTGGCGTATAGAGGTTCTGGCCAATGAAGGCGCCGACGCGCACTTCGCTGCCCTTGAGGTCGAGCAGGTTGTCGAGCACGTGCGTAGCCGGCGAATTGAGCCAGTCCAGCGGCAAGCCGCCGCCGAACTTGATGCCGCTGGTGTAGTAGCGATCGGTGTCGGCAAAGACGTCGTTTTCGACGAAGATCTGCACTTCCGAGCCGGCCTTGTCCGCGGGCAAGGCCGGCAACACCGGCGCGGCGACGGCCGGCGACGAAAACCCCGCCAGCAGCGCAATGGTGGCCAGCGCGGACAGGATTCGACGGAATGGGGCGCGCTCGGACAAACGAAACCGTGTCTTGGTGCCGGGAGAGGGACTCGAACCCTCACAGTGTCACCACCGGCGGATTTTGAGTCCGCTGCGTCTACCGATTCCGCCACCCCGGCGCGGGAACGAAGGGCGCGATACGCCCTCGTCGGAAGGCGCGCATTATGCTCGAAACGTGGCTTGCCGCCAATTGCGGCGACGCTTGCAGCGCATTGAATATCATGCGGTACTTTCCCGACGGTGATGTCCATGGGGCGCGAAATCGAAATCAAGCTGCTGCTCGACCCGGCCCACGCGCGGCGATTCATGGCGCATCCGCTGCTGCGCACGGCCACGGCGCGCAGCGACCACATGCTCGACAACACCTACTTCGACACGCCCGATCTCGGGCTGCGCCGGCGAGGCGTTGCCTTGCGCGTACGCCGGATCGGCCGTCGCCGCCTGCAGACGATCAAGCTCGCCGCCAAGGCTGTCGCCGGCAGCGGGCTCTCCATGCGTCCGGAATGGGAAACACCTTTCGCCGGCAGCTTCGATTTCTCGATGATCGACGTACCGCGCCTGCGTGCCTGGCTGCAGCGGGACGCCATCGCCAGTGCCATCGGCCCGCTGTTCACGACGCGCTTCCGGCGCCTCACGTGGCATTTGGCGTTGCCGGCCGGCGGCGAAATCCTGGTCGCGCTCGATCGCGGCGACATCGTGGCCGCAGGCCGCTCGGCGCCGATCTGCGAAGTCGAACTCGAACTGTCCAGCAGCGACGACGTGGCCGCTCTGCGCAACCTGGCAGTAGCGCTTGGCGAGCGCGTGCCGCTGATGCCGTCGGACGTGTCGAAAGCGCAACGCGGTTACGCCCTGCTTGCCACACGACGGTAACAATCGCACGACATGATGGCGGGTTTGATTTCCTGCGCGATCGACACATGGACCTGATTCTCTGGCGCCACGCCGAAGCCGAAGAAGGCTCGCTGACCCTCGGCGACGACAAGCGTCGCCTGACCCCGCGGGGCGATCGCCAGGCACGCGATATGGCACGCTGGCTGGAGACCCGTCTGCCCAAGGATTGCCGCGTGCTGGTCAGCCCGGCGCAGCGCACGCAGCAGACGGCGCATCGCCTGCAGCGCACCTACGAGATCGCGCCGGAGGTCGGCACCGCCGCCTGCGCCGCCGACCTGCTGGCCGCCGCCGGATGGCCTGACGGTGGCCGCAGCGTGCTGATCGTCGGCCACCAGCCGACCATCGGACGCCTTGCCGCACGCGTGCTGTGCGGCAGCGAACAGGATTGGGCCGTCAAGAAAGGCGCGGTCGTCTGGCTTGGCGCGCGCACCCGCGACGGCATCACCGAGACCGTCCTCAAGGCCGTGATGCAGCCCGGGTTTCTGTGACAAACTGCGCGCGATGCGCCTGCCCGTCCTGACCGTTCCGCCGACCCGTTTCCTCGCGCTGCTGCTGCCGCTGGCGCTGCTGCTGGGCGGCTGTGACCAGTTGGGCATCGAAACGCCGGCGCAGGCCAACCAGCGCCTGATCGACGAAGGCAAGGCGATCGGCGGCTCCTGCCGGCAGTCCGGCCGCGCGCTGGAGGATTGCTACCAGATCAATCCAAAGGCACCCAAATCGGCGATCTTCGAAGGCTGGCGCGACATGGACGGCTACATGCGCGAGAACAAGATCGACGAAATCCGTCCCGAATTCCCGATGGCGCCGCCCAACGCCAAGGGCAAGCTCAAGGCCGACAAGCCGCTGCCGGCTGCCGCGCCGGCCGAAGCGGCGCCAGTGGCCGCCGGCACCCCCGCGGAACCCGCCAAGCCCGCAGCGCACTGAGCGCGAAACGACAGTGGTGGCGGGACGGCGATCGTCCTGCGTCAGCCGATGATGATCGGCGCGCCGCTGACACCCAGCTCGAGCAGTTCGCGGATGTTCCGCGGCGTATCGGGAAACTGCGCCACATGCACCGCCGTCAGGCCATCGACGCGCATGGCTTCGACATCCGCGCCGACGGCGAGCAGGATCTCCACCGATGTGGCCTGCCCGGCAAGGATCGCGGCGATCAGCGGCGTGTTGCCGTCGTCGTCGCGCGGATCGATCTCGCAGCCGGCACCGAGCAGCGTGGCGACGATGCCGCCGTGCCCGCCCGCCGCCGCCGCATGCAGCGGCCGCCGGCCACCGGGGCCGCGCACCTCCAGGTTGCTGCCGGCCTCGCACATCACCTTCACGGCGGCGATGGCGCCGCGCTCCGCCGCGATGTACAGCGGTGCGCCCTGATGCGACAGGATCGCCTCGGTCAGACCGATCTGTACCCAGTCCGCCGCCGAAAATTCCACGTCAGCCCAGGTGCTGCTTGAAAAACGTCACCGTCCGGTCCCACGAACGGTTGGCGCAATTGGCGTCGTAGACATCCGCGCGGCGCTCGTTGAAGAACGCGTGGTCGGCATCGTAATGATGGATGTCCGGAATCTGCCCGGCGCCCTGCATGCGCTCGTTGAGCGCGTGGGCGGCAGCCGGCGTGCACCAGTTGTCGTGGCGCGCGAAGTGCGCCTGGAAAGGAATGCGGATGGCCGCCGGATCGGCGAACTCCTGGGGCGGGATGCCGTAGAAGCACACGGCCGCGGCGACGCCGGGCACATGCACGGCCGCCGCGATGGTCAGCGCGCCGCCCATGCAGAAGCCCATCACGCCAACCTTGCTGCCCCGCGCGGCCAGCAGTTCGACGGCACCGCGAATGTCCTGATGCGTCGCACCGGGAAAATCCAGCCCGCTCATCAGGTGGTTGGCCTCGTCGGGATCGCCCGTGACGCGGCCATGGAAGAGATCGGGCGCCAGGGCCGAGAAGCCGGAGCGCGCGAAGCGGTCGGCGACGCCGCAGATCTGGTCGTTCAGCCCCCACCATTCCTGAATCACCACGACGGACGGCGCGTCTTCGCCGGCGTCGGCAAAGTAGCCGCCACAGCGCGAGCCGTCCGGCCGCGCGAAATCGATCATCCTGCCCATTTGCGTTCTCCCGCGTGCGATGGATTCATTGTAGTCGCCGTGCCGCCACCACTGTGTTTTGCATGCGCGGCGGTTATACCCCGCGCCCAAGCTTTCATAGCGGCAAGCGGCGCCGCCGCTTAGCCTGCATCGATCGCCGCCTCGTACGGCGCACTTGCACGCACCGCGCATGAAGCATGTCGTTGTCGTCGGCGGCGGCGTCGTCGGACTGACGACCGCATGGTCGCTGGCCGATGCCGGATTCGCCGTCTCGCTCGTCGAGCGCGGGACCGCGCTGGCGACCGGCGCGTCGTTCGCCAATGGCGGCCAGCTCAGCTACCGCTACGTTTCGCCGCTGGCCGACGCCGGCATCCCGCTCAAAGCCTTGCGCTGGCTGTTCGCCGCAGACAGCCCGCAGCAGTTCCGACCGCAGGCGGATCCGCAGCAGTGGCGATGGATGGCGTGCTTCCTGGCGCACTGCACCTCCGCGGCCAACCGGCGCACCACCGAACGCCTGCTGCGCCTGGGCCGCCTGTCGCAAAGCGCGTTCGCCGACATCGCCCGGCATGTCCCCGCCGATGCCATCGCCTTGCGCCGGCCGGGCAAGCTGGTCGTGTATCGCAACCGGCGCGAATTCGCCCGCGCGGCCGCCGGCGCGCGCGCCACCGCGGAGACGGCGCCGGGCGAGGTGCGCGTGCTCGATGCCGATGCCTGCGTGGCCTGCGAGCCGGCGCTGGCCGACGCGCGCGCCCTGCTCGCCGGCGGCATCTTCACCGCCAGCGAGGAGGTCGCCGACTGCCACGCCTTCTGCCTGCAGCTGGCCGAGCGGCTTGCGGAACGCGAGGGCGTCGAGGTGCTGACCGGCATCGATGTCGCCGGCTTCGTCCTGCGCGACGGACGCATCCACGCCGTCACCACCTCGGCCGGCGAGATCGGCACCGACGCCGTCGTCATCGCCGCGGGCCTGGGCAGCGTCGGACTCGCCGCCAGTGCCGGCCTGCGCCTGCCGATCTATCCCGTCAAGGGCTACAGCCTGACGGCGCCGGTCGGGCCCGGCCACTTCGCACCGGCGGTGTCGGTGACCGACTTCGAGCGCAAGGTGCTTTACGCGCGCATCGGCGACGACCAGCGCGTCGCCGCCATGGCCGATCTCGTCGGCAATGACGAAGGCATCGATCCGAAGCGCATCGCCGCCTTGCAGCGCATCGTGCGCGCCACGCTGCCGCGCGCCGCCGACTACGACCGCGCGGTGCCGTGGGCCGGGCTGCGGCCGGCAACGCCCGGCGGCGCGCCGATCATCGGCCGCACGCCGGTGCAGGGGCTTTGGCTCAACGTCGGCCACGGTCCGCTGGGCTTCACCCTCGCTGCCGGCACGGCGCGCATCGTGGCGGCGCTGATCGCCGGACGCGGCAGCCCGATCCCGCTCGATGGCATGATGCACACATGACCGATGCCGATCTCGCCGCCGCCTTGCTGGCGGCCGTCAAGGCGCAGGATTTCGCCAGCACCGCCGATGGCCTTTTCGGCAAGGCGCCGATCGGCCGCTTTCCCAGCATCGACCTGGCGGTCGTCGCCTTTGCCGAGGGCCGTGCGCCGCTCGCCGCCAACGTGCTCTTCTCGCGCGAGCACCCGCAGGGCCTTGTCGCCGCGTTCGCCGACGCATGCGGCGCCGTGCGCAACATCCACACCCTGCAGGACCACACCGACGCGGCCGGCGAATCCTATTTGTGGCTGCCGCACACCGACTGGCAACGCGTACCGTTCAGCACGCTGGCCGGCGACCGCTGTGCGCCGCGCGTGGTGGCACCCTACCCGGCTTCGCTGCTCAAGGTGATGGTGCTGACCGGCATCGCCCACGGCATCGACGGTGGCCGCCTGCAATGGGGCATGCCGTGGGAGCACGACGGCCAGGCACTGGCCGTGCGCGACTGGGCCGAGGACATGATCGTCGTCAGCAGCAACCGCGCCACGTCGGCCATGGTCGCGTTGCTGCACCATGCCGGCCTGATCCGTCGCGAAGCCCACGGCGAGGCGCACAACGCCGTCAATGCGCTGTTCGCCGCTGCCGGCCTGGCCACCTTGCGCCTCACCGACACGCGGGCCGACGGCGGCTGGACCAACGGCGCCGGATCGGGCGTCGGCCATATCCACATGACGGCCTGGGATACCGCCCGCCTGCTCTGGTTGCTCGATGCCGAGGCACCGCCGGCACCCTGGCGCGCAAAGGACGCACCACCCCTGCTGAGCCCGGCGTGCACACAGGTCGTGCGCGAGATGCTCGAAGCGCAGGCCCTGCACGAAGTGCTGTCGAGCACATCGCTCGCGGCCCGCACCGATTGGCAGCCGGGCATTCCCGCCCGCCTGCCGAAACGCTGGATCGACGACGCCGGCGGCGTCGCGGCGCCAGGCTATCGGCGGGCCGGCGATGTGCGCACCGCGAATGCGGCTGCGGACGTGCACTTCGCGCACAAGACTGGTACGACGCAAAATTACCTGGCCGACGCCGGCATCGTCCGCGGAATCGCACCGGCGCGCCGGCACTATCTGGTCGCGCTGCTATGCAATCTGGGCACGCGCTACGCGCCCGACGATGCCTGCGCCACGACCTGGCGCATCCCGGCATTGGGCAAGGCCATCGACGACGCGCTGGTCGCGCGGCTGGGCCGATGAGCGCGCCCTTCAAGGCGCTGGCACCCGGCGCCGTCGTCGCCATCGTCGCACCGGCCGGACCGGCGCCGGCCGATGCGGTCGCCCGCGTGCCGGCATTGATCGCCTCGATGGGCTGGACGCCGAAGCTGTTTCCCGGTTGTCATGAGCGGCTCGCCTATCTGGCCGGCGACGACGATTGCCGCCTGCAAGACCTGCACGCGGCCTTTGCCGACCCGGACGTGGCGGCGATCTTCTGCCTGCGCGGCGGCTACGGCAGCGGCCGGCTGCTCGATCGCATCGATGTCGACCTGCTCGCGCGCCACGCCAAGCCGCTGCTCGGCTACAGCGACATCACGGCGCTGCACGCGCTGCTGTCGAACCGGGGCATCGCCAGCATCCACGGCCCGATGCCGACCTCCGATCTGCTCGATGCCGACGACATCGTCGACGCCGCCGGCCCGCCCGGCTTTTCGCCGCTCGCGCGCGGCTGGCGCCGCGGCGACGTGATGGCGCCCGCACGCAACGCCGCGCCCTTCGCTGCGCCGGGCCGTGTCGAGGGCCGGCTGGTCGGCGGCAATCTGAGCATCATCGCGTCGCTGCTCGGCACGCCGTGGGCGCTCGATGTCCGCGATGCGATCCTGTTCCTCGAGGACATCGGCGAAGCGCCGTACCGCATCGACCGGCTGCTGCTGCAACTGCGGCTTGCCGGCGTGCTCGATGCGGCGCGCGGCTTCGTGCTCGGCAGCTTCAGCGACGCTGCCTGTCCGGGGCCGACGTTGCGTGAATATCTGGCACCGCTGGGCAAGCCCGTGCTCGGCGGCTGGCCGGCCGGACATTGCCGGCCGAACCTGCTGCTGCCGCTCGGCGTACAGGTCGCGCTCGATGCCGACGCAGGGACGCTGACGCTGCTCGACGATGTGATCGTGCCGGCTGCCGCCCCGCTCGACGGCGCCTGAAATTACAGTGGTGGTGGCACGGCGCTTGGCGCCGGTTCAGGCGCGGGCGGCGGCCGCCTTGGGCTTCGCGGCACGGCGCGCGGCCGGTTTGGCGGCAGCACGCGCGCCGGCCTTGGTTCTGGCCGGCGTTGCGGTCTTGGCCTTGGTCGGTGCTGCGGCCTTGCGCGGCGCCTTGACCGGCGTCGCCTTCGCTTTGCGAACCGCAGCCGATTTGGCCTTCGGTGCCGCGTCCGGACGCCCGTGCGCCTTGGCAGCGGCGACCATCTCGTCGAACGATTCCTTCAGGCACTGCGTGAGGAAGGCCGGGTCGGGAACCATCGCGCGGCAGGCGACGTAGCACACCCACAGAATGCCGTCATAGCTGAAGCCGGTGACGTTGATGCCCATGCCGTCGAACGGGATCGACACCGGCAGGAACACCTGCAATTTGGCGCCGGCCATGTACAGCGGCATGTCCGGCCCGCGCACGTTCGAAACCGTCATGTTGTTGGCGGCGGCGTTGGCTTTCGAGAGCAGACGTGCGGCGGCAAAGGCCGGGATCAGGTTGACGATCTTCGCCGGCAGGTCGGCGCCGATCTTGGCCGAAGCCGATTTAGAACGGGCGGCGCCGCCATGCACGGCAATCAGGCGCTCGATGGGATCGGCAATGTCGCTGCGCACGCGGACCGGCGCGAAGCCGATCTGGTTGCCCGCTTCCATGTCCTTGACGGCGCCGCGCGTCGAGATCGGCATCATTGCGACGAGGCTCTGCGCCGGCAGTTCGCCCTTCGCCTCGAGATAGCGGCGGACGCCACCGCCCGTGGCGGCGAGGAAGATGTCGTTGATGGTGATGTCGGCGACATGCTCGCGGATGGTCTTGCACTCGGCCATAGAGAAGCCGACGGCATCGACCACGCGGTGTGCGGAAACCTTGCCGTCGAAGCGCGACGACGGCTTGCGCAGGCTGCCGGCCGCCGCCACGGCATCGCCCGCCATGGCCTTCGACAGGCGCTTTTCCAGCAGCGACATGGCCAGCTCCATCGCCTTGCCGCTTTCGATCATGTCCTTGCCGGCGAGCGCCACGCGCGTGCCGAGCTGGGCGGCAAGCCTGGCGGCATCGACCGCCTGCCGCGCGTGATGGCCGATGGCGCGCGCATAAAACTCGATGCGCGTGGGGTCGCGGTCGGCGACCAGCGGCTTGTGCTCGATGCCGGCGCTGCTTTCGGGTGTCGGCGAATGAATCGCCTTGATGATCTGCGCACCGGCCTCGCCATCGACCGCGGCGTGGTGGAACTTGATGTAGAGGGCGAAGCTGCCCGGCGCGATGCCCGGAATGTTGTCCAGGCCCTCGATGACATAGACCTCCCACAAGGGTTTGTTGCGATCGAGCGGACGCGCATGGATGCGGGCGGTCTGGATCATCAACTGCCGCCAGTCGCCCGGATGCGGCAGCGCGATGTGGCGGACGTGGTATTCGACATCGAGCTCGCCGTCATCCACCCAGTAGGGCCGGTCGATGGCCAGCGGCGGCACGACGAGCCGGCGGCGGAAGACGCGCGCCTGATCGAGACGATCGGTGAAGAAGTTGAGGATCTGCTTGAAGCGCACCTTGCCGCCCGGCGCCGTGCTCGGATCGTAGATGCCCAGACCCGCGACGTGCATATAGACGTTGCCGCGCTCGAGCTCGAGGAAGACGTTGTCCAGGCCAGAAAGCTGTTTCATGCGGTTCTCCTCTCGGCGCCCGACAAGCCCTGCCAGGCGATTGGTTTTTTTTCGATATTACGCCGCCGAGGCAGCGATGGCGGACTCAGGATTCGACGGCGGCGGCAGCACGCTGCCGCAGGCTGTCGAGCGCGGCCTCGAGACCGCCGCCGACGATGCGCATCGAGCACGCCAGCATCAGATTGACCGGCAGGCCGAAGTCCTCGATTGCCCAGCCGCGCGCATCGACGCCGGCCGACGGACGCCCCTCATGCGCGGCGACGCGTTCGCGCACGGTACTGACGCTGCCGACATAGCCCACCAGCTTTTTGCCCAGTGCGCCGGCATAACCGAGCTCGAAGCAGGTGCCGGAATCGGGCTCGGCGCCGCGAAACGGATCGAGGTTGGCCACCACGACCTGCGCGCGGCGGATCATCGCCAGATTGGCGGCGAGGATGCGCTCGGGCTCGCGTTCGTCGGTGTCGATCGGCACCAGCGGCTCGAAGCCGCGGGCGCGGCACATGGCGCGCGCCTGTTCGGCCCACGCGATGGCGTCGGGACGGAAGATATCGGGGCCGGCGAGGTAGAGAAACATGGCGGAAACATCGGGCGACGATCGCCCGTGCGCGAAGCAAGGCCGCGATGTTACCCTGCGTCTCCCATGCCGACGAAGAAGCCCGCCAGCGCAGGCCGCACGACATCCACGGCGCTGTCCGCGGCACCGCCGCACGCGCTCGAACTCGAGGGTTTGCGTCGCGAGTCGCTGGGCATGCTGCGCCGGCGCGCGCGACTGTCGGCGGTGGCGTCGGTCGTGCCGCTGCCCGGCATCGATGCGGTGGCGGACATCGCCATGCTGGCCGACCTCCTGCCGAAGATCACCTCGCGCTTCGGCCTCGGCGCCGACCAGCTCGACCAGCTCGATGCCGCACGCTATGCGATCGCCATGAAGGCGATACGCCGCGTCGGCCCGACCCTGATCGGCAAGGTGGTGACGACCACGGTCATCACCGCCATGGCGAAAACGGTCGGCGTACGCCTCACCGCCAAGCAGGCCAGCAAGTACGTACCGATCGTCGGCTCTGCCGTCGCGGCCGCGCTCGGCTATACCGCCTTCATGGCGCTGGGCAAGCGTCATGTCGATCAATGCGTCGCCGTCCGCCGTGCGCTGGCGGACGATGCGTCCACCAGCACTCCCCGCTGATTGCCGCCCATGTCCGCCATCGCCTCCCGCTTGCGCCGCTGCATGACCCTCGTTGCCGCCGCCTTGGCGCTTTGCGCCACCACCGCAGTGGCGACGCCGAACGCCCTGCCGCGCGTGCAGGCGAAGGGAACGCAGTGGGTGCGCAGCGACGGCACGCCGATCGCGCTCAAGGGCGCGAATCTGGGCAACTGGCTGCTCTTCGAGTTCTGGATGATGGGTCAGCGCACCGAAAAGATCGACGACCAGTGCACCCTCGAGGCACTGTTCGACCAACGCTTCGGACGGGCGACGCGCGAACGGCTGCTCAAGCTCTTCCGCGACAACTGGATCACCGAGCGCGACTGGGACGGCATGGCGCGCTTCGGGCTGAATCTGGTGCGCGTGCCCTTCATCTGGAGCGTGGTCGAGGACGAATTGCGGCCCGGCCATCTGCGCGATGACGCCTGGCATTATCTGGACTGGGCGGTGGCGCAGGCCGAGGCACGCGGCATGTACGTCGTGCTCGACCTGCACGGCGCGGTGGGCAGCCAGGGGCACGAACATCACAGCGGCTGCGCCGGTCAGAACAAGTACTGGACGACGCCCGAATATCAGGAACGTACCTCGTGGCTGTGGCGGCAGGTGGCGGCGCGCTACAAGGGCCGCACCGCCGTCGCCGGCTACAGCGTGCTCAATGAGCCGTGGGGCGCGACGCCCGAGGCGATGGCGGCGGCGATGATGCCGCTGGTCGCCGCGATCCGCGCCGGCGATCCGGACGCGGTGGTGATCCTGCCGGGTCATTCGGCCGGCATCGATGCCTATGGCAAGCCCGCCGCACGAGGTTTGACCAACGTCGCCTTCGAGATGCACTTCTATCCCGGCCATTTCGGCTGGGGCAAGGCCGGCCGCGAGGTGCACCGGCGCTGGCTGAGCTGCGATCCGCCGGGACGCGGCACTTGCGAATGGCAGGCGCGCATGCAGGCGCTCGACGCGCCGCTGTTCGTCGGCGAATTCCAGCCCTGGGCGGACATGGACGCGGAACTGGGCGCGCAGATCACGCGCGCCAGCTTCGATCGCTACGCGTCGCTCGGCTGGGCCAGCGCGGTGTGGTCGTGGAAGGCCGTGCGCAATCCCGGCGGGCCGCTCGATGCGACCTGGGGACTGGTCACCAACGCCGACGATGCCGGCGTGCCGGCGCTGGATTTCGCCACGGCGAGCCTCGAACAGATCGAGCGCTTGTTCCGCTCGTTCGGCACGCTGCCCTATCGCCAGCGCGACGAAGTGCTGCGCTGGATGACCTCGGCACAGCCGCCGCAACCGTTCGCGGTGCCGTAACGCGCAAACTACAGGGGTGGCGGGACGGCGCACACATCGAATGCGCCGCCGCCAAAAAACAAAAGCCGCCCTTGCAGGCGGCTTTTGACGGGGAATCTTGGCGGAGCGGACGGGACTCGAACCCGCGACCCCCGGCGTGACAGGCCGGTATTCTAACCAACTGAACTACCGCTCCCCCGAAAGAGCCGCGAATTCTGCCACAGCCCGCATGGGCGTGCAAGGCGCGCAGAGAGATTTTTCATCGCCAGCGGTGCCTCGACATCACAGACGAGACAAGGGCGGACCCGCGGGCCCGCCCCTGCAACTGAACATCGCCACAGGCCGCCGTTCCGGCAGCGGCACAATACGTGGCGGCCGTCAGAACTTGAAACCGAACCCGACACCGACGAGCAGCGGATCAACCTTGACCTTGGCAAGATGACCGAGCGCACTGTTCTCGAGATCCGTGCGCAACTTCACCTTCTTCACATCGATATTGATGAAGGCATTCTGTCCGACCTTGAAGTCCAGCCCGGCCTGCAACGACAAGCCGACGCTGGTGCGGTCTAGGTTGTTCGTGCCGGTATTGCCGCCACCGAGGGTCTGCGTGACCGCGTCGGCCGTGCCGAGATCGACGCTCATGATGCGGGTGAAATTCACGCCGGCACCGAGGTACGGACGCACGGTGGCCGTCGGTGCGAAGTGGTACTGCACCGACAGCACCGGTGGCAGGTGTTTGAACGTGCCGACCTTGCCGCCCAGCGCCGGAATGGAAACGTCATGTTTCTGCGGCACCGTGAGGATCAGTTCGGCTGCGATGTTGGGGGTCAGGAAATAGGTGAAATCGACTTCCGGAATGGTCTTGTTGCTGACGTGGATGGCGTCGGCAGGCAGCACGCCGGGAATCGCGTCCGACTCGTTGGCGGTATCGATGTGGACGGCACGCACGCGCATCATCCAGTTGCCTTCGGCGGCTTGCGCGAACGCCGGGGATGCACCGAATGCGGCGAGGACAAGTGCTGACGCGACAAACAATGGCTTCTTCATGACAGGCTCCGTTGAGAAAAGTCGGGCCAATACTAGTTTTGCCATTGTGGGTATTTTTGACCCACGTCAACCTGCTGGCACGCTTCACGCGCGAATCGAAATATTGTGGTTTTGTGACAACGCGCGCTATTTAGTGCCTTACCTTCAAATGCTTACAGCCAGCCGAGCTTGCGGAAGCGTCGCCACAGCCACACGCACGCGCCCGCCATGACCGCCAGCGCCGCGGGGTAGGCATAGGTCCATTTCAACTCGGGCATGTGCTCGAAGTTCATGCCCCAGATGCCGGCAAATGCCGTCACCACGCCAAAGATGCTGGCCCACGCCGCCAGGCGCTTGTTCACTTCACTTTCTTCGATGGCGACCATCGACAGGTTGACGTGGATCGCCGTCGAGACGGTTTCGCGCACGGCATCGATGGAGGTGTTGATCCGCGCCAGATGATCGAACACATCGCGGAAGTAGGCTTGGCTGTTGGCGCAGACGGCCGGCACCCGGCCGCTGTGCAACTTGCCGACGGCCTCGGCCAGTGGCAGCGCCGCGTGGCGCACCAGCGTGACATGACGCTTGAGCTCGTAGAGCTGCTCGATGTTGTGGCGCGCCGAGCCTTTGGCGAAAATGCGCTCCTCGATGGCTTCGAGGCGCGATTCGATGTCGTCGATCACCGGGAAATACTGGTCGACGACGGCATCCATGATCGCGTAGAAGACGAACCCGGATCCGTGCTTAAGCAGCTCGGGTTCGCGTTCGCAGCGCTGCCGGACCCCGAGCAGGTTGCGTCGCGTGCGGTTGCGCACCGAGAGCACGAAATTGCGTCCGACGAAGATGTTGATTTCGCCGACGTGGATCTGGTTGCCCAGCCACTCGACCACATGCAGCACGCCGAACAAGGTGTCGCCGTACTCCTCGATCTTCGGCCGCTGGTGGCCGTTGCGCGCGTCTTCCACGGCCAGCGGATGCAGGTCGAATTCCTCCTGCATCTTGTCGAGCTCTTCGTCGGCGGCATCGCGCAGGGCGACCCAGACGAAGCATTCGCTCCGCGAAAGGTAGTCGCTGATCTCCTCGATGTCGATGTCGGCAAGCTTGTTGCCGTTCTCGTAGGCCACGCAATTGACCAGCATTCGATGTCCTTTCGCGAAACTACAGTCGTGGCGGAACGGCGCACGCGCGGCGAATCGTCCCGCCGGCGATTCTATTCAGCCAGCGGCAGGCAGATCGCGTCGATGCGTGCCAGCAGCGCCGGCGTCAGCCGCTCGACCAGCGGCGCTGCGGCGAGGTTGTGCTGCAATTGCGCCAACGTCGAGGCGCCGGTGATGACCGTGCTGACCTGCGGGTTGCGCGCCGCCCAGGCAATCGCCAGTTGCGCCGTGGAGGCGCCCAGTTCGTCTGCGATCGGCTGCAGTGCGGTCACCGCGCGGTTCCTCGCCGCATCGGTCAGGCCATCGACCAGGAAGGCCATGCCCGGCAAGGCGCCGCGGCTGCCGGACGGCAGGCCGTCGCGATACTTGCCGGTCAGCAGTCCGCTGGCCAGCGGGCTCCACGTCGTCAGGCCGAGTCCGATGTCGCGAATCAGCGGTGCGTACTCCACCTCGACGCGCTGCCGATGGAACAGGTGGTACTGCGGCTGCTCCATCACGGGCTTGTGCAGATGGTGGCGCTCGGCGATGTCCCAGGCTTCGCGGATCGCGGCCGCCGGCCATTCGCTGGTGCCCCAGTAGAGCGCCTTGCCGCGGTCGATGATGTCGTGCATCGCCCACACCGTCTCCTCGACCGGCGTGTGCGGATCGGGTCGATGGCAGTAGACCAGGTCAACGAAATCGAGCCCCAACCGCGCCAGGGAGCCGTCGATGGCGTGCAGCAGGTATTTCCGGTTCAGCGTATCGCGGCGGTTCGGTGCGCTTGCCGCGCGATCGAGCCCCCAGAAAAACTTCGTCGACACGATGTAGTTCAGCCGCGGCACCTTCAGGGCCCGCAACGCCTCGCCCATCACCGTTTCGCTGTGTCCGCCGGCATAGGCTTCCGCGTTGTCGAAGAAATTGATGCCGGCATCGAGCGCCGCGGCCAGCATCTCGCGGGCGCCGCGCACGTCAACCTGCGTGTGGTAGGTCACCCACGAACCGAGCGACAGTTCGCTGACCTGCAAGCCGCTGCGGCCCAGCCGACGATATCTCATCATGCGTCCTCCAAGAAAAAAGCCCGGCGTTGCCGGGCTTCGAATGGTTGCGCAGCGATCACCGTCGCGCTGCGATCACTTGAGCTGCTGGTGGAGCAGGCCGAGGATGCGCCGCGCGGTGTCGGACTTGTCCTCGCCGCCTTCGCGCGTAAGCACCTGCACCGTGCTTTGCGCCGCGCCGTCCTTGACCAGGATGCGGTAGCGCTCGCCGGTCGGCGGCGCCGTTTCCTTGTCGCGCCAGAACGCCAGCTTGGCCAGCCAGCCTTCGTCCTTGGGCTTGAACTCGGCCTCGGGATCGAGATAGCGCACGTAATACACGCCTTGCGCGCGGTCGCGATCCTCGACGGTGAAGCCGCTGCGGTCGAGCGCCAGGCCGACGCGTCGCCACGCGCGTTCGAAGGTCTCGTCCATCGCCAGTCGATCCACGCCCTTGTCGTCGCGCAGGATCCGCGCACGCTCGGTGCCGGCCGCGCTGGCCACGATGGCCGATGCGCGCTTCTCGTCGGCACCCAGACGCACCATCAGACGGCGCAGCATTTCGGCTTCCAGTTCCGGGTCGGCCGGCCGCGGCTGCCAGCGCGTGAGTTCCTTGCCTTCGCTGACATACAGCTCGACCATGCCGCGATGGCTGATGTAGATCTCGACGGTGCCGGCCTGCGCACCGCGCTCGATGCGCGTGCGGAATTTGTCGCGCTCGGAGGTCGAATACAGGTCGTCGAAAATCTTGCCGATGGTCTGGCGCACGATGTCCTGCGGCAGCTTGGCGCGGTTCTCGGCCCATTCGGTCTCGAGCACCCCCGTCTGCGGCGATTCGACGTTCAGCGTGAAACCCATCCCCTGCCAGAACTCGCGCAGCTTCGGCCAGACCTGCTCGGCCGTGCCGTTGACCACCAGCCAGCGTTGCGTGCCGGCACGCTCCATGCGCGCCTTGTCGATGTTCGGCAACACGTCGCTGCCTGCCGCGGCGGCCGGCGTATCGCCGCGCCCGGTGGCGTAGGCCGAGTACGTCGCCGAGCCGGCGGCATCGCCGACGACGAAGCGGTCGTCGCGCCCCGGCTGGGTCAGATCGGGCGGCACCTCGAGCGGCGGCAAGCGCCCCGCGGCCTTGTAGTCGATCCGCTTGGTGTCGGGCAGCACGCTGCAGCCAGAGGCCGTCGCGAGGGCCAGCAACAGGACAACAGGCAGGCGCGCCGGGCGGCGACGCGATGCGGGATTCAATGCCTTCATGGGTTTCCTTGCAGGGTCAAACTAGATTGCGCCGGCCTGGCGCATGGCGCCGAGCACGCGCTCGTGGAATGAGTCGGACAACGGCGACAATGGCAGGCGCAGGGTGCCGCCGCAGCGTCCGAGCTGTTGCACGGCCCACTTCACCGGGATCGGATTGGCTTCGCAGAACAGGTCGCGGTGCAGACCGAGCAGCTTGAAATGCGCGCTGCGCGCCGCGACCGCATCGCCCGCCAGCGCCGCCGCACACATCTCGTGCATCAGCCGCGGCGCGACATTGGCCGTCACCGAAATCGACCCGCGGCCGCCGAGCAGCATCAGCGCGATGGCCGACGCGTCGTCGCCGCTGAAAACAGCGAAATCGTCGGGCGCACGCTGCAACAGGTCGCTGCCGCGCTCGATGTTGCCGGTGGCATCCTTGATGCCGACGATGTGCGCGATCTTCGCCAGCCGCAAGACGGTGTCGTTGGCCAGATCGGCCACCGTGCGTCCGGGCACGTTGTAGAGGATCATCGGCAGGTCGACCACGTCGGCAATGGCGGCGAAGTGGCGGTAGAGGCCTTCCTGGGTCGGCTTGTTGTAGTACGGCACCACGGAAAGGTGCGCGCTCGCTCCGGCTTCCTGGGCGAATGCGGCAAGCTCGATGGCCTCTGCCGTGGCATTGGCGCCCGTGCCGGCGATGACGGGGATGCGACCGGCAGCGTGCTCGACGGCCGTCGCGATCACGGTGTGGTGTTCCTCGAAATCGACGGTCGGCGATTCGCCGGTGGTGCCGACGACGACGAGGGCGTCGCTGCCTTCGGCGATATGCCAATCGATCAGCGCGCGAAATGTCGCCAGATCGATCGATCCGTCTTCGGCAAAGGGCGTGATGAGCGCGGGAATCGACCCGCAAATGGGGGTACGCATGGCAGGAAACGAACGTGCGGAAGTGCTGATTCTAGCAGCCGGCCCGCGCCACCGAGACGCGGCGCTTCAAACGTCCGCCAGCGTGCGCAGGTGCGCCACGACGCTGCGCGCGAGCGCCGACAAGGCGTAGCCGCCTTCCAGCATCGAGACGATGCGACGATCCGCGCTCCTGGCGGCCACGCCCATCAGCATGCGCGTGACGTAGGCGTAGTCGGCTTCCACCAAGCCGAGCGAGGCCATGTCATCCTCGATGTGCGCATCGAAGCCGGCCGAGATGAAGATCATTTCCGGCGCAAAGGCATCGAGTCGGGGCCGCCAGACGCCATCGACCACGTCGCGGAAGCCCTCGCCGCGCGTGCCGGCCTTGAGCGGCACGTTGCACATGTTCGGCGCCGGGTTGTCGGTACCGCAATACGGATAGAACGGATGCTGGAAGGTGCTGACCATCAGCACGCGCTCGTCGCCGGCAAAAATCTCTTCCGTGCCGTTGCCGTGATGCACGTCGAAATCGATGACGGCCACGCGGGACACGCTGCCCGACGCCAGCGCGTGCGCGGCGGCGACCGCGACGTTGTTGAAGAAACAGAAGCCCATCGCGCGGGCCCGCTCGGCATGGTGGCCGGGCGGGCGCACGGCGCAGAACGCGTTTGCCGCCTTCCGGGACAGCACCAGATCGACCGCCAGGCATCCGGCGCCGGCGGCCCGCAAGGCCGCCTTCCAGGTGCCGGGCGACATCGCCGTATCAGGGTCCAGATGGTGCAAGCCATGTTCGGGCGACGCAGCCTGCAGGCGATCGACATAGGCCGCGGGATGGATGCGTTCGAGCTGCTCGCGGCTGGCTTGAGGCGCGTCGTGGAATTCCAGCGCCTGCTCGATGCCGGAGGCGATGAGCTGATCGCGGATGGCGTCGAGCCGATCCGGACATTCGGGATGCAGATGCCCCATGTCGTGGAGGCGGCAATCGGCATGGGTAATGAAGGCAGTCGTACTCATGACATACAATCGGTTGCAGACCCATTATTGTCCATCCGACGCCCTTGCGCACACCGACGCCGACAACGCACACCACCTTCTCCGACCTGCTCGCTGCCGCCGAGCGCGTCATTCTTGGCAAGCCGGTGCAGTTGCGGCTCTCGATAGCCTGCCTGCTGGCCCGCGGCCACCTGCTGATCGAGGATCTGCCGGGCGTGGGCAAGACCACGCTGGCGCACCTGCTGGCGCGGCTGTTCGGCCTGCAATTCCAGCGCGTGCAATTCACCAGCGACATGCTGCCGGCGGACATCCTCGGCGTTTCGGTGTTCGACCGCGGGCAATCGCGTTTCGAGTTCCATCCCGGCCCGGTATTCACACAAGTCGTCCTTGCGGACGAGATCAACCGTGCCACGCCGAAGACGCAAAGCGCGCTGCTCGAAGCGATGGAAGAACGCCAGGTCAGCATCGATGGGCATACGCACCCCCTGCCCGAGCCGTTCTTCGTCATTGCGACACAGAACCCGGCGCACCAGATCGGCACTTTCCCGCTGCCCGAGTCGCAGCTCGACCGCTTCCTGCTGCGCATCCACCTGGGCTACCCGGATGCCGGCGCCGAGCGCGAACTGCTCGCCGGGCACGACCGCCGCGCGATGGTCGCGGCGATGGCGCCGGTCGCCTCGGCCGCCGACCTGATCGCCGCGCAGACGGCGGTGCGCGCAGTCCACGCTGCGCCGGCGCTGGTCGATTACGTGCTCGCCATCGCCCGCCACACGCGATCGGCCGGCCAGTGGCAGGCCGGCCTGTCGCCGCGGGCGGGCCTCGGCCTGCTCGCCGCGGCACGCGCATGGACCTGGCTCGACGGGCGCGACCACGTCCTGCCCGAAGATGTCCAGGCCGTGCTGCCCGGCGTCGTCGGCCATCGCCTGCGGCCGCGCGACGAGGGCGCGGCAAACTACAGTGATGGTGACACGGCGCAACGCCTGATCGAGGCGGTGCCGTTGCCGTGAGCGTGCGCAGCACGCTGGCCCAGGGGCGGCAGCAGGCGCACGAGCGCTTCATCCGCTGGGCACTGCGTGTGCGCTCGCCCGAGCCGGCGCCGATCGTGCTCGTCCAGCGTCGCGTCTATGTCCTGCCCACGCGCGCCGGCATCGCCTACATGGTCGCACTCGGCGTCATCCTGCTCGGCGCCATGAACTACAACCTCAGCCTGGGCTACGGGCTCGTCTTCCTGCTCGGCGGGCTGGGCGTGGTTTCCATTCTGCACACGTTCCGCAACCTCGCGCAACTGTCGATCCGTCCGGGCCGCGCCGATCCGGTTTTCGCCGGCGAGCCGGCGCGCTTCGAACTGCTGCTGGAAAACCGCCGCGCCGACGAACGCATCGCCGTGCAGCTGGCGCCCTTCATGGCCGACGACGGTGTCGAAGTCGACGTCGCCGGGCGCGGGACCACCTCCGCGTGGCTGCCACTGCCGACGCAGCGGCGCGGCCTGCTGCCGCTGCCACGCGTCACGATCGCCACCATCTGGCCACTGGGCCTGATCCGCGCCTGGGGCTACATCGCGCCGGACATGCAATGCCTCGTCTGGCCGGCGCCGGCGGCGATCGCGCCGCCCCTGCCCAGTGGCGGCGACGGCGCCCACGGCATCACCCGCGACGGCAGCGGACGCGACGACTTCGCCGGCCTGCGCGACCACCAGGCCGCCGACCCACCGCGGCACGTGGCCTGGAAGGCGGTGGCGCGGCAGGACGACGGCCCGCTGCTCACCAAGCTGTTTTCGGGCGCCAGCGCGCAGCGCATCTGGCTCGAGTGGGACATGCTGCCGCCGGCGATGTCGCTCGAAGAACGCCTCGGCGTCATGGCGCGCTGGATGCTCGATGCCGAAGCCGCCGGGCTGTCGTGGGGCGTGCGCCTGCCGGCCTTGCGGCTGACGCCGGCGAGTGGCGCCGCACATCTGGCCGAGGGCCTCAAGGGCCTGGCGCTGTATCCCGGATGAGAATCGACCGCCCCGTCAGCCTGCGCCAATCGTGGTGGCTGCTGGCAACCGCGCTGGCGGCCCTCGCCCCGCTCGCGGAACAGGTACCACCCTGGCTCACCATCGCCGCCGGCGTCGTGCTGGCGTGGCGCGCTGCGATCACCTGGCGGCAGTGGCATTTGCCGCCGCGCTGGATCCTCGTGCCGCTGACGCTGGCCGCCGCCGGCGCCGTGCTGTGGTACTACCGGACACCGGTCGGCCGTACGCCCGGCGTGGCGCTGTTGTTTGCCTTTCTCGCGCTCAAGCTGCTCGAACTTCGCGTGGCGCGCGATGCACTGACCGTCGTGCTGCTGTGCTATTTCCTCGTCCTGGCGAATTTCATGTTCACCCAGACGCTGGCTGCCGGCGCCCTTGCCCTGGCCACGGTCGTCATCACCACCGCGACGCTCGCCGCCGCCGCCGACGACCGCCCTGCGCCCACGGTGCAACTACGCCGCGCCGCCGTGATGCTGCTCCAGGGGCTGCCCTTCATGCTGGTGCTGTTCGTGCTCTTCCCACGTATCGACGGGCCGTTGTGGGGCCTGCCGCAAGACCGCCATGCGGCCACCTCGGGGTTGTCGGACACCATGTCGCCGGGCAGCATCGCGCAATTGTCGCAGTCGGACGCCGTCGCCTTCCGCGTGCGCTTCGAGGGCGAGATGCCGCCGCAGCCGCAGCTCTATTGGCGCGGGCCCGTGATGCCGCGCTTCGACGGCCGCAGCTGGCGCACCAACGGCGGCATCGCGACGCACCGGGAACCGCCCTACGAACTGCCGACCGACGCTGTGCCCTTGCGCTACGAAGTGACCGTCGAGCCGCACGGGCAACGCTGGCTGTTCGCCCTCGAACTGCCCGAGGGACTGCCGCCGCAAAGCCTGATGACCAACGATCTGCAGATCCTCGCCAGCGAACCGCTGCGGCAACGACGACGCTATGCGCTGGCGTCCGTCGCCGCTGCGACGCACGGCGCTACCTTGTCACGCGCCGCACGCGAGGAATCGCTCACGCTGCCCTCGCGCGGCAATCCGCGCATCCGTGCCATCGCCGCGCAATGGCGCGAGGCAGCCGAGGCAAACGACAGTGGTGGCGGGACGGCGGTCGACGGCACGGCGGTCGACCAGCGCATCCTCGCCAGCGCCAGCGGGTTCTTTTTGCGCCAACTGCTGACCTATACGTTGACGCCGCCGTTGCTTGGCCCCGACGGCATCGACGAATTCGTCTTCGAGACCAAGAAGGGGTTCTGCGAGCATTTCGCTTCGGCCTTCGTGTTCGCGCTGCGCGCCGCGGGTGTGCCGGCGCGGATCGTCGCCGGCTACCAGGGCGGCGAAGTCAATCCCGTCGACGGCTACCTCGTGGTGCGCCAGTACGATGCCCACGCTTGGACCGAAGTCTGGATAGAAGGCAGCGGCTGGGTGCGCGTCGACCCCACGGCCATCACCATGCCCTCACGCATCGCCGACAATTTCGCCGCGGCCGTACCGGCCGGCGAGCCCTTGCCGCTGCTCGCCCGTGCCGACCTGGCGTGGCTGCGCGACCTGCGCAACCAGCTCGATGCTGTCGCCAATGGCTGGAACCAGTGGGTGCTCGGCTACAACGCCGCCCGCCAGCGCGAATTCCTGCAGCAACTCGGTCTTGCCGATCCCGACTGGAAAGCCATGACCGCGTGGCTCGCCGGCCTGTGCGGCATGCTGCTGCTGGCACTCACCGCGTGGGTGCTCTGGCAGCGCCAGCGGCGCGATCCCGCCGTCGTGCTGTGGCAGCGCTTCGCGGCACGACTGGCGCGGCGCGGCGTGGTCTGGCAGCCGTGGGAAGGCCCCGGCGACTTCGCCGCGCGCGCCGCGGCGGCATTGCCCGACCAGGCCGACGCGATCCGCCGCTTCAGCGCCGACTACGCGGCGCTGCGCTATTCGCCGGCGCCGCCGGCCGACGGCCTGCGCGCGCTGCGCCGGGCACACGCGGCCGTGGCGTGAGCGCTTACCAGCTCGCCGGATCGAGCCGGTAGAAATCCGCCAGTTCGGCATACAGCGCGGCGTGCTCGGCGGCCAGATCGAGCGGCTGTTCGAAGAACACTTCGCTCGCCACCGCAAAGAACTCCGCCGGTTCGCTCGCCGCGTAGGGGTCGAGCAGCGGGGTCGGGCCGAGCAGTCCGGCGAAGGCGCGGCGGCGCAATTGGTCGTACTCGCCCTGCAGGACGGATGCCCAACGCGCCTGTCGCGCCGCGGGGGTTTCGTTCGAGCGGCGGGCGAGGAACGGCGCGCCGTTGGCAAAGCCCTTTTCCTGGTCGAACTGATGCGCGAATTCGTGAATCACCACGTTGCGCCCGTCCACCGGATTTGCCGCACCGGCGAGCACGTCGGGCCACGACAGGATGACCTGTCCGTGCGCCCACGATTCGCCCGACAGCACGCGACGCTCGCGCGTGACGAGGCCCATGCCGTCGGTGCGGTCGCGGTCGACGATGAAGGCCTCCGGATAGAGAAGGATTTGCCGCAACTTCGGAAAGTAGCCGCCACCATGTCCCAGCAACAGCAGGCAGGCCTGCGCGGCGACGATCACGCGCATCTCGTCGGTGACGACCAGATCGTGGCAGCCGACGAAGCGCTTTTCGTCGAGAAACACCAGTACGTGCCGCCGCAGATCGGCTTGCAGCGATGCGGGCAGGTAATGCAGATAGGGTAGCCGCTCGCGCAGCACGGCCTCCCATTCCCGCGGAAACGGACGCCCACCCAAACGTTCGCGCCGCCGCGCGCGGCGCCAATGGGCGCTGCCCAGCCAGACGATGAACAACAGGGCCGGGGCCCCGACGATCAGCAACTCCACGATTGCGGCCCCGGCTGTTCCGATGCTCCCCAAGTGGGTGCTGCACGCCGGATTTCAATATCCTGCGGCATTGCGCACATCCGGATCGACGGCCATGACCCTGCATACCCTGATCGCCGCTACCCTGCTCGGCCTTGCCGGCGCCGTTGCCGCGCAAGGGCACACGCCCGCCGCGACGCGTTTCCATGTCGAACGACTGGCCGACGGCGTGCATGCGGTCATTCGCGACGAGCCGCCAGGGCTGATGGTCGATGCCAACAATCTCGTCATCATCAACGACGACGACGTCGTGGTCGTGGATGCCAACGGCGCGCCGTCGATCACGCGCGCCGTGATCGAATCAATCCGCCAACTCACCGACAAGCCGGTGCGCACCGTCATCTTCACGCATGCCCATGACGACCACCTGCGCGGCACACGGGCCTACCGCGAGGCGTTTCCCGGCGTCGAGTTCGTCGCTTCGCGCTTCACGCGCGATTACCTCGCGGGCGCTGGCGCCGACAACCGCGTCGCATTCCTGCGCGAGGCACCGGCATTCGCGTCGTACCTGCGTGACCTGACCCGGCAAGGCAAGGGCCTTGCCGGCGGCCCGCTCGGCGACGAGGAACGGCAGGCCCGCGAAACCGACCTCGCCCTTGTCGACCTGATCGTCGCCGAGGCGCCGCAAACCGCCACGATTCCGCCGACGCTGATCGTGGACGAGCGGCTGACGCTGCAACGGGGCCAGCGCGTGATCGACATCCGGTGCCTCGGCGGCGGGCACACCGCCGGCGACCTGATCGTCCATCTGCCGCGCGAGGGCATCGTCGCCACGGGCGACCTCGTCGGCCATCCCGTGCCGCTGGTCGGCCATCCGCAATCGCGCCTGCCGGAGTGGGCGGACACCCTGCGCCGGCTTGCCGCGCTCGATGCGAAGCTGCTCGTTCCCGGCCACGGCCCGGTGCTGCGCGGCAACGATCATCCACGGCAGCTTGCCGCACTGTTCGACGACCTTACTGGCGCCATTGCTGCCGCCAGGGCCGCCGGCAAGACCTTCGAGGCCGCACGCGCGTCGATCGACCTCTCCACCCACAAGCAGGCGCTGGCGGGCGATTCGCCGATGCGTCGGCTGCTGTTCGAGAACTACGTGCGCGGGCCGGGACTGGAAGCGGCATGGGCGCAGGCCGACGACGCGCCATCTGCGGTCGTCGGCGCGTTTCACGATGCCTTGCACCGGGGGGACGCCAGTGCCGCCGCCGCGCTGCTCGACGATGCGGCAACGATCCACGAATCGGGGCACGCCGAGTCGCGCGGCGAATACCTCGCACACCATCTGGCGGCGGATATCGCCTTCGCGCGCGCCACGCGCCGGGAAGTGCAGCAGGCCTCCACGCATTGCGAGCGCGACTTGTGCCTGGTCCTGGCGCAAACGCGGACGACTGGCGAGTGGAAAGGCAAGGCGGTCAAGCTCGCCGGCGTCGAATCCACGGTCCTGCGACGGACCGAAGCCGGCTGGCGCATCCTGCACGCGCACTGGTCGAGCCAGCGCTGAGTTATGCCGTTGCCAGCTTCCAGGCCAGCAGCAGGCTCGCGCCGAGCACCACGGCAATGAAGATCCATTCCCGCCGGCTTGGCGCGCTAGTGCCGTGGCGCACGAGCACCGCGGGCTTGCGTTGTGCCGCCGCCGGCCCGTCGGCAGGCAGTTCGGGGACGTAGGGTACGGTCGCATCGCCGACCGCAGACGGCGCTTCGAGGCGCTGCGTCGCCGCCAGCGAATCGAAGTCGCGCGAGACGCGCAAGCCTGTCGCCGCGAGTTCGGGCGCGAGGCTGTCGCCCGCCCGATCACCGACCATGGTGCGCGCCAGGGCCATTGCCGAGGCGCCCTCGGCGAGGCGCAACGGGCCGGCACGCGAGGCAATCAGCGGTACCGCATCGGCATCGATGGCGGCCAGATCGTGGCGCTGCGCGCACGCCGCGAGGTCTGCGGCGATCTCGTTGCAATCGGCATAGCGTTCGGCCGGCGATTTCGCCAGCATGCGGGCGACGATCAGATCAAGCATCTGCGGCAGCTCGGGTCGCGCCTCCGATGGCTGCACCGGCACGCAATTGATCGTCTGGTACATCAGCGCTTCGACGCTTTCGCCGTCGAAGGGCGGGCGGCGCAGCAGCAGTTCGTAGAGCACGATGCCCAGCGAGAAGATGTCCGTCCGGTGATCGAGGCGCTGGCCCAGCACCTGCTCGGGCGACATGTAGCGTGGCGAGCCCAGGCGCATGCCGGTTTGCGTATGCACGCTCGATTCGCGCATGCGCGCGATGCCGAAATCCGTGACCTTGGCGAAACCGCCGGCGAGCAGCATGATGTTCGCGGGCTTGATGTCGCGATGGACGATGTGGCGCTGGTGCGCGAAACCGAGCCCCAGCGCGACCTGGCGCACGATATCCACGGCACTGGCCACGCCGGGCGGCTGCGTCGACGCGAGCAGATCGCGCAGGTCGCGGCCGTCGAGCAGCTCCATCGCCATGTACATGCCGTTGGCCGAATGCCCGAGATCGAAGATGGTGACGATGTTCGGATGGTTGAGGCCGCCTGCAGCACGCGCCTCGACGAGGAAGCGCGCTTCGTAGCCCTTGCGTTCGTCTTCGTCGAGATGCACGTCGACGGTCTTGATCGCGACATCGCGCGCCAGCTGCGGATCGGTGGCGCGGTACACCACGCCCATCGCACCGCGGCCGAGCTCACCGGTGATCTGGTACCGACCGATGAAGCGTTCGGTTGCGGCGAGGTCGTTCATGCGGCGGCTACTTCCTGGTCGCTCCGCCCATCGCCGGCGCGCCGGCTGCCGGCGCGGCGGTGGTCGGCGCGGCGGCGGCCTTCTTCACCGACTTGAACACCGGTCCCCAGCCGGGATGGCCGGCTTCGGCGGCCGAGAGCTCCATGCGGGGGTCGATCTTGAGTGCGCGCTGGAACGATGTCCGGCAGGCTGCCTCGCGGCCGCCGATGCAATGCATGAAGGCAAGCAGCTTGTGCGCCCGCACCTGATCGGATTCGTTGAGTCCCTGGTCGAGTGCCGACTGGATGGTCTTCGCGGCAGCGGCGAACTTGCCGTCCTCGTAGGCCTTGATGCCGGTCGACAGCGCAGGGGTGCCCTTGGGCAGCTCAGGCGCCGCCGGTTCGACCTTGGGCACGGGTTTGGGCTCCGGCGCCGGCGTGGGCTCGGGCGCAGGGGCCACCTGAACGGGCGCGGGTGCGGCCGCCGGCGCGGCAACCGGCTGCCGCGGCGCTTCCGCACAGCCGGCCAGCGCGAAAGCGATGGCAAAAACGGGAATGACCTGCGGGCGAATCATCGGCAAATCCTCATTCGAACTTGTGGCGAAGCGTGATTATGCCGCCCGCCTGTGCCTCGACGGTCTGTGCGAACGGCGGGAAGTGCTCGTTGCGCACTTCGACGGTGTGGCGCCCCGGCGGCAATGTCAGCGTCTTCAAAGGAGGACTGATGCCCTGCACCTTGCCATCGAGCCAGACCTCGCCCCAGGGCAGGACCACCAGCCTGACCTGCGCATCGGGCGCCGCCGCATCGGCCTTTTCTTCGGCGGTCTTCGGCGCGACGGGCGGTGCCGCCACGATGACCGGCGGCTCGGGCTTGGCCACCGATGCCGGCGTCGGTGCGACCACGGCGGGCGCAGCGGTCGTTGCGGGCGGCACGATGTCGCGACGCATGGCCGCGCCGGCCGTGACGATCGACGCGCCGAGCAGGATCGTGAGCACGCCGAGCGGCACGCGGATGCCGAAAATGGCGCGCGTGGCTTTGGCCGACAGGCTGTCGCCGTATTGCGCTTCCAGAGGCTGCGTATCGCCCACGGCGTAGACGTCGTGTTCGCGCACGTGCTTGTCGGTGCGCGTGCCTTCGTAGCGGAACACGGCGGCAAAATCGTCGGCCAGACGCGAGACCACCTCGTAGAACGACCGCGACACCAGTACCGTGCCGGGCTGGGCGAAACTCATCACGCGCTGGGCGACGTTGATGCCGTCGCCGACGACATTCGGCTGGCCGTTGACATCCTTGACCAGCATCGCCGGCCCCAGGTTGATGCCAATGCGCACCTCGAGCGGCGCCCCGTCGTCGTGATGCGACACGAAGCGCCGGTTGAGATCGGCCGCCACGAACAGCGCCAGTTCCGGATTGCAGAAGAACGTGATGGCGGCACCGTCCCCGGTGTCGAGCACGAGCCGGTCGGCCGGCGCAACGCGCGCGAGCGCATTGGACAACTCGGCATTGAACCGTTCCTTGAGCACCATCTGATCGCTGACCGACTTCCTCGAATAGCCCACGACATCGAGGAAGACGACACTGCACATCAGGGTGCGATGCGAGGCAGTCGCCATGATTCCTTCAAGGATACAGCGGTTTGGCTTCATTTCGCGGCATCGGCAGTGCGCCCGCACGGCTAATCTGCGGCAATGTCGACTCCTCGCCAAGCGGCCGCCGCACTCATGCTGGCGGCCTGCGCGCTGGTCGCCCGCGCCGACGGCGACCCCCTGCCCCGCTATGCCGGCCGCGCCGACGTGCGCGACTTCATCGATGAACTGGCCGTGCGCGACGGCTTCAACGCCGCCGAACTGACCGCGCTGTTCGCGCAGATCGAGCCCTTGCCGCGGGTGCTCGACCTCATCCGGCCGCCGACCACGCCGAAGGCGAAGTCGTGGCTGGCGTATCGCGCGATCTTCGTCGAACCCAAACGCATTGCCGCGGGCCGCACTTTCATGGAAACCCACGCCAGGGCGCTCGCCCGCGCGCAGGCGCGCCACGGCGTGCCTCGCGAAATCATCGCCGCGATCATCGGCGTCGAGACGCTGTATGGCCGCAACACCGGCAACTTCGAGACGCTCTCGACGCTGATCACGCTGGCCTTCGACTATCCGCCGCGGTCATCGCTGTTCCGTGCCGAACTGCGCGAACTGCTGCTGCTGGCGCGCGAATCCGGCCGTGATCCGGCGAGCTTTCGCGGCTCGTTTGCCGGGGCCCTGGGCTTGCCGCAATTCCTGCCCAGTTCCTTGCGCCGCCTGGGCACGGATTTCGATGGCGACGGGCGCGTCGATATCGCCGGCAGCGCCGAGGATGCCATCGGCAGCGTGGCCAATTACCTGGCGGACTACGGCTGGCAACGCGATGCCCCGATCGCCATGCGCGTGCGCATCGAAGGCGATGCGGCGGCCGCGCTGGCGGCCGGCATCGAGCCCGTGCGCACGCCCGGCGAGTGGCGCGCCGCGGGGCTCGCGTGGTCAAACTACAGTGGTGGTGGCACGGCGGATGACGTGCCCGAGCTGCCTGTCGCGCTGATCGATCTGCCATCGCCCGACGTGCCGGCCGAATACCGCTTCGGCTATCGCAATTTCTGGGTGCTCACCCGCTACAACCGCAGCAACAACTACGCCGCCGCCGTCATGGACCTGGCGGCGGCGTTGAAGTAGCGCGCAAGCCCGGAATGCCGGGCGCCGCAGGGCCGCCCGTCGCGAGCGATGGCAGTCCGGGGGCGCCCGCCGCGCAGCCCCCGGCGTGTGCGCATTGCACATGAGGAGGGCGAGCAGCGCGCAACCCCGGAATGCCGAGCGCAGCAGGGCGGCGCCCTACCAGATGCGGATGCGGTCGCTGATCGCCCGATACATGCCATCGCCGGCCTTGGTGCCGAAGGCCTCGTGGAAGCCGTCGGCATTGACAGCGGCACCGTTGGCCCGGTAAGGCGCGGGCGAATGCGGGTCGGCGACGATGCGCTGGATGAGTGCCTCGTCGCGGATCTTCGAGCGCCAGGCCTGCGACCACGACAGGAAGAACCGCTGCTCGCCGGTCAGGCCGTCGACGACCGGCGCGCTCTTGCCGCCCAGCGACAGCTTGTAGGCCTTGTAGGCGATTTGCAGGCCGGACAGATCGGCGATGTTCTCGCCCAGCGTCAGCTTGCCGTTGATCCTGTGTCCCGGCAGCGGCTCGTAGCCTTCGTATTGCCTGACCAGCCGCTCGCTGAGCGCCTCGAAGGCCTTGCGGTCGGCGTCGGTCCACCAGTTGTTGAGGTTGCCGTCGCCATCGAACTGACTGCCCTGGTCGTCGAAGCCGTGGCTGATCTCGTGACCGATCACGGCGCCGATGGCACCGTAGTTGGCGGCGTCGTCTGCGGCCATGTCGAAGAGCGGCGCTTGCAGGATGGCTGCCGGAAACACGATCTCGTTGTAGTTCGGGTGGTAGTAGGCGTTGACCGTTTGTGGCGTCAGCTCCCACTCGTGGCGGTCGATGGGGCCACCGGCGCGGCGCGTCTTGCGGTCGTACTCGAAGCGGCCGGCACGCAATGCATTGCCCAGCGCATCGCCCTCGCGCACCTCGAGCGCCGCGTAATCCCGCCAGCGATCCGGGTAGCCGATCTTGCTCTTGTATTTCGCCAGCTTGGCATGCGCGCGCGTGCGTGTTTCGGGCGACATCCATTGCAAGCCATCGATCGACGTGCGAAAGGCAGCGACGAGGTTGTCGACCAGCGCCTGCATGCGCGCCTTGGCCTGTGGCGGAAAGTGCTTGCCGACATACACCTGGCCGACGGCCTCGCCCAATGCATTCCCCAGCGCGCCCGCCGCCAACTGCCAGCGCGGCTTGGGTTCCTTGAGGCCGAGCAGCGTCTTCTGGTGAAACGCGAACGAGGCCTCGCGGTAGGCTTTGGGCAGCACGTCGGCCACGCTGTCGATCATGCGCACGCGCAGGTACGACTGCCACGCCGCCAGCGGCTCTTCGCGCATCATCCGCGCCGTGCCGATCACCATCGAGGGTTGCGAGACGACGATGCGGTCGGTCCATGTCAGGCCGGCGGCGGCGAAGTAGGCAGCCCAGTCGATGCCCGGCGCGGCCTCGGCCAGCGCCTTGGCGGTCATGGCGTTGTAGGTCTTTTGCGGATCGCGATTGTCGACCTTGTCCCAGTGCACCCGGGCAAGCTTCATTTCGAAATCGAAGACCGTCTTCGCCTCGGCCGCCGGATCGGGCCGGCCGGCCAATCGCAGCAATGTTTCGAGGTACTTGCGGTAGGCGTCGCGAAAGCCGGCGAAGCGCGCATCGTCCTTGAGGTAATAGTCGCGATCGGGCATGCCCAGACCCGCCTGCCAGGTCAGCGGCACATATTGGCCGGCATTCTTGTCGTCGGGACCGACGGCCAGATAGACCGGCACGTTGAAGCGGCCGAGCATGCGACCTTGCAGACGCGACAGATCGCCGGCGTTGGCGACGGCATCGGCTTGCGCCAACCATGGGCGCAGCGGCGCATCGCCGGCCCGGTCGATGGCGTCCACGTCCATGTATGACGCATGGAAGGCCGCGATCTGGCGTTCGACACCCGTCGTCGGCTTGCGCGCCGCGAGTTCCTCGACCAGCGTCTTGACCTGCTCGTCGGAGCGGTCGCGCAGCTGGTAGGTGATGCCGAACGAGGCTTTGTCGGCGGGAATCTCGGTGGTCGCGATCCAGTGGCCGTTCATGGCCCGGAACAGGTCATCCTGCGGCCGGACGTTCTTGTCCATGCCGGTCAGATCGAGCCCGGTGGCACACCAGGCGGGTGACGCGAACAGCGTGGCGACGACGGTGGCGATGCGCAGTTTCTTCATGGTTCTCCTCTGGTGGTCGTGGACGGGGCGGGCAAGTGTGGAGGTCAATGGACGGCGGCGCGCGCAACCGTGCCGCCGCGCTTGAGACTGCCGGAACGGAAGGCGTGCGCCGCCGACTGGTAGTAGCTGATGGCCTCGCCGACGACTTCCTCGCTTTCTTCGTCAGGCGGGTGTTCCTTGCCGGTCGCCATGTCGACCACGCGTACGCGGCGTCCCGGGCGCAGCTCGACCAGCAGGCCGTCGTCGATGAAGCCCACGGCCTGGTAGTTGGCGATGAAGGCACGGGGATCTTCCGGTGCGTCGGTGATGATGTCCTGACCGAAGAACTTCGACCGGTAGCCGAAATTGAGCAGGCCGAGCAGCGTCGGCGCGACGTCGATCTGCGACGCCAGCGTTTCAATGCGCGCCGGCGCGACATGGCGCGGCGACCAGATCAGCAACGGGATGTGGAAATTCGCCGGGTCGAGCTCCACCTTGCCGCGCCCCTCGGCGGTATGGTCAGCGAGGATGACGAACACCGTGTTGTCGAACCACGGATGCGCGCGGGCGCGACGGATGAAATCGCCCAACGCCCAATCGGTGTATTTGACCGCGCCCTTGCGGCCCGTACCCGATGGCATGTCGATGCGCCCCGCGGGATAAGTGAACGGCCGATGATTCGATGTCGTCATCACATGGGCGAAAAACGGCTTGCCGGCGGCGTGGCGCGTGTCGAGCTGATCGAGCGCCAGCGTGAACAAGTCTTCGTCGGCGACACCCCAGATGTTCTCGTAGTGGATTGCCGACTTGTCGATCGCCGTGCGATCGACCACGGTGTAACCGTTGCCGGAGAAGAACGCGCTCATGTTGTCGAAGTAGCCGT
>JBGARB010000024.1:0-42286 GCA_044230495.1 Rhodocyclaceae bacterium
GAGTTTGGCGAACAGTTGTTCCGCCATTTGCGCGGGGTCCGGACGCGGCGGTCGCATGGCCATCGCCTGGCTCCAACCACCGCTCGTTCCGCCGATGCTGCCGATGCTGCTCATGATGTCTTCCTTTCCTTGATGAACGCCTCGATGCGCGAGGTCACGCAGGGTTGGCATTGCAAGACATCGGCCAGATCGGCGCGGGTTGCAGGTCGGTCTTGGTAAAGCGGGGTAAAAGTCCGTAAAGGAAATGCGGCGCCTGACGAGGCTTCGCGCGCGGAATTGCGTCCGAGGCAGCCGGCGGCGGCAGCGCTTGCCGGCCCCGGCAGGCCGATGCGGTTGTCAAGCCGTGTAAATCGGGCGCGCGATCAAGCCTTTGTGCCTGCGCGATGGGCGCCGCGCGGCGCCCCTGCGGCAGTGCTTGCCGGTGGCGCGCCTACCGCCGTCCCGCCACCACTGTAGTTTGCCGGCTCAGCGCATCGATTGCCAGAGCAGCGGGAAGGGCGCGCGGCCGCTGGCGGCGGCGATCAGCGCCAGCACGCGGCTGGGCTCGGCGCCGAGCATGTCGGTCGTGAAGCGCCATTCCCAGTTGCCGGTCTGCGTGCCGGGAATGTTCATGCGATGCGCCGAGTCGAGCCCGAGCACATCCTGCAGCGGGAAGACAGCCAGTTGCGCCACGGAGTTGCAGGCGGCGCGGATCATGGCCCAATGGATGTCGTCGGCCTTGGCGGCGAGGTAACTGCCGGCATACGCGCGCTCGTGGTGCGGCGCGTTGGCCCACCAGCCGCGCGCCGTGTCGTTGTCATGGGTGCCGGAATAGACGACGGTCGCCGGCACGTAGTTGTGCGGCAGGAACTCGTGGGCGCCGTCGCCGCCGAAGGCGAACTGCAGGATGCGCATGCCGGGGAAGGCGAAGTGGTCGCGCAGTTCGATGACATCCGGCGTGATCAGGCCGAGGTCCTCGGCGACGATGGGCAGCTTGCCCAGCGCGCGTTCGATGGCTTCGAACAGGGCCTTGCCCGGGCCTTCGACCCAGCGGCCTTCCTTGGCCGTCGGCGAGCTGGCGGGGATTTCGTAATAGCCGGCGAAGCCGCGAAAGTGGTCGATGCGGAAGATGTCGGCCTGATCGAGCATGCGATGCACGCGCGAACTCCACCAGGCGAAGTCCTCGGCGGCCATGCGATCCCAGCGATACAGCGGGTTGCCCCAGCGCTGGCCCTCGGGCCCGAGATCGTCGGGCGGCACGCCGGCGACGACCGTCGGCTGGTCGTCGTCATCGAGGAAGTAGAGGTCGGGACGGGCCCAGCAGTCGGCGCTGTGATGGGCGACGAAGATCGGCAGGTCGCCCATGAAATGCACGTCGCGTTCGTTCGCGTACGCCTTCAGTGCGCCCAGCTGCTCGTCGAAGCACCATTGCACGAACTGCCAGAAGGCGATTTCGTCGGCATGCTGCGCGCGCGCGGTGGTCATCGCGGCGGCATCGCGGCGCTTCAGCGGCTCGGCCCATTGCCACCACGGCTGTCCGGCGTGGGCGGTTTCCAGCGCCATGAACAGCGCGTAGTCGTCCAGCCAGCCGGCATGCGTCGCACACCATGCGGCGCAGCGCGCGCGCTCGTCCGCCGTGGCCATGCGGGCGAACCCAGCCGCTGCCTGGCGCAAGCGCGCGAGGCGCCAGGGCACGACACGGGCGAAGTCGACGCGTTCGGCCTCGAAGCCGCCCACCGGGATCGCCGGCGCCGTCAGCCAGCCGCGCTCGACCAGCGGCTCCAGCGCCACCATCAGCGGGCTGCCGGCAAAGGCCGACACGCTCTGGTAAGGCGAGTTGCCGGGACCGATGGGGGTGGTCGGCAGCAATTGCCAGATGCGCTGTCCGGCGCCGGCCAGCCAGTCGACGAAGCGGTAGGCCGCCGGGCCGAAATCGCCGATGCCGTGCGGGCCCGGCAGTGAGGTGATGTGCAGGAGGATGCCGGCCGCGCGTTGGTCGAGGTTCATGAGGGGGAGTGTTCGGCAAGGGATGGGGTGGCGGCGGATTCGCGCAGGACGACGACCGAGACGGCCGGGGCGACGAGGAGGTCGCGGCGCGACGCGGTGCCGGCGGTGGCACGCTGGGTGCTGTCGAAGGCCAGTTCCCAACGGCCCGGAGGGAGCACGAAGTCGACCGTGTGCGCGCAGGGGTTGAGGGCGACGAACAGACGCGCGCCCGGATGGGCCGCGGGAGGCGAGAGCAGGCAGGCGACGGTATTGGCGTGCGGGTCGTGCCATTCGCCATCGTTGACGTCGTGCCCGGCCGGCATGCGCCACGCGGCCGTCGCCGAGTTGCCGAAGCCGCTGCAGCGCTGGAACCATCGCGCCGAGCGCAGCAGCGGCTCGGCGGCACGCAGCGCGAGCAGTTCGGCGACCATGTCGCGCAGCGCCGCATCGACGTCGCCCCAGTCATGCCAGGAGATGCCGTTGTCCTGGCAGTAGGCGTTGTTGTTGCCCTGCTGCGTGCGGCCGAGTTCGTCGCCGGCGCAGATCATCGGCGTGCCCTGCGCGAGCAGCAGCGTGGACATCATGGCGCGCGCGGCGCGGCGCCGGCGGGTCAGGATGAGCTCGTCGTCGGTATCGCCTTCGTGGCCGAAATTGGCGCAGGGCTCGTCGTCGCGGCCATCGCGGTTGTCTTCGCCGTTGGCATGATTGTGCTTGCGGCTGTAGCTCGTCAGGTCGCGCAGCGTGAAGCCGTCGTGCGCGGTGATGTAGTTCACCGATGCGGTCGGCTGGCGCTGGCGGTGATGGAAGACGTCGGCCGAACCGAGCATGCGTCGGGCGATCTCGCCACGCGTGACGCGGTGGCCCAGCCAGTAGCCGCGCACCGCATCGCGGAACTTGTCGTTCCATTCCTGGAAGCGCCCGGGGAAGTGCCCGAGCTGGTAGCCGCCGAGCCCGGCGTCCCAAGGCTCGGCGATCAGATGCACGGACGACAGCGTCGGGTCCTGCAACAGGGCGGTGAAGAACGCGGCATGGGTATGGAAGCCGCCGTGCGTGCGGCCGAGCACCGGCGCCAGATCGAAGCGGAAGCCGTCGACGCCCATATCGTCCACCCAGTGCCGCAACGAGTCGAGGACGAACTGCGTGACGCGCGGATGCGCGACGTGCAGGGTGTTGCCGCAGCCCGAGATGTTTTCGCAGCGCTGGCGATCGTCGTGTTCGAGGCGGTACCAGCTGGCGTTGTCGAGGCCGCGGAAGCTCAGCGTCGGGCCCAGCTCGTTGCCCTCGGCGGTGTGGTTGTAAACCACATCGATCACCACTTCGAGCCCGGCCGCATGCAGCGCATCGACCATGCGGCGGAATTCTTCGTTGGCGGCCGCGCCATCCCAAGGCGTCATCGACAGCCGCGGATCGGCGGCAAAGAAGCCCAGCGTGTTGTAGCCCCAGTAGTTGGCCGCGCCACGGGCGGCGAGGCCCGGCTCGGAGAGCGAATATTGCACGGGCAGCAAGGACAGCGTGGTGATGCCGAGCGACTTGAAGTGCGCGATCGCGGCTTCGTGCGCGAGGCCGGCGTAGGTGCCGCGCATTTCCCGCGGGATGGCGGGGTGCAGCCGCGAAAAACCCTTGACATGCGTTTCGCACAGCACCATGTCCGCCGTGGCGATGCGCGGTCGCGGCGGACGGTCGCCGGCTCGTCGCGGCGCCACGACGCGGGCCTTGAGCGCCGTGCCGGCATTGTCCAGGGCCTCGAAGCTCAGCGGGCCATCCGGATCGCCGAGGATGTAGCCGCTGTGTTCCGGCCGCCATTCGAAGCGGCCGACGATGTCGCGGGCATAGGGATCGAGCAGCAGCTTGTGGGCATTGAAACGGTGACCGGCCTCGGGGTTGTAAGGTCCATGCGCGCGCAGTCCATAGACGAGGCCGGCACCGGCACCGGGCAGCAGGCCATGGAAAAGTCCGTCATGCGGGCCGTGCAGGTCGGCGCGGAAATGCTCTTCCGTGCCCGAGTCGTCGAACACGCACAACTCGATGCGCTGCGCATGTTCGGAGAAGACGACGAAATTCACGCCGTCGGCGACGACGCTGGCGCCCATCGGTTCGGGGCGGCCTTCGAGCAGGTTCTTTCTGGGCATGTAGTGCGGGTGTAGTCGGAGCGGGTGCGAATGCGGCCCGCGCGCCGGCGATCATAACGGATCGCGACACGCCGCATGACTTGGCGAAGCGGTGCGCCACTTGTATATTGCGCGAGCCACCCCGAAGGCGCCTGCGACGAGCGGCGCCGGCCGCATCCATAACAACGAGGAGAACCCGTGGCCGAAGTCCGTCTGGTCAAGGTCCAGAAATCCTATGGCGCCGCGCACGTGCTGCGCGACATCGACCTGACGGTGCGCGATGGCGAATTCATGGTGTTCGTCGGGCCTTCCGGCTGCGGCAAGTCGACGCTCCTGCGCACCATCGCCGGCCTGGAGGAGATCACCGGCGGCGACCTGTACATCGGCGAGCAGCGCGTCAATGAGGTGCCGCCGGCGCAGCGCGGCATCGCCATGGTGTTCCAGTCGTATGCGCTGTATCCGCACATGAATCTCTTCGACAACATGGCCTTCGGGCTGCAGTTGGCGAAGATGCCCAATGACGAGATCGACCGCGCGGTGCAGCAGGCGGCGAAGATTCTCAACATCGACCATCTGCTGGCGCGCAAGCCGAAGGACCTCTCGGGCGGTCAGCGCCAGCGCGTGGCGATCGGGCGGGCGATCGTGCGCAAGCCCGAGGTCTTCCTGTTCGACGAGCCGCTGTCGAATCTCGATACGGCGCTGCGCGTGCGCATGCGCTATGAATTCGCCAAGCTGCACGACGACATCGGCGCGACGATGATCTATGTCACGCACGACCAGGTCGAGGCCATGACGCTGGCCGACCGCATCGTCGTCCTGTCGGCCGGTCGCATCGAACAGGTCGGCGCGCCGCTGACGCTCTATCACCACCCGGACAACCTGTTCGTGGCCGGCTTCATCGGCTCGCCGGGAATGAACATCCTCGATGGCACGCTGGTCGAGGCAGATGCGTCGCAGGCGCGGGTGCGTCTGGCCGATGCCAGCGAGGTGGTCTGCGCAGTCGACGCGTCGCGGGCCAAGGCAGGCGACGCGGTGAAGCTCGGCGTGCGACCCGAGCACCTCGATGCAGCCAGCCAAGAGAACCGCCTGGCGGCCAAAGTCACGTTCGTCGAGCGGCTGGGCGGCAGTGCGCATGCCTACTGCGCCTTCGGGCCGGCCGACGACACGCTCACCTGCGCGCTCGCCGACGAAGCGGCGGCGGCCCGCGTGCGCGCCGGACAGACGCTGGACCTCGGGTTTCCGGCCAGTGTCGCCTATCTGTTCGATGCCAACGGCAAGGCGTTCGCGCGCCATGCCGCGGCAGAGTTCAAGCAGACCGCATGAGGCATCGCCTGCTGCCGTGGTGTGCCGCCGGCGTGCTGGCCCTGGCGGCGCCGCTGCCATCGGTCGCGTTGGCCGAGCCGCCATCGCTGCTGGTGTGGATCAACGGCGACAAGGGCTACAACGGCTTGCAGAAAGTTGGCGACGCGTTTGCCGAACGCTCGGGTGTCAAGGTCATCGTGCAGCACCCGGAGGGCGCGCCGGATAAATTCCAGGCGGCTGCGGGCGCCGGCAAGGGACCGGACATCTTCTGCTGGCCGCACGACCGCGTCGGCGAATGGGCCCGTTCCGGGCTCATCGTGCCGGTGCGGCCCGCGCGCAAGATCCGCGAAGCGGTTTTTCCGTCGGCGTGGGACGCATTCTCCTATCGCGGAAAAGTGTGGGGCTACCCGCTGTCCATCGAGGCCGTCGGCCTGATGGTCAATCGTGCGCTGGTGCCGCAGCCGCCCGAGACCTTCGACGAGGTCGCCGCGATCGACCGCCAGTTGTCCGCAGTGGGCAAGAAGGCGATCCTGTGGGACTACAACAAGACCTTCTTCACCTGGCCGATCCTGGCCGGTGCCGGCGGCTTCATCTTTGCGCGCAACGCCGCTGGTGAACTCGACCCGGCGCGCACGGGCGTGAATACCGACGGTGCCGTGGCCGGTGCCGAGGCCCTTGCAAGGCTGATCGAGTCCGGCGTCATGCCGCGCGGTGCCCGCTACGCCGAAATGGAAGCCGGCTTCGCCGGCGGGCGCGTCGCCATGATGGTCAGCGGCCCGTGGGCCTGGGACAACGCACGCAAGGCCGGCATCGACTTCTATGTCGCACCGCTGCCGGCGGTGGTGCGCGGCAAACCCAGCAAGCCCTTCGTCGGCGTGCTTGGCTGCATGATCGCCGCGCCCAGCCGCTACAAGGACATCGCCCGCGAGTTCATCGAGGGGCACCTGCTCGAACTCGATGGCTTGAAGACCGTCTCCGCCGATGTCGCGCTGGGGACGCCGGCGAACAAGCGCTATTACGCCGAGCTGTCGGCCGATCCGCGCATTCGCGCGACGATGGCCAATGCCGAAGCCGGCGAGCCCTTGCCCAACATCCCCGAGACCGGACGCTTCTGGCCGGCAATGGACGCCGCGCTCGAAGCCATCACGCAGGGCCGGCAGTCGCCGCGCGCCGCGCTCGACGGCGCCGCGGCGCGGATCCTCGTCAAATGAGCGCCGCCGTGCAGCGTTCGCCGCTGGGCCTGGCGCTGGGTGCGGCGACGGCGGCCATCGGCATCTGGATGGCATGGCAGCTGTCCGCCGCCGGCAACGACGCGTTGGCCGTCGGTCTGGCCGCTTCCGTCGGTTTGGCCATCTACGTCTATCTCGGCGAGCGCACCAGCGCATGGCGCTATCTGTTTCCGGGCGTCGCGGCGATGCTGGCCTTCGTCGCCTTTCCGCTGGCCTACACGGTGCAGATCGGCTTCACCAACTATTCGTCGAACAATCTGCTGACCGAAGCGCGCGCCCGCGCCTACCTGCTCGAACAGCGCGATTTCGACATCGCCAGCGCGCACGCGTTCAGCGTGCTGCGCGGCGCCGAGGGCCTTCGCCTGCTGCTGGCTGCCGACGACGAAGACCCCGCCAAACCCGGTATGGAGCGTCCGCGGCTGATCTCGCCGCCACTGCCCGCCGCCGGCGCCGCACGCCTGACGCTGGCACCGCTCGCGAGCAATGCGGCAGACGGCACGCCGCTCGACCTGCGCGAGGTGATCGCCTTGCGCGAGCGCCTGCGCGTGCTGCAACTCGCGCTGCCCGATGGCCGCGTGCTCGATTACGCCGGCTTGCGCGAATTCGCCGCCGCGCAGCCGCTGTGGCGCGAGGACGCCGACGGGGTGCTGGTGCGGACAGAGGATGGCGTCGGCTTCCGACCCAATCGCGACACCGGCTTCTTCGAAGGGCCGGGCGGCGAAGCGTTGCAGCCGGGCTTCAAGGTGAATGTCGGCTGGAAGAACTACCTGCGCCTGTTCGGCGACGCCGACATCCGCGGCCCGTTCATGTCGATCTTTGTATGGACCGTCGTCTTCGCCGGCCTGACGGTGCTGTTTTCCACTGCCATCGGCATGACGCTGGCCGTACTGTTGAACTGGGAAGCCCTGCGTTTCCGCGGCCTTTACCGCACGCTGCTGTTCCTCCCGTATGCCGTGCCGGGCTTCATCTCGATCCTCGTCTTCAAGGGATTGTTCAACCAGAATTTCGGCGAGATCAACGCCATCCTCGATGCGCTGTTCGGCGTCAAGCCGGCCTGGTTCGCCGACCCGTTCCTGGCCAAGTTGATGATCCTGGTCGTCAACACCTGGCTCGGCTACCCGTACATCATGGTGTTGTGCACCGGCCTGATCAAGGCGATCCCGGCCGACCTCTACGAAGCCTCGGCCATCGCCGGTGCCGGGCCGTGGACCAATTTCCGCCGCATCACCGTGCCGCTGATCGCCAAGCCGCTGACGCCGCTGCTGATCTCGGCCTTCGCCTTCAACTTCAACAATTTCGTGCTTATCAGCCTGCTCACCGACGGTCGCCCGGACTATCTCAATACCAAGCTGCCGGCCGGTACCACCGATATCCTCGTTTCATACACCTACCGCATCGCGTTCACCGATGCGGGTGCCAACTTCGGCCTCGCGGCGGCGATCTCGACGGTGATCTTCCTGCTCGTCGCGGTGATGTCGCTGGTCAATCTGCGCCTCACCGGCGAACACGCAAAGAGATGATCCCATCATGGCCATCGTGACCGGAAGCAGCCAGCGCTGGCGCATCATCGGTGCCCATGTCGGCCTGTGGCTGCTCATCGCACTGACGCTATTCCCGCTGCTGGCGGTGGTTTCCATATCCCTGCGGCCTGGCAATTTCGCCATCGGCTCGCTGATCCCCGACCGCATCAGCTTCGAGCACTGGCAGCTGGCGCTCGGTTTCCCCTTCACCCAGCCGGACGGCAACGTGGTGCAGCCGCCGTTTCCCGTGATGCGCTGGCTGTGGAATTCGATCAAGGTCGCCACCGTGTCGGCGCTGCTGATCGTCGCCGTGTCCACCACCGCGGCCTACGGCTTCGCGCGGCTGCGCTTCCGCTTCCGCAGCGAGGTGCTCAATGCCATGCTGCTGCTGCAGATGTTCCCGGTGGCCGTTGCGCTGGTCGCCATTTACGCCATCTTCGACGAGGTCGGGCGCTTCGTGCCGTGGCTCGGCATTGAAACGCACGGCGGCGTCATCCTCGCCTATGTCGGCGGCGTTGCCATGCACATCTGGACGATCAAGGGCTATTTCGAGACCATCCCAGTCGAGATCGAGGAATGTGCCAAGGTCGATGGCGCGACGCTGTGGCAGGCCTTCCGGCGCGTACTCCTGCCGATGGCCGTACCGATCCTGATGGTGGTGTTCGTGCTCGCTTTCATTGGCACGATCATCGAATACCCCGTCGCGTCGGTGCTGCTGCGCGAGGAACCCAACCTGACGCTGGCGGTCGGTTCGAAATACTACCTCTACGAGCAGCGCTATCTGTGGGGCGATTTCGCTGCGGCGGCGGTGCTGTCCGGCATCCCCATCACCATTGTCTTCCTCTTGGCCCAGCGCTGGATCGTTTCGGGCTTGACCGCCGGTGGCGTCAAGGGTTAGCGCGCTGCGCAGTCTGCTCGCCGTCGCTGCCCTCCTGGCGGCGGGCAATGCGCACGCCGCCGACGCGTCCGCCGCATGCAAGCCGAATCCGTTTGGCGAGCGCGAGTTGTTCCTGCGCGGCGGTTTCAATCATTGGCGCGCCGACGACGATCACCGTTTCGACTATCGCTGCGACCGCTTTTCGCTGGTGGCGCGGCTGCGCGGCGCGCAGCAGTTCAAGATTGCCGACGACAACTGGTCGGCCGACGCGGACCTGGGCGGCACCCTGTCGGCGCTTCAGTTGCGCGGCGCGGCACTCGAACACGTCTTCGATCGCGACTCACGTCTGACCCTCACCATGAGCCAGCCACCTTCCTTGCGCATCGACCCCTGCCAAGATGCACCGTTTGGCGAAACCACGCTGTTCCTGCGCGGCAGCATGAACAACTGGACAGCGCTCGACCGCTACGCCTTCCAGTTCCATTGCGATGCGTACTACCTCAATATCGACCTCGCCGGCGAACACGAGTTCAAGGTTGCCGATGCTGCATGGACCGTGCGCACGACGCTGGTGGGCGGCAACGCGCAGGGCGATGGCGTCGCGATGGCGACGGCGGAGACCGGACAACCCAATATTCGCCGTGCGTTCAACGGCGCCCATACGCTGCGCCTGGCCTTCGACAAGTCCGGCGCGACGCTGGCCGTCGGGCCGCGCAGCTTCCGCGATGGCGCCGCCGAGCCGATCACGGATCCGGTCGCCCATGGCGTGCGCTTCGATTCGCGCAGCAGTGCGCACAAGACGCCGTTCGGCGCTGTCAGCGCCGGCAGCGAAGTCTGCTACCGCCTGCTTGCCCCGGCGGGGGTTACCCGCGCCACGCTGGTGCTCGAGACGCGCACATTGACCGGCAACCAGGAAGTGCTCGACTACACGCCGTGGCAGCGCATCGACATGTCGGCGTCTGCGGCCGATGGCGGCCGGCAGCGCTGGGCGGCCTGTGCGCGCTTCGATGCGCCCGGCATCTACGGCTACCATTTCGTGCTGGACATCGGCGGCCGGCAGTACGTCTTCCAGAACAACGCCGACACGGTGTTCTGGACCCGCGAGGCCGGCACCATGGGGGCCGGCGAGATCGCCGCGATGCCCACGTCAGCGCGCCGCATCCGCCGTTACCGGCAGACCGTGTTCGCGACCGACTTCGCCGTTCCCGCGTGGGCGCCCGATGTCGTCTGGTACTACATCTTTCCCGACCGCTTCCGCAACGGCAACCGCGCCAACGATCCGCGCCCTGGCCGCGACAGATACCACGACGGCAGCGTCGAGTTCCACGCCAACTGGAACGACAAGCCGTGGCGACCCGGCACCGGCGACGGCTCGGACGCGCTGCACAACAACGACTTTTTCGGTGGCGATCTTGCCGGCATCACCGAGAAGCTTGACGACATCGCCGATCTCGGCGCCAATGCCATCTACATGACGCCGATCTTCCGCGCGGCGAGCAACCACAAGTACGACACCGCCGATTACCGCAGCATCGATCCCGCCTTCGGCAGCGACGCCGAGTTCGACCGCCTGATCGCCGAGGCCGGGCGTCGCGGCATCCGCGTCGTGCTCGATGCCTCGCTCAACCATGTCGGCGCCGATTCGATGTATTTCGACCGCTACGGCAATTTCGGCGGCAAGGGCGCGTTCGCCGGCGGCAAGCCGAACCCGGCATCGCCCTATGCCGATTGGTTCAGGATCGACGCCGCGCAGACCGACCCGGACAAGCAGTACCACGGCTGGGGCGGCGTCAAGGACCTGCCGGAGATCGACAAGCGCTCGGCGTCGTTCCGCGATTTCGCCCATCGCGCGCCGGACTCGGTGATGAAGCGCTGGCTCGATCGCGGCACGGCCGGCTGGCGCATGGACGTCGTGCCGTGGGTGCCGGACGACTTCTGGCGCGAATGGCGGCGCGAGATCAAGCGGCACCGACCCGACGCACTGACGGTGGCCGAAACGTGGTTCGATGCGTCGAAATATTTCGTCGGCGACATGTTCGACTCGACGATGAACTACATTTTCCGCAACGCCGTGCTCGAGTACGCCAACGGCGGCGACGCGACGAAGCTGTACGCCAACATCGAGCTGATGCGCGAGGCCTACCCGCCGCAGGCCTTCTATGCGCTGATGAACCTCACCTCGACGCACGACCAGGCGCGCAGCCTGCACGTCTTCGGCGCCGATGCGCCGGGTGGTGGCGAGGCGGCGCTGCGGCTGGCCAAGCAGCGGCTGCGGCTGGCGACCTTCTTCCAGATGATCTTCCCCGGTGCGCCGGCCGTGTATTACGGCGACGAAGTCGGCGTCGGCGGCGGCGACGACCCGTACAACCGCGGCACCTATCCCTGGCGCGATCTGGGTGGCGTGCCGGACGAAGCCCTGCGCGCCGATTTCAAACGCATGATCGGCTGGCGCCGCGAGCATGCGATCCTGCGCCATGGCAGCATCGGCGCGCCGCTGCATCTCGATGCCCACGTCATCGTGCTGCATCGCGCGCTGGCGGGGCAGCACGCGCTGGTGGTGATGAACAATGACACGCAGCCGCGCAAGATCGACGTCACGCTGCCGGCAGGCGTTACGGCGGGCAAATTTCGGCGCATCGATGTCGCCGCGACAGCGGGCGCCAGCGGCGGGCGCGTCACGCTCGACGTGCCGGCGCTCGGCGGCGCGCTCTACCTCTCGGAATAGCACCCGCGCGACGGCGGAACGGCAAGGCGCCGTGCCGCCACCACTGTGTTTTGCGTCAGGCCGCCCGGCATCACCGCGAACGTGCCGCCTGCCGGATCGCTTCGACCGCCCAATGGTTGAGGCTTTGTCCGTGGGCTGCGGCGGCGATGGCGGCGGCCTCGTGAGGTGCGGGATCGACGCGCAGCGAAAACTGGCCCGTCCCGGGTTTGAAATACACTTTGATTCGCTAAACGGACCAGTCTGGTCGGTTTAGGAACTCCTGCAGAAGGCGCCAAGTGCCATCGCCGACTTGCACTTGTCGTTCTCGACAGTCATCGTCGCACCGGGCGGCTCCAATCGCGCGTTTCAGGCATCAGGCGTGCAGCGTCTTGAGCGCCACGTCCGGCGCGTTTCGCATGATCTTGAGCAAGGCCGCGGCGGGGCCGGTCGGGTTGCGGCGATGTTGTTCCCAGTTCTGCAATGTCTTGATGCTGACCTGCATCAATTGGGCGAATTCGCTTTGCGACAGACCGATCTGTTCGCGTACCGCCTTCGCATCCGGCGGCGCGATCCTGGTTCGGCGCGAGGCCGGCGCCTTGCCGTGAGCGATCGCCTTGGCTTCCTTGAGGCTTTGCATCAGGTCATCGAACAGTCCTTGTTCCATCTCATAGCTCCTTGACGAAGTCGCGCAGCAGGGCGGTTTCCCGGTCGGTCAGATCGTCCTTTTTCGACTTCGGATAGATCAGCAGCATGTAGATCTGTCCGTCGTCCCGCAGCCAGTAGTAGATCACCCGAACGCCGCCGCTCTTGCCGCGACCGGGCAGCGCGAAGCGCAGTTTGCGGATGCCACCGCCGCCATGGATGAGATCGCCCCGTCCCGGGTTCTCTACCAGTACATTCTGCAGGCGGGCGTAGTCGTCATCCGACAACAGCGCGGCGAGCAGGCGGGTGAACGTCGGCGTTTCGATGAACTCCACGGCGCGGATTATATACGCCAATGGCGGATACGAGCGAATGTGGAGCGCTAGCTGAACGGCAAACCGCCGTGCCGCCACCACTGTAGTTTCAGTTGGCGCGGGTGCGATTCAACTGCGGTGAGGAAGCGCGTTCGCCGACAAAGCAGCCGCCGCGGTTATCCCGACAGGTCGACGAAACCAAGGTGTCGATTCCGCCATCGAAGGCGCGAATCCGGTACGGCAATCAGCGCATCCAATAGGCGTGGCGCTTGAGCGCCCGCTTCATCGCTGCGTTCGGCTTCGCCGGCGCATCAAGCGCCGCCAGGAAGGCCCGGAAGTCGCTTTCCGCCAAGGCGATGGTCTGGTGCGCCTGCACGACCGCCTCTGCGCTCGTCAGGGCATTCTTGAGAACGAACTCGGAACGCTGACGCGGGCGTGGCCGGCCGGCTGGTCCAGCAGGGCGCGCACCTGGGTGTCGCAACAGATGTTCAGGCGCGAATCCTTCAGCGTGGTCGACATGGTGAAACTTTATGAAGGGCAGTCTGACGTGTGCGACATTTGTCAGTACGCGAGCGCAATGCCCTGACGGAAAACAACCGAAACCGCGACGGCCGCAGATTGACTTGATCTCGAGGAAATGCCGGCTCGGCGTGCCCAGCATGGGTTGCTCGGGAAGGCCCGACGACGCTCAAACAACAGTGATGGTGGGACGGCGGTCGGACCATTCGTTTGCAAGCACTCGGACGTCGGGCTGCTTGGCGCGAAGTTCGGAAAACGCCTGGGCAAACGTCATGAAGTACTTCGGTTCTTTCGCGAAGAACGAATCGACGAATTGGGCCGCCTCATCACCCTTGCCCATCAAGTAGAGGCAGCAGGCCACGCACTCCGGGTATCCGCCGAGCGATTCTGCACGCGCGTGCAAGAGTGGTAGCAGTGCGTCGTAGCTGGCAAGGGCCTTTGCGTACGAGAGCCCTTCGCCAAGATACAAATTCGCCAACCGGTGGGCCTCGGCAACGACATCACTGTGCTTGTCGAACACGAAGCCTCGCGTTGAAGGGGCTAGCAATCCGAAGTGAACTGCATAGGTGGCGACCCCCCGGTTGTACTTGCGACCGGCAAGTGATTCTGCCAAGCGCATCAGCGGAACGACATGCAGTCCGACGAACGGGTTGATCTCCACATGGGTTGGATAGATGCCACGATTCAGACCGACCCAACAATGGAATCCATCGTGTAGCGGCCAATCTAAGTTGTACTTCCGGTAACGCTCGAAGCCAACATGCGCGAGCGCCGAATAGCATGATTCAGTTACATGATCTTTGAACAACTTGTCAATTGACATGGCTTCGATTCGTCAAGCTCAAGAGCATGTTGGATTGTGAATTCGGCGTACGCTGCAACCACTCATCTTTGTCGGGACTCCGGGTTTTAGACCCGCGGCCTCGAACCGCGATAAGGGGCCAGGGTCAGTTTGAATTTCGACATACAGCGTCGGTGCCAACCGCCGTCCCACCACGACTGTAGTTTGCGTCAGCCGGCACGGCAGTGCTCGGCGATGAAGGCGGCGTGATCGGGCATGAGGGCAACGCACTTGTCGATCACCGTCTTGACGTTGCCGAGCAGTTCGCCGACATCCGCCTCGCTGTGCGCGTCGACCAGCGGGTGGTAGCCCGTCGCGCGCATGCCCTGGCCGTGAAGCACTTGCAGCCAGGCGACCTCCGAGAACAGCTCGTTGCATTCGCGGAACAAGCGGCCGCGGCTGCGATAGAGGTCGATCTTGCGCGTCAGCGTCTCGGGCACCGGCATGGTCCGGCAACGGTTCCAGAAGGGCGAATCGTCGCGCTGCGTGAGGTGGTAGTGGAGGACGATGAAGTCGCGCACGCGCTCGAATTCGAACCGCACCTGGCGATTGAATTCGTCGACATCCGGCTGCTGGATCGCGCCTTGCGGCAGGAAGGTCATCAGCTTGGCGACGGTGCTCTGGATCAGGTGGATGCTGGTCGATTCCAGCGGCTCGAGGAAGCCGCTGGAGAGGCCGATGGCAACGACGTTGCGGTTCCAGGCGCGCGAGCGCATGCCGGCCTTGAAGCGAACGGTGCGCGGCTCGCCGACATGTTCGCCGTCGAGGTTGGCATGCAGGATCGCGGTGGCCTCGTCGTCGCTCATGTACTGGCTGCTGAAGACGTGGCCATTGCCGATGCGATGCTGCAGCGGGATGCGCCATTGCCAGCCGGCACTGTGCGCCGTGGCGCGGGTGTAGGGCAGCAGCGGCGTGACGCCGGTGCAGGATTGCGTCACGGCGGTGTCGCACATCAGCCAGTGCGACCAGTCTTCATAGCCGGTCTTCAGGACGTCTTCGATCAGCAGCGCGCGAAAGCCGGTGCAATCGACGAACAGATCGCCGTCGACCCGGCGCCCGCCATTGAGGTGCAGGGTCTTCACGTGGCCCGAAAAGCCGTCGAGGTCAACATTCGAGACCTTGCCCTCGACGCGCTGCACGCCCATGCCCTCGGCGAGCTTGCGCAGGTACCTGGCGTAGAGGCTGGCGTCGAAATGGAAGGCGTGGGCGATCTCGGACATCGGCGAGCCGGGCATGGCCGGGTCGGCGCGCGAAAATTTCGCGGCCAATGCGGCCTGGCGATTGATCGAATAGGCGGCGAGATCCTCGGCCCATCCGGCCTGGTAGCCGCGCTGCCAGTATTGATCGAAAGGCAGCATGCCCATGTCCTTGCCGTAGCGGCCGAAGGCATGCATGTAGCGATCGCCGATGCGCCCCCAGTTCACGAACTCGATGCCGAGCTTCATGGTGCCTTGCGTCGCGCGCAGGAATTCGTTCTCGTCGAGCCCGACGGCCTGGTTGTAGAGCTGGATCATCGGGATCGTCGCTTCGCCGACGCCGACGATGCCGATTTCGTCCGACTCCACCAGCGTGATCGGGATGCTGCCCATCGACAGCTTGGCCATTGCCGTTGCCGTCATCCAGCCGGCGGTGCCGCCGCCGAGAATCACCACGCGCATGGGGGTATTCGTTCTCATTTCCGTGATCTGCCAAGTAAAAAGCCCCTGCGCGAGGGTCGCGCAGGGGCTTGGGGTTGCGTCAAATCCTGTCAGAGCTTGTAGTTCAAGCCCAACAGGTAGGTCTTGCCGTACTCGGTATCCTCGATCATGTTCGAGGGCTTGTCGCGGTAGCGGCGGAAGTGCGTGTTGTTGATGTTGTTGGCCTGAAAGATGATGGAGAGGCCCTTCAGGTAGCCGCTGCCGAACTCGTAGCCGAGTTGCAGATCGGTGATGGTTTCGCCTTCCACCCAGGTCAGTTGCCGGTCGCCGACGATGTTGGTGATCTCGCCGATGAAGTCCGAGCGCGAGCGTGCCGCGACACGGGCCGAGAATCCGGACTTCTCGTAGTACAGCGTCAGGTTTCCGACATCACGCGAAAGGCCGGGCAGCGGGATTTCCTGCGACGAAATTCCGTCGGTCGAAAATGCGCCCGGCGCCATCTGCACCGAACTCGACGTCTTGGAGTAGTTCGCCTGCAAGCCGAAGCCGTCGAGCGCGCTGGTCAGCATGCTGAATGGCAGCGACGCGGACAATTCGAGTCCCTGAAGACTGCCACCCGTGCCGTTGATCGGGGCCTTGAGCAGGCCAAAGGTCATCCCATTCGCCGGCAGCACGGTCGAGGGTGTGATGTAGGGTGCGAAGTCGACGACAAATTCCTGATTCAGCGTGTAGGTCTTCAGGTCTTTGTAGAAAACGGCCGCGCCGACATAAGCCTTGTTGCCCCAATATTTCTCCCAAGCCAGGTCTATGGCATTGGCACGTGTTGGCTTGAGCAACGGATTGCCCGCATCTCCCTTGAGCACGTTCAGTTGGCTGTCGAGTCCGAAGCCTGAACTCGCCCGCATGTCGTTCATGTTCGGCCGTGCCATGACGCGTGCCAGGGCGAAGCGGACGATCTGGTCGGGGGCAAGCTCGAACGCGAGATTCAGGCTCGGCAGCACATCGATGTAGTCGGTACCCAGCGTGACCGTCGAAGCCGGGCAGTTCTGGTCGTTCGGGCAGGTACGGCGGTCCACGCTGAAGGCCGTCGATTCCTGATCGGCCTGAACGATCTGCAGGCCGACGTTGCCGCGAACCGGCACGCCGGCCTCGCGGAACAGTTCGCCGCGCACGAAGAACGTGTTCACCTTTTCGTTGACCGTCCAATCCTTGTTGTAGATGTCCGGGTGCAGCTTGCGCTGCACTTCATAGATCGAACCGATCGCGCCGGATGGATCAAAGGTCGCGAACGACAGACCCGCCACCGTCAGCGACGAATTGCCGGGCATCGCAGCCGAACCGAGGCCGGTCGTGTCACCTGCAATCACCAGGCGGCCTTCGGTGAAGGTACGTGTCTTGTCGCGTTCGGCGATATTCACACCAGCCTCGACGGCAGTGAACAATCCGGCACCCTTCAGCTCCTTGCGTGCAGTGACGCGAATGGCATCAAGCTCGTCTTCGACGTGCGGCAGCTTGGTGTAGCCGGCCTGAGGTGAATTGACGCCACCACCCCAGCCCTGCACGTCCGTCAGGCGAATGATCGAGCGGTTGTTGTAATCGAGGCCGGTACGGAAACCGTTCGGATTGTTGGTGAACGAAAACGTGTCGTACTGCGCCGTGCGCAGGGCGGACTGTGCCGTGCCTGCGGTCGTTTCGATGATCACCTGGTCGCGCTCTGCTTCGGAGTGGGTCAGGTCACCGGTGATCGACCAACCGTCGCCGAGTTTCCAGATCGCATTCCAGCCGATCGACTTCAGCTTGTCCTTGGTGGCTTCTGCGTCATTGCGAATAATGGCACGTACGTTGTTGAAGCTGCCGGCCGTGACATTATTGCCGCTCAGCGTCGCATTGCTCAGCACGCCGCCCGCATCGTAATCGCCGCCGGCCCACGAGTCGTTCAGCGGCGCTTGCAGGCCCTTGGTGGCTTTGACCTTGTCGAACTTCGAGTAGTACAGGTCGATTGTGCTTTCAAACGTCTTGCTCGGCTTGAACTGGATGACCGCCATCGCGCCATCGCGCGTCTGCGTCGTCTGATCGGCAAACCATCCGAAGCCGTTGTAGGGCACATTGACGGTCTGGTTGTTGTAGGTCGTCGAGCCGCCGCCCCAGTTGTCGAATCGCGACGTGACCGGGCCGGTTTCGTCGAGCCGCGCGAAGCCCAGCGCGATGCCGATGGTGCGGTTGGCAAACTGATCGATATACGACGCACTGAAGCGATAACCATCGCCCTCGGCCAGCGTGCCGATGCCGGTCTGCTGGTCGCGGTAGTTCACCGCGATGGTGCGCTTGCCATAGTTCAACGGGCGCGCCGTCTGCATGTTGAAGGTGCCGGAAAGACCTTGGGCGGCCAGGTGCGCATCGGGGGTCTTGTAAATGTCGACGCGGCTCACCAGCTCGGACGGGAACTGGTCGAATTCGACGCTGCGGCTGTCGCCGGTTGAAACCTGCTCGCGGCCGTTGAGCAAGGTCAGCGCGAAGTCCGGCGCCATGCCGCGGATGCTCACCTGCGAAGCACGACCGGCGGTACGTTGTGCGGCGATGCCCGGCAGGCGGGCAATCGACTCGGCGATGCTGGTATCCGGCAGCTTGCCGATGTCTTCCGCCGAGATCGACTCGATGATGCTGTCGGAATCGCGCTTGGCCTGGATCGCCGATTCGATGCTGTAGCGGATGCCATACACCACGACCTTGTTCGGGTCGTTGTCGGCGCTGGATTGCTGGGCGAACGCGACCCCGGAGGTCGCCAGCATCATGGCGCAGCCTGCGGCGATGGGCGTGACGCGGAAGACCGAACGCGGCCGTTGCGCGGCCGCGCTGGCCGCAGAATTGTTGCGCTTCATCAGTGAATCTCCTCGAACAATGATCGTCGCCGAGCACGCGATGCGAGCAGCGGCAGGCCGGTGTTGATGCCTTGAAACTTTTTATTGTGGGTAAAGCGGGCGTAATGCTGCGCGGAGTCTGTAATGAAACTAAATCGGAGTCAATACTATGTAACAAAGCATGTGCGCACCTGTCGGGTAAACCGCATTCACGAACCCGCCAGCAGGCGATTTACCATGCTGAATCAAGACATTCGACGCTAATCGGCACACGGCGATGACGCGTCGCAGCATTCGTGTCGGCGATGACTACACTCTGGCTGAGTGCGGGTTTGGTAGTAAAACTACACTGATTCGACCGTTTCGCATCGCCGCGGTCTACCTGTCGACGGCGCACCAGCGGTCAATCGTCGAGGGTCAGCACCAGCGCCGTGCGCGCCGGCACTTCGATGCCGCCGTGGCGAATATCGAAGGTCGCGCCCGACAGCACGTCGCGTGCGCTGCGGGCATCGCCCAGGCCCTCGGCAAAACGCTGGATGTCCAGCCGTGCCGCCTCGGTGCGCTTGTTGAACACCACCATCACGCGTTGCTTGCCATGGCTGCGGAAATAGACGTAGGTGCTGTCCAGCGGCGCGTAGTGCAGGAAGCGGCCGTGGTGGATCGCCGGTTGCGTCTTGCGCCATTGCAGCAGCCGACGCAGGAACGCCTGCGCCTCGCGTTGCGCATCGGTGAGACCCGCTCCGGTAAAGCCGTTGACCGCGTCGCCCGGCCAGCCACCGGGGTAGTCGTGGCGGAACTCGGGGTCATTTCGCTCCGTCGGGCTGGTCATCAACAGATCGGTGCCGTAATAGAACTGCGGAATGCGATGCGCGGTGGCCAGATAGACCATTGCCATCTTCCACAGCGCGAGATCGCCGCCGAGCGCACTGAAGATGCGCGGCACGTCGTGGTTGCCCTCGAACAGCACGAGGTTCTGCGGTTTCGGATACAGCGTGTCATTGGCCATCGCTTCGAAAAGCGCCGGCAGGCCGGTGAAGTAGGCGTCGGGTTCGGTCAGCCCGCGGATCAACGCCCGCCGCAGCGGGAAGTCCATCGCGCTGGGCACACCGGTGCCGTGCGGCGGCCGGTCGTGCAGCCAGTTCGACACGACGGCCGGCATCTCGCTCCACTCCTCGGCGACGATGTTCAATCGCGGATATTCCTTGCGCACGCGACGCGTCCATTGGCCGAGAAACGCATGCTCGCTGTAGCCCCAGGTGTCGACACGCAGCCCGCACAGGCCGGATGCCTCGATCCACCACAGCGTGTGCTGCATCAGGTAATTGGCGACGAGCGGGTTCTTCTGGTTGAGATCGGGCATGTCCGGGATGAACCAGCCGCGCGTGAAGTTTTCGCGGTCAAGCTGCGCGGCATACGGGTCGAGCGCCGTCGTTCGCGCATGCACGGTCGGTGTGAAGCGGCCATCGAATGTCAGCCAGTCGGGCGAGGGCAGGTCGCGCAGCCACCAGTGGCCGGAGCCGATGTGGTTGAGCACGATGTCCTGGACCAGACATATCCCGCGCTGGCGTGCCGCAGCGGCCAACGCCATCCACGCGGCATTGCCGCCGAAGCGCGGGTCGACGCGATAGTGATCGGTCGCCGAATAGCCGTGGTAGGAGTAATTGGGCTGGGCGTTCTCCAGCGCCGGCGTCGGCCAGATGGCCGTGTAGCCCAGCGCGGCGATGTCGTCCAGATGCGCGGTGATGCCGGCCAGGTCGCCGCCGTGGCGGCCGTTGCCGTTGCGCCGGTCGGCCTTGTCCGCGTAGCCGCCGATGTCGTCGTTGCCCGGGTCGCCATTGGCGAAACGGTCAGGCATCAGGTTGAGGATGACATCGGTATTGCCGAAGCCGCGCCGCTGCGCCGAGCCGGGCGCGCGGGCGAGCAATGCGTAGCGATGGCGGAAGGTGCGCCCTTTGCGGGTGAACACCAGATCGACAGGACCGGCCTTGCGTTTGCGGTCGATGTGCAGATCGACGAACAGGTAGTTCGGACTCGCCACCCGCTGCATGCGCGTTACGCGCACGCCAGCACTGGCCGAGCGCACCGAGTGGGCGGCGATGCCTTCGCCGTACACCATCAGTTGCACGGTCGGCTCATGCATGCCCACCCACCAATGGGGTGGATCGATACGCCTGACCAGCGCGCCGTCCGTCGCGGCGGCGGCGCTCGCAGTCGCAACAACCTGCAATGCAATCGCCAGCGCGAATAACATGGCGCGCCAGGCACCGTGGTGATGGATCATCTCTTGGAGCCCGGTCCGGAAAGGAAATCATTTTGCACCAGCCCGTCGCCCGCCGCCCCTATGGTCTTACCGGCATCGAGGTCTCCGTGCTCGGTCTCGGCGCCGCACAACTGGGCGACCACGCCGTGCCCGAAGCGATCGCTGCGTCGCTGCTCGACATGGCGCAGGAGGCCGGCGTCAACCTCATCGACACGGCGCCGAGCTACGGCGAGTCGGAAGCGCGGCTCGGTCGTGCGCTGCGTGGCCGGCGCAACCGGTTCGTGCTGTCGACCAAGCTCGGCTACGGCGTGCCGGGCACCGAGGACTGGACCGGCCCCTGCATCGCCGGCGGCATCGAGCGCGCCTTGCAGCGGTTGGACACCGATGTCATCGATCTCGTGCATCTGCATTCCTGTCCGGGCGAAGTGGCGACGCGCGACGACATCCTGCAGGCACTGGCCGACGCCAAGACTGCCGGCAAAGTGCGCGCGATTGCCTATTCGGGCGAGAACGCCGATTTGCTGCAGGCCGCACGTTCGGCGCGTTTCGATGGCCTGATGGCGTCGCTGAATCTGTTCGACCAACGCGTCGTCGATGAGTTGCTGGCCGGCAATACGCGCGGCTTCATCGCCAAACGTGCGCTGGCCAATGCGCCGTGGCGCTTCGCGCAGCACCCGGTGGGCGACTATTGCGAACCCTACTGGCGGCGCCTGCAGGTGATGCAACTCTTTCCGTCAGACGCCCTGCCGTGGGGCGAGCTGGCATTGCGCTTCGTGCTCGCCCAACCCGGCGTCTCGGCGCTGATCGTCGGCACGGCCAAGCCCGCGCATTGGGCGGATGCCATTGCCTGGGCGGCGCGCGGCCCGCTCGAAGCCGCGACGACGGCACACTGGCGCGCCGCGTTCAAGCAGCACGACAACGACTGGATCGGACAGGTATAGGAGCCTGCGAATGATGCTCGACAGAATTTTCGTCTGCGGCGCACTGCTGGCCGCAACCATCGCGCACGCGACCGACGCGTCGACCTATGCGCGTCGCGAGGCCGACTGGCGCAATGGCGCCATCGTCTATCAGGTGCTGGTGGATCGCTTCGTGCCGCCGGCCGATCCGGCGGCCGTGGCGCACCATTACCCGCCACCGAAGGTGTTGCGCGCGTGGCACGAATTGCCCGCTCGCGGCAGCTATCTCGATGGCGCGAAATTGTGGAGCCACGAGATCGAATTCTGGGGCGGCAACCTCGCCGGCGTGGCGTCTCGCATCGACTACATCCGGGACATCGGCGCCGACGTGCTCTACCTCAACCCGATCCACCTCGCCTACACCAACCACAAGTACGACGCCTTCGACTATCACGCCGTCTCGCCCGAGTTCGGCACGCGGGAAGACGCCATCCGGCTGGCCAATCGCGTGCATGAGGCCGGCATGAAAATCGTCCTCGACGGCGTGTTCAACCACATGGGCCGCAATGCGCCTGCGTTCCGCGACGCCGAGCGTGACCCGAAGAGCCGGTGGCGCGACTGGTTCGTCTTCGGGCCGCAGTATCCGGGCGGTGCGCGCACCTGGTGGCTGGCCGAGAACCTGCCCGAGCTCAATCTCGAAAATCCTGCCGTGCGCGCGCATGCCTGGTCCGGACGCGATTCGGTGGTCCGCCGCTGGCTGCGCGACGGCGTCGATGGCTGGCGGCTCGATGTCGCCGTCGACATCGGCTACCCGTTCCTCACCGAGCTTACGCGTGCCGCCCACGCCGAAAAGCCCGGCTCGCTGGTGGTCGGCGAGATCGCCAACTACCCGCGTGACTGGTTTCCGGCCGTCGATGGCGTGATGAACTTCACGCTGCGCGAGATCATCCTGCGCACGGCGCGCGGACAGCTTCCCGTTGCGCATGCGGCGCGCATGATCGAGCGCATGGTCGCCGAGAGCGGCACCGAAAACCTGCTCAAGAGCTGGCTGATGCTCGACAACCACGACACCATGCGCTTGGCCACCGCGCTGCCCGACGAGCGGCAGCGGCGGCTGGCGCAGGTGCTGCAGTTCACGCTGCCCGGCGCGCCGAACCTGTATTACGGCAGCGAGCTGGGCATGGCCGGCGGCGACGACCCCGAAATGCGTGCGCCGATGCGCTGGGATCTCGTCCGCGACGACAACCCGCACCTGGCCTGGACGCGGCTGCTCGTTGCGATGCGCAAGCAGTCGCGCGCGCTGCGCGTGGGCGACTATCGCCCCGTCAGCGCCGATCGCCTGCTGGCCTTCGAGCGCTATACCGACCACGCCCGCGATACCGTGCTGGTGCTGGCGAACCCGACCGATCAGGCGATTGTCGAAACCGTGATGCCGGCGAACTCGAACCTGATGAACACGTTCGGATTGGTCGACCTGCTGCCGACCACCGCGCCGCGCGTGAAGATGTCCAACGGCCTCATCGACGTCACCGTGCCGGCGCACGGCGTGCGCGTGCTGACGCCGCAACTGAGTCCGGGCGGCGGCTACAGCGCCTACAAGCGCGTGCCCTAGGGTCTGTTCTCGATTGGGCGCCAGGCGCCGTACCGCCACCACTGTAGTTTGGGGTTCGCCGCTCAACCCGCCGGCGAGATCGCCTTCAGCCACTTGCCGCCGCGCACGCGCCAGCGGAACAGCGCGACCTTGAACACTTCCTCGAGCATCGCCACGCCGACCACTGCCGGTAGCGGCCATTGCAGCACCAGCGCGGCGATGGCGACCAGCGGGATGTTCACCAGCCACATCGACGCGAAATCCACCGCCATCAGCCACGCCACGTCGTTGCCGCTGCGCAGGATGCCGATGCTGACCATGGTGTTGTGCGTGCGCGCCGCGATGGTCAGACAGAACACCGTCAGCGTGTCGAGCGCCAGTGTCAGCACCTCGTCCGGCAGCCAGTCACCGGGAACCGGCAGCGCCTTGGCGGCTTGTGCCAGCACGGCGACGACAAGGCCCGTGACGAAGGCCCAGCGCGGCACCAGCCGCAGCAACCGCAGCGCCGCGGCATAGGCTTCGTCGAAGGCGCGTCGTCCGAGTGCGTGACCGAGCAGGATGCCGCAGGCGGCGCCGCAACCGACGAACACCGACATCAGCACACCCTCGATCGGCGCGACGAGGTTGAAAGCCGCCAGCGGCACGGTACCCATGCGGCTGACGATCAGCGCCGTGGCGAACAGGCCGCCGGCCCAGAAGATCTCCTTGGCCATCAGCGGCAGCGCGATGCCGAGCACGAGGCGCGCGTCGCGGCGTCGCGATGGACGCAGTGCGCCGGGGCGCAGTTCGACCAGCAGCCAGCCGATCTCGACCAACCGCGCCAGCGTCGTTGCTACCGCCGCCGCAGCAACACCGTAGGCCGGCAGGCCGAATCGGCCGCTGATGAAAAGGAAATTCAAGAGCGCATTGATAAGCAGTGCGACCAGCCCGGCGACCAGTGGCGTGCGGGCATCGCCCAGGCTGCGCACGGTGGCGCCGAGCACCAGCGCCACGGCGGTGAGCGGCGCGTACAGCGCGCCCCACTGCAGGAAGCGCGCGGCATGTTGCGCAACCTCCATGTCCGGCGTCATCCAGTCGGCGAGCATGTGCGGGGCGAGCGCGCACAACGCGGCGAAGGGCAGCGTGATGACGATGCCGAGCAGCGCGGCGGCCGTCACCGGGCCGCGGATCGCCCGTCGCCGGCCGGCGCCGGCGAACTGCGCCACCAGCACGCCGACGCCGCTCGAGATGCCCACCAGCATCATCGTCAGCACGAACAGCAAACGGCCTCCGAGGCCGACGCCGCCGAGCGCGGCGGCGCCCAGCGCGCTGACCATCAAGGTATCGAGGAAGCCCAGCAGCGACGAGACGATGGCCTGCGTCGCAATCGGCGCACCTAGCCGCCACAGCGCGCGCGCCGCGCCGCGATCGTCGGCGGGGACGCCGAGCGCGTCAGTGTCCGCCGGCAGGCGCACGGCGACCGAAGAAGAAGCGCAGCGGCCGGTCGAGCCGCGCGGCCCACGACGATTCGTGGTGCGTGCCGCCCTCATCGACATGGAACGCGAAGGCTGTCGTGGGCACGCGGCCACGCGTGCGCAGGGCGGCCACGGCGGCTTGCGTGTGGTCGAGATCGTCGTCAATGGTGCCGACATCGATGTAGAGCCGCAAGGGCAGGCGTTGCCGCGGATCGCCCAGGCGCCGGGTGGCAAGGCCGCCACCCCACCAGAACGATGTCGATAGCGCGGCGACCTTGCCGACCGCATCCGGATAATCCATGCCGATGCCGAGCGCCGCCAGCGCGCCGACCGACGATCCCATCATTGCCGTATCGGCCGCGCCGCGGCGCGTGCGGTAACGCCCGTCGATGAATGGCTTGACCGACTGCATGAAGAACCGGCCGTAGCGGTCCAGCCGGCCGGGCGCAAAATTCGCGTCGCAGCACGGTGTGTACTCGGCCACGCGGTTCCCGGTGTTGTCGATGCCGACGGCAATGAACTCCTCGATCTCGCCGGCTTCGATCAATCGCGTGGCGGTCTCGCTGACGCCCCACGACACGCCGGAAAACGACGTCCGACCCTCGAAGACATTTTGCCCATCGTGGAGATAGAGCACCGGGTAACGGCGGCCGGGGGCGGTCGCGTAGCTCGGCGGCAGCCAGATGCGCAAGGCGCGCGCATTGCCAAGCTCGGGCGAGGCGAGCGGTTCGGTGACGATCAAAGTGCCGGCAGCCAGCGCGGCGCCGGCATGGCACAGGACGAGCGCGGCAAGGCAGCGCAGGAATGCGATCATGCGCGGATTATCACGGATCGAAGCGGTTGGCCATGACGAGCGGCGCACGCATGCGCAAGGGGCGCTATCTCAATACCGACGCCAGTGCGGTGATCGGCGACTTCCCGTGGTACGAAATGGTCTGGCGTGGCGTGCGCGGCGATTTCCGCCCGCGGCGTGCACCGGCCGGCGGCTACGCGGCGTTCGCGCAGGCGTGGTCGCTGCCGGTCGATCTGGCGCGCATCCACCGGCGCAGCCAATCGCCCCGCGTCACGTGGCTCGGCCATGTGGCGGTGCTGCTGCAGGTCGCGGGCGCGAACATCCTGACCGATCCGGTGCTCTCCGGTTTCGCCGGGCCGCGCGGGCGCATGGGCGCGCCGCGCCGCGTGCCGGCGCCGCTCGCCGTCGAGCAACTGCCGCCGATCGACTGGGTGCTGATCTCGCACAACCACTACGACCATCTCGACTACGACACGGTGATGCGCCTGGCGGCGGCCGGCCAGCGGCCACGTTATCTGGTGCCGCTGGGGATCAAGGCGTGGTTCGATGCGCACGGCATCGGGAACGTGACCGAGCTGAACTGGTGGCAACGCATCGACGCCGGGCCGCTGGCCTTCCATTTCACCCCGGCGCAGCATTGGAGCCGACGTACGCCCCTCGACACCAACCGCTCGCTGTGGGGCGGCTACGCCGTCGAATGGCGGCCCGACGGGGCCGTGCCGTGGCGCTGGTTCTTCCCCGGCGATACCGGCTACTCGCGCGATTTCGCCGACATCGCGCGCCGCATCGGCACGATGGATTTCGTCGCCTTGCCGATCGGCGCCTACCTGCCGCGCGATTTCATGGGGCCGATGCACATCAACCCGATGGAGGCCGTGCAGATATTCCGCGATGTCGGCGCGCGCCACGCAATGGGTGTCCACTGGGGAACGTTCGAGCTGACGCAGGAAGCCTTCGACGAACCGCCCGCCGACCTGGCCGCCGCCTGCGCGGCGCAGGGGGTGGATGCGTCGCGCATCTGGTTGATGAAGCATGGCGAGACGCGCGATATCGCCGTCCCGCCACCACTGTAGTTCCAGCTCAGCCGCCGAAACCCTCCGGCATCTGCACGGCGACGACCTCGCCGCGCGCGGTGGCGACGCCGTCGGCATACAGCGTCGATTCCACGATCACCTTGCGGCCCTTGATCTCGCGCACGCGGCCGCGAATCTCCAGTTCCGGCCCCAGCGGCGTCGGCTTCAGGTAATCGACGTGCAAGGAGCCGGTCACGAAGCGGAAGGCCGGCAGCGTGTCCATTGCCCGCCCTTCGTGGCGGTACATCGCCGCGGCTGCCGTGCCGGTGCTGTGGCAGTCGATCAGCGAGGCGAGCAGGCCGCCATAGACGTAACCGGGGATTGCCGTGTGCTCGGGGCGCGGCGTGTAGCGCGTGACGCTTTCGTCGCCGTCCCAGAAGGTGCGGATGCGGTGGCCGGCGGCGTTGTTGCGGCCGCAGCCGTAGCAATGGGCAAGGGCGTCGGGATAGTGATCCTGGAAGGCTTTCATGGTGGCTCCATCGAATGTCGGCCGATTCTACAAACCCGCCGGTAAACTGCCGCCATGTTTGCCGCCTTCAAGCAGTTGTTCGACACCATTGCCGCGCCGCCGGGTGGCGACGACGAGCACGCCCTGCGCCTGGCCACGGCCGTGCTGCTGGTCGAGACGATGCGGGCGGATGCGCAGGTTTCGGCGGTCGAACGTGCGCACGTGCTCGATGTCCTGCGCCAGCGCTTCGGGCTCGACGCGACGGAAACCGCGCGTCTGGTCGCGCTGGGCGAAGAGGCCGCGGCCGATGCCTACGACTACCACCGCTTCACGTCGCTGCTGATGCGCCGTTTCGATCTGCCGCGACGCGCGCAGATCATCGAGCTGATGTGGCAGGTGGCGTATGCCGATGGCGAGCTGTCGGCGCACGAAAACCACCTGATGCGCAAGATCGCCGACCTGCTGCATGTGCCGCTGGCCGACTACGTCGCGGCCAAGGCGCGCGCGCGGCAGGCGCTTGGCAGCCCGCCCTGAGCGCCGGCGGCACTGGGCTACACTGACCCGATGAACTACCACGACTTGCGCGACTTCATCGCCCGCCTCGAGACCATGGGCGAGCTCAAGCGCATCGCCACGAGCGTGTCGCCGCGACTCGAGATGACCGAGATCGCCGATCGCGTACTGCGTGCCGGCGGACCGGCGCTGCTGTTCGAGCGGCCGGCAGGTGGCGCGATGCCGGTGCTGGCCAACCTCTTCGGTACGCCGCGGCGTGTCGCCCTGGGCATGGGACAGGACGGCGACTGGAAGGCGCAGTTGCGCGAGGTCGGCCGCACGCTGGCGGCGCTCAAGGAGCCCGAGCCGCCCAAGGGGCTGCGCGACGCGTGGGAGAAGCTGCCGCTGCTCAAGCAGTTGCTGGCGATGGCGCCGAAGGTGGTGTCGTCGGCGCCTTGCCAGGAGACGGTGGTCGACGGCAAGGACGTCGACCTCGCGCGCCTGCCGGTGCAGACCTGCTGGCCGGGCGATGTCGCGCCGCTGATCACCTGGGGCCTGACAGTGACGCGCGGGCCGCGCAAGCAGCGGCAAAACCTCGGCATCTACCGCCAGCAGGTGATCGGCCGCAACAAGCTGATCATGCGCTGGCTGGCGCATCGCGGTGGCGCGCTGGATTTCCGCGACCACGGCCAGGCGCACCCCGGCGAGCCGTTCCCGGTGTCGGTGGTGCTCGGCTGCGATCCGGCGACCATCCTCGGCGCCGTCACGCCGGTGCCCGATACGCTGTCGGAATACCAGTTCGCCGGGCTGCTGCGCGGCAGCCGCACCGAGCTGGTGAAGTGCGTCGGCAACGACCTGCAGGTGCCGGCGCGCGCCGAGATCGTCCTCGAAGGCGTCATCCATGCGGGCGAAACGGCCCTCGAAGGCCCGTATGGCGACCACACCGGCTATTACAACGAGCAGGCCGAGTTTCCGGTGTTCACCGTCGAGCGCATGACGATGCGCCGCGAGCCGATCTACCACAGCACCTACACCGGCAAGCCGCCGGACGAGCCGGCGATGCTCGGCGTGGCGCTCAACGAGGTGTTCGTGCCGCTGCTGCAAAAGCAGTTTCCCGAGATCGTCGATTTCTACCTGCCGCCCGAGGGCTGCTCGTACCGCATGGCGATCGTGAGCATGAAGAAGCAGTATCCGGGGCATGCCAAGCGGGTGATGTTCGGCGCCTGGAGCTTCCTGCGCCAGTTCATGTACACCAAGTTCATCGTCGTTACCGACGAGGACGTCGACGTGCGCTCGTGGCCCGAAGTCATCTGGGCGATGACCACGCGCGTCGATGCGCGGCGCGACACGCTGATCGTCGAGAACACGCCGATCGACTACCTCGACTTCGCCTCGCCGGTCGCCGGCCTGGGCAGCAAGATGGGCATCGACGCGACGAACAAGTGGCCGGGCGAAACCGCCCGCGAATGGGGGCGGCCGATCGCGATGGACGCCGCCGTCAAGGCGCGCATCGATTCAATCTGGAGCGAGCTGGGACTATGACGGACTTCAACGACAATGGCGGCGTGATCCGCCCCGAGAACGACAGCGGCATGCGGGCGTGGTGCCAGGTGATGTACGCGCTGCATGCCTTTTCGGCGATCGGCGGGCTGCTGACCTCGGCGAGCATCATCGGCAGCTTCCTCACCGGCTGGCCGTCGATCATCGCCATCATCATCAACTTCCTCACGCGCGGTTCGGTGCGCGGCACCTGGCTCGAATCGCACTGGCGCTGGCAACTGCGCACGTTCTGGTTTGCCGTGGCGTGGTCGCTGGCCGCGATCGTGCTGACGCTGACGCTGATCGGCATCCCGTTGGCGCTGATCATCGTCGCCGTGCTCAGCACATGGATTCTCTACCGCGTCATGCGCGGGTGGCTGGCGGTGCCGGCGCAGCGCGCGATGCCCGTACCGGACTGAAATGAAAATGCCCCCACGCTCGCCTTGCTCGCTGCCCCCCGAGGGGGCGCGTCAGTGGCTGCGGACGGCCGGGCGCCACTGACATGCAACTCTTCACCATCGCCGCCTTGCTCTTCGCCGCCGTCGCGGTGCTCTTCGCGTTGCAGAACACGGCGGTGGTTTCCGTCAGCTTCCTGGCCTGGGAGTTCGAGAGTTCGCTGGCCATCGTGCTCTTGCTGGCCGTCGTGGCCGGCGCGCTGCTGATGGGACTGATCTCGACGCCGGCGACGCTGCGCAACCAGTGGGAGCGCACGCGCCTGGCCAAGCGCGCCGACAAGCTCGATGCCGAAGTCGCCGCGCTCAAGGCCACCGTCGCGCGACTCGAATCCGGCGCACCGCCGCCTGCCGAACCGCCGCCGGCCAAGCCCTTCGCCGGCCTGCGCGCGCTGGTCGGCGGCAAGCCGCCACCGCCAGCCTGACCACCGGAGAATCCCATGCGAATCCTGCACACCATGCTGCGCGTCGGCGACCTCGACCGTTCGCTGGCCTTTTACACCGAAGTGCTGGGGATGCGGCTGCTGCGCCGCAAGGACTATCCGGACGGCAAGTTCACGCTGGCCTTCGTCGGCTACGGCGACGAAGCCGACGCAGCGGTGATCGAGCTGACGCACAACTGGGGCGTGGCGCAATACGAGCTGGGCACCGCCTTCGGCCATATCGCGCTGGCCGTGCCCGATGCCGCGGCGGCCTGCGCGGCGATCAGGGCGCGCGGCGGCAAGGTCGTGCGCGAGGCCGGGCCGATGAAGCACGGCAATACGGTGATCGCCTTCGTCGAGGACCCGGACGGCTACAAGATCGAGCTGATCGAGCGCGCATAGCCGCGGCCCAAACTACAGTGGTGGCGACACGGCGGTCGACGCCGGGACCCGCGCCGCAGTGTCAAATGACCGGCAGCATCGCTGCCGCCGCGCGCAGTTCGTCGCGCGCGCTGCGCCAATCCGGGAACGCGCGTTCGACGACACGCCAATAGCGGCGGCTGTGGTTCATCTCGTGCAGATGGGCCAGCTCATGCACCATCACGTAATCGCCCAGATGCGCCGGCAGGTGGATCAGCCGCCAATGCACGCGGATGCCGCTTTGCAGGCTGCAACTGCCCCAGCGCGTGCCGGCGTTGGACAGCGCCAGCGGCGGTGCCGCAACCTCAAGCAGGGGCGCGTAATGGTCGCGTCGGGCCGTGAAATGGGCGAGCGCGCGCTGTTGCAGGCCTCGGCGGGCCAGCGCGGCGAGCGAGGCGCCGGCGCGCGATTCGAGCAGCAGCGTGTCGCCGATCCAGCGCAGGCGGTTGTGCCCGGGCAGCACGCGGACCTGGCATTCACCGCCGAACAGCGGCAGGCGCGCGCCGTCGGCGATGTCGATGCGCGGCGGCGCCGGACGCGCGGCCTGCGCCGCCAGTTTGTCGAGCACCCATTCGGCATGCTGGCGGATGAAGCCCTCGATCTCGGCGAGCGGCAGCCCGAGCGCGGCGCCGACGCGCAGGCCGTGGGCATCGATGGTCATGGTCAGCCGCCGCCGCGCGGCGCGACGCAGCCGATAGGCGAGGATGTGGTTGCCCAGCGCGATGTGCTGCACGCTTTGCGTCGGGCGCGACTCGCCGGCGGGCGGCCCAAGCACCCGTCGGAACAGGCTCAACTGCTCGGCCAGCGACACGATTACTGGATTGCGAAGAGGTCCGGCGCGGCTGCGAAAACCGGCCGCGCCCAATGGCTGCGCAAGGCGCGCGAGATCACCTGCTCGATGACGTCCGGCGGCTGTTCGACGAGCCGCCAGTTGCATTGCAGCGCGCCATCGTCGGTGCTGGTCGTCCAATGCCCGCGCCGCGCGAACGAGAGCCGCAGTGCCGGTGCGGGGCGCGCCGCCGCCGCCGAGAGGCGCATGATCGTCTGCGCGAACAGCGTCCAGGCTTCGCGGCGCAACCAGGCTTCGCCGGCGTCGCGGACCTGCCGCTCGCCGGCTGCGGGGGGCAGCGGCAGATGCAGTTCGTCGTCGATGCGCACGGCCTCGGCGGCCATGCCGGTCAGACGCAGCACCAGCGTGCGGCCAAGGCACGGCAGCGGTGCGCCGTCCTGCCACGACTGGAGTTTGGCGCCCGGATCAAGTCCGAGCGCGAGTTGCGATGGGCGTCGGGACATCGGGGTTGTAGAGTTGCGGGCTGATGCGGCGCATTTCGGCTTCGATCCAGGCTTCGGCCTCGGCCGTCACGGCGTCGGCGTCGCGCCCGACGGTCGCAATTGGCGGGCCGATGCTGACGACGACGCGGCCGGCGGATTTGACGAAGGCGTTCTTGCCCCAGACTTCGCCGGAATTGAGCGCGACGGGGACCACGGGCGCGCCGGCGCTGATTGCCAGGTGTGCGCCGCCCGACTTGTAGCGGCGCTTGTAGCCCGGCGGCGCGCGCGTGCCTTCGGGAAAGATGATGACGTTGTAGTCCTGCCGCAGGCGCTCGCCGCCCTGATCGGTGAGCTGGCGCAGCGCATCCATGCCGGCGCTGCGGTCGATGGAGATCATCGGCGTGACGGCCAGCGCCCAGCCGAAGAATGGAATCCGCTTGAGCTCCTTCTTCCATACGTACACCGTGTCGCGGAACACGTCCTGGAGGATGAAGGTTTCCCACGCCGACTGGTGTTTGCACAGGATGACGCTCGCCTCGCGCGGGATGCGCTCGGCGCCGCGTACTTCATAGGTGATGCCGAGCAGATGCCAGATCAGCCAGTTGTTGAACTTGACCCACGGCTTGGCCATCCAGCGTCGGCCGCGATGGGGCAGCCAGAACGCGAGGATCATGAGCGCCGCCCACGGTGGTGTGACGACCGTGAGGATGGCGAAATACAGTAGCGAGCGGATGTGGCTCATGCGCCCACCCCCCGCCCCCCGCCCCACGGGTGGGGGTGACGACGGTTCGCCGCGTTGCGGCTCCGTGTCGTTGGCGGCGCCCGCCGTGGGGCGGCCCGGCGGCTGGCGCCGCGTTGCGCCTCCGTGCGGTTGGCGGCGCCCGCCTTGGGGCGGCCCGGCGGCTGGCGCTCACTTCCGGCCGTCCTCGAGGATCAGGTCGACGGCGGCAGCCAGATCGGCACAGTGCGGCACGTCGGCGGGCAGCAGCGGGTCCTTCGCGGTCTTCTTGCCCTTGCCGGTGAGCACCAGCAGCGGACGGGCGCCGACCGCCCTCGCGGCCTGGATGTCGCGCAGGCTGTCGCCGATGGCGGGTGTCTGCGCCATGTCGGCGTTGAAGCGGGCGGCGATCTCGCGGAACAGCCCGGTGGCCGGCTTGCGGCAATCGCAACCATCCGTCGCGGAATGCGGGCAGAAGAAGATGGCGTCGATGCGCCCGCCGACATGGGCGACGGCGCGCGTCATCTTCTCGTGGATGGCGTTCAGCGTGTCCATGTCGAACAGGCCGCGGCCGAGCCCGGATTGATTGGTCGCCACCACGACATGCCAGCCATCGCGGCACAGCCGGGCGATGGCCTCGAGGCTGCCGGGTATCGGCACCCATTCCTCCGGCGACTTGATGTAGTGGTCGGAATCGTGGTTGATGACGCCGTCGCGATCGAGGATGACGAGCTTCACGGGGGTGCGGGTAGGGGCGTGGACAGCGGGATTGTGCCTGTGCCGCGCGGGCGGCAATGGCACAATCTGCGCCGCTTTTCCGGCCTAGCGCGAATGCTACAGGCGCGAAATGTCGGCGACCCGGTTCATCAGGGCCGCCAGGCGCGAGAGCAGCGCGAGGCGGTTGGCGCGCAGGAGCGGCTCCTCAGTGTTCACCATGACGCCATCGAAAAAGGCATCGACGGCGGTGCGCAGGCCGGCCAGCAGCCGCAGCGCGCCTTCGTAATCCTCGGCAGCGAGACGCGATTCGATGTCCGGTGCCAGGTCGGTCAGGGCATGGAACAGCGCGCGCTCGGGGCCGTCGGCGAGCAGCAGGGTGTCGACGTCGGCGCCGGCGGCGGCGGACTTCCGGAGGATGTTGACGATGCGCTTGTTGGCGGCGGCCAGCGCCGCAGCCTCGGGCAGCGCGGCGAAGGCGCGCACGGCGGCGAGCTGCGCCGGCACACGGTCGATGCGTGTCGGCGAGAGCGCCAGCACGGCATCGATGTGCGCCGCGTCATGGCCCTGCTCGCGCAGCAGGTGGCGCAAGCGCTCGCGCAGAAATTCGCCGCAGGCGGCCTTGGCCGGGTTGCCGACGGTGCCGGCGGCGAAACCGGCGGCGGCGTCGTCGACGAGCGTTGCGAGGTCGAGCGGCAACGGCGTCTCCATGAGGATGCGCAGCACGCCCAGTGCGGCACGGCGCAGCGCGAACGGATCCTTGTCGCCGGTCGGTATCTGGCCGATGCCGAAGAAGCCGGCCAGCGCATCGAGCCGGTCGGCCAGCGCCACGGCGCAGGCGACATTGCCCAGCGGCAGCGAATCGCCGGCGCCGCGCGGGTGGTAGTGCGCGGCGATGGCTTCGGCCACATCGGCAGGCTCCTCGTCGGCAAGGGCGTAGTAGCGGCCCATGATGCCCTGCAGTTCGGGGAATTCGCCGACCATGTCGGAGACCAGGTCCGCCTTGGCGAGCAATGCCGCGCGCGCGGCATGCGCTGCATCGGCGCCGAGCGAGCGCGCGATGCTGCCGGCAAGCTTCATCAGCCGCTGCACGCGCTCGCCCTGCGTGCCGAGCTGGTTGTGATAGACCACGCGCGCCAGCTTCTCGACCCGTGCCGCGAGCGGCGTCTTCTTGTCGGTTTCGTAGAAGAACTTGGCATCGGCCAGACGCGGTCGCACCACGCGGGCATTGCCATCGACGATATTGGTCGGGTCGGCGACCTGCATGTTCGACACGACGAGGAAACGGTTGGAGAGCTTGCCGCCGTCCATCAACGGGAAATACTTCTGGTTGGCCTTCATCGTCAGGATGAGGCACTCGGGCGGCACGGCGAGGAAGGCCGCGTCGAACTGCGCGGCATACACCGACGGATGCTCGACCAGTGCCGTCACTTCGTCGAGCAGGGCGTCGTCTTCCAGCCAGGCCAGGCCGAGCGATGCGGCGGCCGCATCGAGCTGCTGGCGGATCATGCGCCGGCGGGCCTCGAAGCCGGCGACCACGCGGCCTTCGGCGAGCAGCGTGTCGGCGTAGGCATCCGCACTGGCGATGACGATGTCGCCCGCGCTCATGAAGCGGTGGCCGCGCGTGGTGCGGCCGGCAGCGATGCCGAGCACGATGCCGGGAACGGCATCGGCGCCATGCAGCATGACGAGGCCATGGACGGGGCGCACGAACTGCGCGTCGCCATCGCCCCAGCGCATCAGCTTGGCGACGGGCAGCTTCTTCAATGCCGCCTCGACGAAGCCGGCCAGTTGGGCCGCCAGCGGTTCGCCGGATTTGTGCTGGCGGGCAACGAAATACTCGGCCTTGCCGTCGTGCACGCGTTCGAGCGCGGCGAAGGCGACGCCGGCCGAGCGCAGGAATCCTTCCAGCGCCTTGGTCGGATTGCCGGCAGCGTCGATGCCGCTGGCCACCGCCGGGCCTTTGCGCTCGACGACGCGATCGGGCTGCGTGGCGCGGCAGTCGGCAAAGCGCACGGCAAGGCGTCGCGGCGTCGCATACCATGTGCCCTCGTTGGTGGCGTCGATGAAGCCCGCTTCGGCGAGCGATTTGTGCATGGCCTCGCGGAAGCTGGTGCCCAGCCGCATCAGCGATTTGGGCGGCAGTTCCTCGGTGCGCAGTTCGATGAGCAAGGTGGCGTTCATGCGCCTTCCCCCTTCGCCATCGGGAAGCCGAGCGCCTCGCGCGAGGCGTAGTACGCCTGGGCGACGGCGCGGGCGAGCGCCCGCACGCGGCCGATGTAGGCGGCGCGCTCGGTGACCGAAATGGCACCGCGGGCGTCGAGCAGATTGAAGCTGTGCGAGGCTTTCATGACCATCTCGTAGGCAGGCAGCGGCAGCGCCAGATCCATCAGGCGCTGCGCTTCGGACTCGAACTTGGCGAACTGGGCGAACAGCCACGCGACATCGGCGTGCTCGAAGTTGTACTTCGATTGCTCGACTTCGTTCTGGTGATAGACGTCGCCGTAGGTGACGCCGGGCGCCCAGACGAGATCGAAGACGTTTTCGACGCCCTGCAGATACATGGCCAGGCGCTCGATGCCGTAGGTGATCTCGCCGAGCACCGGACGGCAGACCAGCGACCCGACTTCCTGGAAGTACGTGAACTGCGTGACCTCCATGCCGTCGAGCCAGACTTCCCAGCCCAGGCCCCAGGCGCCGAGGGTGGGCGATTCCCAGTCGTCCTCGACGAAGCGGATGTCGTGGGCGCCGGTATCGATGCCCAGGCTGCGCAGGCTGTCGAGGTAGAGCTCCTGGATGTCCGGCGGCGAAGGCTTCAATACCACCTGGAACTGATAGTAGTGCTGCAGCCGGTTCGGGTTCTCGCCGTAGCGGCCGTCCTTGGGCCGGCGGCTGGGTTGCACGTAGGCGGCCTTCCACGGCTCGGGCCCGATGGCGCGCAGGAAAGTCGCAGTGTGAAAGGTGCCGGCGCCGACTTCGATGTCGTAGGGCTGCAGCAGCACGCAGCCCTTGTCGGCCCAGAAGGTCTGCAGGCGCAGGATGACGTCCTGGAAGGAGGGTTTGGCGGTTGAAGGCATGACGATGCGGTGGAGTTCGCCACTGGTCGGCGCGACCGGGCATTCTAGCCGCTCGACCAAACTACAGTCGTGGCGGCACGGCGTATGATCGCCCGGCCACGGGAGGGCATGTCTTGCGGTCGAATGGAGAATTGGCTGGGGAGCACAGAGGAACGGGCCACGGCCTGCTGAGCCGCCTCGCCGCGCGCTACCGCGTGCCGATCGTGGCATTGCGCCTGGCGTTGGTCGCCTCGAATCTCGCCGTCTTTGCGTTGGCCGCGCAATCGGTATGGCAGAGCCGCAAGCAGTATGAACAGCGGGCGGCGACCTTGTCGCAGAACATCGCCGCCGGCGTCGATCTCACCTTTACGGCACTCGTGGATCGCATCGACCTTTCGTTGCGCGCCATTGTGGACGACATGGAGCGGCAGCTGGATGGCCGTGGCATTGACCGCACGCTCGTTGAAGACCTGTTGCCGCGCCATCATGAGCGCATGCCCCTGCTGGAGGCGATCCACATCACCAACGACAAGGGCGTGCTGGTCTTCGGGCAGGGCGTCGGCGCCGGTACGCGCGAGTCGGTCGCGGACCGTGATTTCTTCGTCGGCCTGCGCAATGCCGGCGTGGGCGAAATGTTCGTGACGCGACCCACCATGCGCCAGATCGACGCGCATCAGGTAATGACCTTTGCGCACCGGTTCGATGCCGGCGATGGCAGTTTTGCCGGCGTCGTCTTCGCAAGCCTTCCCGTCAGCCAGATCAATCGGCTGCTGGCACAGTTCAATCCGGGTGTACATGGTTCGACCTTTCTGCTCGATCCGGAGTTGGCGCCGATCACGCGCAACCTGGGCAAGACGGAAGTGCTCGGCGGCTGGGACATGGCGTCCGCATCGGTCGAGGCGCGCAACCAGATCGAGTCGAAGGCGCATGCCGCAACATTCTTCGGACCGCTCGATTCGTCCGCAACACCACACGCGATCACCATCCGCCGCTCGCGCAATGCGCCCCTGCGCTTCGGCGTCGGCGTTTCTTCCCGGGACTATCTGACACCCTGGCACCAGGAAGTCATGACGACAATGGCCATGGCCGCGGGCTACCTCGTGCTGTCGCTCGGCTTTGGCTTTTATCTGGCACGCATGATCCGCACGAACGAAACCCTGGCCTTCCGCGACCAGCTCACCGGTCTGCCCAACCGCACGCTGTTGCTCGACCGCCTGCATCAGGCCGGTGAGGCGCGGCGACGCGATGGTGGCTGGGGCGGTGTGCTGCTGATCGATCTGGACGACTTCAAGAAGATCAACGATACGCTCGGACATGCCAAGGGCGACGACTTGCTGCGACTGGTGGCGGGCAGGCTGAGCGACTGCGTGCGCGCCCGCGACACGGTGGCGCGCCTGGGTGGCGACGAGTTCGTCGTCGTCTTCGAAGACCTCGGCGGCGATGAAGGCGAAGCGGTGGTGCGGGCGCGCTATGTCGGCGAAAAGATCCTGCGTGCGATCAACCAGCCGTACCCGCTGGGCGATGTCGTCCGGCATTGCACGCCGAGCATCGGCGCCGCGCTGTTTCACGGACTCGACACGGCGCCGGAAGAGTGGCTCAAGCAGGCCGACCTGGCGATGTACCAGGGCAAGGCGGATGGTCGCAACACCTTGCGCTTTTTCGACCCGGGGATGCAGAAGACGGCCGAGCAGCGCAGCGAAGTCGAGGCGCGCCTGCGGCGGGCGCTCGAGGCACGCGAATTTCTGCTGCATTTCCAGCCGCAGGTCGATGCGCTCGACCGCGTCCGCGGCGCGGAGGCACTGGTGCGCTGGCAGGATCCGCAGCGCGGCATGGTGTCGCCCGGCGAGTTCATCCCGGTCGCGGAGGCCACGGGCTTGATCGTCCCGCTCGGCTTCTGGGTGCTTGAGGCTGCCTGCATGCAGCTGGCGGCATGGGCCGACCATCCGCGGTTGGGGAAGGTCGTGCTGGCCGTCAATGTCAGCGCGCGGCAGTTCCATGATCGCGATTTTCTCGATGGCGTCATCGCGACGCTGCAGGCAACCGGCGCCGACCCGCGACGGCTCAAGCTCGAACTCACGGAGAGCCTGTTGGTCGACAACGTCGATGAAGTCATCCAGAAGATGCATGCGTTGCGGGCGCTGGGCGTTGCCTTCGCGCTCGACGACTTCGGCACCGGCTATTCGTCGTTGGCGTATCTGAGCCAATTGCCGGTCGATCAGTTGAAGATCGACCGTTCGTTCGTCTCCCGCATCGAGGACGACGAAAATGCCGTTGCCATTTGCGCGGCCACCATTGCACTGGGCCACAGTCTGAACATGGAGTTGGTGGCCGAGGGTGTCGAAACGGCCGCCCAGCGCTACGTCCTGTCCAAGGCGCATGGCTGCGAGCTGATCCAGGGGTATCTGGTCAGCCGCCCGCTGCCGCTGGAACAGTTCGAAGCCTTCGTCGCCGCGTCGCCGACCTGAAACTACAGTCGTGGTGGGACGGCGCTTGCCGCCAGCAGCAGCGCGACGATGCCGAGGATCAGTGCATTGCCCCACTTGGCGTAGGGCGTGAGTCCCGTGCGTCCCTGCGCCGGTACGTCCAGCCGCGCTGCACGGAAGGGCGGCAGTTGCGCTGCGACGCTGCCGTCCGGCCGCACCAGCGCCGTGATGCCGCTGTTGGTGGCGCGCAGCATGTCGCGGCCGGTTTCCATGGCCCGCATGCGCGCGATCTGCAGGTGCTGCGGCTGAGCCAGCGAATCGCCAAACCACGCGGTGTTGGACAGATTCACCAGCAGCGTGGCTTGAGGCAGAGCACCTAACAGTTCTTCACCGAACAGATCTTCATAGCAGATGTTCGGCGCGATGCGCTGACCGGCCAACGCGAGGGGCGGCTGCTGCGGCGCTCCGGCGGTGAATTCCGACATCGGGATGCGCAGCGCCTCGAAAAACCAGCGGAACCCCGGCGGCGGATATTCACCGAAGGGCACCAGATGCCGTTTGGCATACACCTGCGGCGGCCGGTCGCCGGATACGGCCACGGCGCCATTGACATAGCCGCCGTCGTCCACGCGCACTGCGGTGCCGATGAGCAATGCGCCCTGACCGGCAAGCCCGGCGAGATAGCTGCGCGGCACGGCGTCGAACATCAGCGGCAGCGCGGTCTCCGGCAGCACCAGCAGTTCGGGCGGTGGCGCGCCGGCTTCGCCCGGTGCAGCGGCGAGCGCGGCATAGCGGTCGAAGGAAACCTGCAGGCGGGCCGGGTCCCATTTCACATCCTGCGCCACATCGCCTTGCAGCAGTGCAACGCGGATCGGCGGGCCGTTCGGTGCCGTCCATGGCATGTGCATGAGCAGGGCACCCGCGGTGGCGATGGCCGCGATGCCTGCCAGCGCCCGTCCGCGTGCACCAGCGTCTGCAAGGCGGGCGAGCAGCGCCGCCGTCAACGCGGCGGCGAAGCCGACACCATAGACCCCCGCGACCGGCGCAAAGCCGGCCAGCGGACTCGGCGGCGTATGGGCATAGCCCGCGGCCAGCCATGGAAAGCCGGTCAGCAGGGTGCCGCGCAACCACTCGGCGAGCGTCCAGCAAGCAGCAAAGGTGAGTGCCGACATCCCCGGCCGCGACCCGCGCAATCGAGCCCATGCCGCGCTGGCCAGTGCCGGAAAGACGGCGAGCCACGCGCAAAAGGCGAGGGTTGCCAGTGCCGCCGCCCAAGCGGGTAGTCCGGAGAAGCGCGCCATGCTGACATAGACCCACGACACGCCGGCGAGGAAGAAGCCCAGCCCCCACAGACCACCGAGCAGCGCCGCCAGCCGCACGGATTGCGCCCTGCGCAGCAGCCAGACGAGCACTGCCAAGGCGAACAGCGACGCAGGTGCAAACGCGACCGGCAGCGAAAACGGGGCATAGCCGAGTACGGCCGCGCCGCCGGCGACAAAGGCGGCCGGCAGGTCGCCTTGCTTCATTCGTCAGGCGTAACGGGTGTCTGCGCCGCGGCTTCGATGCGGCTCACCAGCAGCGTATGCACCCGGCGGCTGTCGGCGCGCAACACCTGCACGCGCAGGCCGTCGATGACCATCACTTCGCCGCGCTTGGGCAGCCGCCCGAGATGGTCCATGACCAGACCGCCAAACGTATCGCAGCGGTCGTCTTCGAACGCCGTACCGAAATGCGCGTTGATGTCCTCGAGCTCCGTGACGGCCTTGACGCGGCAGCGCCCGGTGTTGTCGGCGACGATGTTGTCCTCGGCTTCGTCGAAATCGTATTCGTCCTCGATGTCGCCGACGATCTGTTCCAGCACGTCCTCGATGGTCACCAGTCCGGCGACGCCGCCGTATTCGTCCACCACGATCGCCATGTGGTTGCGCGAGGCACGGAATTCGCGCAGCAGCACGTTCAGGCGCTTGGCTTCGGGCACGAAGACGGCGGGCCGCAGGCTGTCGCGCAGGTCGAAATCGTCGTCACCGGCAAAATGACGCAGCAGTTCCTTGGCCAGCAGGATGCCAATGACATCATCCTTGCCGTGGCCGACGACCGGAAAACGGGAGTGCGCGGCGGCGATCACCTGACGCACGATGGCGTCGATCGGCGCGTCGATGTCGATGACGTCCATCTGGGCACGCGGCACCATGATGTCGCGTACGGCGAGGTCGGCGACGCCGAGCGCGCCTTCGATGATGGACAGCGCATCGGCGTCCATCAGCTGGCGCTCGAAGGCGTTGTGCAGCAGCTCGAGGAGCTGTTCGCGATCCTCGGGCTGGCGCAGCAGCAGGTGACTCAGGCGTTCCAGGATGCCGCGTCGACTGGGAGGTTCCATGGGGGGCGGCCGTTCAGGCGCGGTGGTTCTCAGGCGTAAGGGTCACCGATGCCGAGCACGGCGAGAATCTCGCGTTCGCGGCGTTCCATGTGCAATGCATCACGGCGGTTGGTTTCGTGCTCATACCCTTGCAAGTGCAGCATACCATGCACGATCAGGTGCGCGAAGTGATCGGCCGCCGCCTTGCCTTGCGCTGCCGCCTCGTCATGCACCACCGGCGTGCACACCACCAGATCGCCGACGATGCGTTCGCCGGCGGCGTAGGCAAAGGACAGCACGTTGGTGGCGTAATCGCGATGACGGTAGTCGCGGTTGAGGATGCGGCCCTCGGCCGCGTCGACAAAGCGGATGGCAACTTCCGCCGGCAACGCGCAACTCGCGCGCACCCAGCGGCGGATGTCGCTGCGCGACGGCGCATCGACCCGTCCGCCCGGATACTGCACGGACAGCAGCAGTTCAGGAAGCGGTTTTCGCGGCATCGACGGCATAGGCGTCGACGATGCGGGCCACCAACGGGTGGCGGACGACGTCGGCCGCCTCGAACAGGGTAAAGGCCAGACCACGCACACCGCCAAGGATGCGCTGCGCCTCGATCAGCCCGGAACGCTGGCCCTTGGGCAGATCGATCTGCGTCACGTCGCCCGTGACCACCGCCTTGGCGCCGATGCCGATGCGGGTCAGGAACATCTTCATCTGTTCGGGTGTGGTGTTCTGCGCCTCGTCGAGAATGATGAAGGCGTGATTCAGCGTGCGCCCGCGCATGTAGGCCAGCGGCGCGATCTCGATGGCATGCTTCTCGAACATGCGCGTGACCTTGTCGAAACCCATGAGGTCGTACAGGGCGTCGTAAAGCGGGCGCAGATAGGGATCGACCTTCTGCGCCAGATCACCGGGCAGGAAGCCGAGGCGCTCGCCGGCCTCGACGGCCGGGCGCGTGAGCACGATGCGCTGGACCTGGTCGCGCTCGAAAGCATCGACGGCGCTGGCAACCGCCAGATAGGTCTTGCCGGTGCCCGCCGGGCCGATGCCGAAGGTGACGTCGTGCTCCTGGATCTGTTGCAGATAGCCGATCTGATTCGGCGTGCGGCCGTGCAGTTCGGTCTTGCGCGTGAGCAGCACCGGCGTGCCACCGGGCCGGGTCCGCCGCGCGACTTCGACGACACCGAGCTGCACGTCGTCGATCGACAGCGGGCCGTCGGCGCGCTCGAAGAATCGTCGCAAGGCATCCGCCGCAAGGCGTGCGCGCGGCAGTTCGCCATCAATGCGGCAATGGCCGCCGCGCCGCGCGATGGTGACATCGAAGGCGGCCTCGATCTGTCGCAGATTCTCGTCGAGCGGCCCGCACAGATTCTGCAGGCGGGCGTTGT
>JBGARB010000105.1:0-13869 GCA_044230495.1 Rhodocyclaceae bacterium
ATTGTCGTGCATCTCGCGCGCGATGCGCTGCCGCTCCTCGTGGGTGCCCCTCTCAAAGGCCTGACGGCTGGCTGCCGCGTGTTCCATCAAGCGGCAGATGCTGCCCACCTGCGCCACGTCGCGCCGGGTGAATAGCCGACGACCGCGATCCGCCAGTTCCAGCCGCATGCCCCCCATGCCGGCACAGGCGGGCACCTGCAGCGCCAACCCGTCGTCGTGCAGCGCCGCGACCGTTCCGTTGGCGGCCATACGATGCGTAGGCCGAAACATGTCGTCCCACAGCGTGCCCCACTTCGACTCCCGGGCATGTACCGGTGCCAGCGCAATGTCGAGCACGCGGGGCAGCGCATCTTCGGGCTTGATGTCGCTGCCGGCCAGCGCGACACGCCACAGCCATTGCCGAAGCGGGAAATACACCCAGCCTGCCAGCACGATGGCGACCCCAAGCGAAATCGTCTTGTCCGCCTGCAATGACCAGACGAGCAGAAAGTCGACGACCACCACGGCAACGGCGCCGAAAACCCACAGCAGGATCCGGTAGGCCCAGCGGTCCAGGTCGAACAAGCGGTAGCGCCCCACGCCCAGCGCCAGACCAACGTACATGATCAGGAAATAGCCGAATGCCGCACCCTGGGATAGCGGCGGAAAGAGCCCCAGCAACTTCGATCCGATGGTGGTAAACACGAACAGGCCGCATCCGACCAGTGTCGCGAGCAGCATCCAGCGCAAGGCCGCACGTCGATCCGGTTGCCGCGCGGCGCGGCGCCATTGGCCGATGCCGGCCGCGATGGCCAGCAGCATTTGGAGCATGACCGGCACGCGGATGCCCCAATTCTGGTCGGGCGCCCACTGCATCTGGTCGACCAGCAACCAGGTGCCGATGCCGACAATCCACAGCCAGGCCCAGAGCCGCCCGACCAGACGCTGCGGATAGGAGAGCAGCAGCAGCACCAGCAGGGCCCCGAATCCGAGCGTGCCGATGTGGTTGACGAACGACAAGCCGCGCAGCACATGGCTGTCGAGTGCCAATTCGCGCCCGCTGTACACCGCCGCCGCATAGGCCGCGAGCGGGAAGACCAATGCCGTGCCGGCCAGCAGCCGGGCACCGATTTCACCCGGGCGCAGCACGCTGACCCAGACGCCGATCAGGCAACACAGCGTGCCGACGCCAAGTTGCCACCAGAAAAGCCCCGGCAAGTCGGCAAGGGTCCGCGGACGTGGTGACACATTGACGGTCTGCGGCTGCGCATCGCCCTGGCGCCAGGTGATTCCGACATGCCGCTGCGACAGCAGCGCGGCAACCTGATGTTGCCTGTCGTAGAACCTGCGCATGTCGGCGTATTCGTCGATGAAGTCAGGCTCCTCGACGAGGTCGATCGCCCGCGGCTCGAAAACCGCACCATCGTCGCCGGTCATCGACAGGATGCGGGCGCCGGCAGGCAGCGGCGAGGACAGGCTCGTACCCGAGACGACGATGCCGGCCCCGACATCGTCGACGCGATAACGCATTCCGAGCGACGGTTCCGCCAATGCCAGCGCAATTGCCGCAGCAACCCCGATCAGGCAGTAAAGGCTGGCCGCCAGCAGGCGGCGACCCGGAGCGAAAACTGGCGAACTTCGATTCTTCACGACGACGGCGAACTGGACTGTGGCGCACCCAGCGCCCCCCTGAACCGGGGATTGTGGCATGCCGACGCCGCACTGCAAAATCGCCCGCTGTACGGGCTTCGCCTTCATCGATCCGCCTTTCAACACAGGGAGACTCACCATGCAATCCTTACGCCTCACCCGCCGAACACGACGCCTTGCCGGCGCTGCGATCGCCGCCTTGCTGCTCGGTGGCTGCCTGAGCGACGACGACGGCGATGGCGGCGCGACCAGCCCACCGCCCGCTCAACCGACCACACTGTCGGGAGCGGCGGTCGGCGGCGCGATCTCGGGACAGGTTTGCGCCTACTCGCTCTCCGACGCCGGCGCGATCGGTACCACGGCGCTTGCCTGCACCGCCACCAACGCCACGACTGGCGCGTACAGCCTGTCGTTTTCGGGCTATGCGGGCAACGTGCTGCTTCGTGCCTTCGGCACCTACCTTGACGAATCGACCAACACGACGCGCAGCATTGCCGAGGCGGACGCCATCCGCTCGATGGTCAGTTGCCCGGCCGCCGGCGGCGCCTGTGTCGCCGCAATCACGCCACTGACCGAAATTGCCCTCCGACTGGCCGGCACGCTCACGCCGGCCAATATCGAGAACGCCTACCGGACGGTGGCCCAGGCCTTCGGACTGACGGCAACGACCAATGCCCAGGCCGTCAACCTGCTGGTCGGGACGCTTCCCGACCTTGCCGCGCGGACGAACGCCGCGGCAACGGCGTATGCGGACCTGCTCGCACTTGCCTCGCAGGCACAGGCGCTACATTGCGGCCCAACGGCTGCATGCTCGTTGAACACCTGGCTGGCCAATGCGCACAGCGTGCTCGGCGGGGCCAACCCGCTGCCGAGCTTCCAGTCGGCGCTATCGACTGCCCTGCAGGCCTGGAACACGAATCCGAACAACACGCATCACGTCAATTGCGCGCTGAACGCCGGCATCATCACCTGCACGTTGCCGACCAGTGGCGGCGGTGGCGGGGGCGGCGGTTCCGGTGGGCTCTATCGCCTGACGGTGACGGTCACTGCCGCCGGATTCAGCGGCACGGCCATCGTCGTCGAAAACGTGCAGAAGCCGACGACCCAGGATCAGTTCTGCAACGCGCCCGAGGTCACCCAGCAAGTCAGTTCGCAACTCGGGGCCCTGGGCACCTTCACCATCAACAGTTGCAGCTTCTCGGGCAACGCGGGGACGATCACCGCCACGGTCAACATCACGCAGCCCTTGCCGATCAGCGTCAGCTACACCGTCAATTACCAGTACGCGCCGATGTAGCGGATCCCCACGGGCGCTTCCTCCGAGCCGCCCGGCCGCACATGGGACCTTGCGCCGGCCCGTTCGCGGGCCGGCGCTTTTCTTTTCCGGGCAAACAAACCTTATCTATTCGTGTATTTGAATTTTCTAATATATTGACTTACCTCAACACTGAATCCTGCCCAAAGCATAGGCTGTTGCCAACGATCAACCCCACCTGACAAGGGAGAAGCGTCATGTCAGCACTGAAAATCATCGGCGGATTCGTTGCCGGCGTCGCCGCCACCGGCGCGGTTGCGCTGAGCCAGATGGCGAACCTGATGTTTACCGAGCGGCCCAGCCCGTTCGGCGTCGAAGAGACCATCGCGCGCATCCAGCACAACATCGAAGCCACCGGCAACGGCTGGGCGCTGTCCGGCCTGCGCAATCCGGCCAAGGCCATCCAGAACGACGGCGGCAACGTATTGCCGGTCATGATGGTCGAGGCCTGCAGCACCAAGTACTCGAAGCCGATCCTGCAGGACGACGGCGTGCGCTTCATGTCGATCCTGATGCCCTGCAAGATCAGCGTGTACAAGAAGGACGACGGCAAGGTCTACATCGGCACGATGAACGCCGGAATCATGGGCACCATGTTCGGCGGTGTGGTTGCCGACGTGATGGGTCATGTGCAGGCCGACCAGAACAAGTTCATCGTCATGGACCCGACCAAGCCAGCCCCCCCGATGATTCAGCCCAAGTCGGGTGGCGAAGGCGGTGGCGGCGGTGGTGGCGGCGGCGGCAGCGGTTGCTGAGCCCCGTCCCCTTCCCTGGAGCCGATCATGAAACACCTTATCGCACTCGCCGCCGCGCTCGCACTCAGCGGCGCGGCCTTCGCCGCAACACCACCGGCAAGCAAGGCACAACCCGGCGCCGTCGAATTGACCGCGGCGCGCACGACGGCCGATCACAGCAAGTTCGACGCCCTGCAGAAGGACTTCAAGTCCGGCCCCGAGGTCACCAAGGCCTGCCTGTCCTGCCATACCGAGGCCGCCAAGCAGATCCACAAGACCAAGCACTGGACATGGGAGTGGGTCAATCCCGAGAACGGGCAGAAGCTGGGCAAGAAGAACGTCATCAACAACTTCTGCACATCGACGCAATCCAACGAGGCCTTCTGTTCCTCCTGCCACATCGGCTATGGCTGGAAGGACAAGACGTTCGATTTCAAGTCGGAAGAGAACGTCGATTGCCTCGTCTGCCACGACACCACGGGCGACTACCGCAAGCTGCCCGGCCTCGCCGGCCATCCGGCCTACCAGCAGATGGAATTCCCGGCGAAGTCCGGCAAGAAAGTGCCCGCCGTCGATCTGGCCGATGTCGCGCAGAAGGTCGGCGCCACCAGCCGCGCCACCTGCGGCGCGTGCCACTTTCTGGGCGGCGGCGGTGATGCCGTCAAGCACGGCGACCTCGACACATCGCTGAAGACGCCGAAGCGATACCTCGACGTGCACATGGACGCCAAGGGCCTCAACTTCAGTTGCGCGACGTGCCATGCCACCAAAGGCCACAACATCCCCGGCAGCCGCTACACGCCGACCGGCAAGGACGACCTGCCCAGGCACATGCGCGGCAAGGTCGACGAATCCAATCCGACCACGTGCCAGGCCTGTCACGAGCAGAAGCCGCACAACCCCGACACGATCCTCAGCGCCAAGCTCAACGAGCACACCGACAAGATCGCGTGCCAGACCTGCCATATCCCGACGTTTGCACGCGGCGGCAAGGCCACCAAGATGCTGTGGGACTGGTCGACGGCCGGCAAGCTCAAGGACGGCAAGCCCTACAAGGTGCTCGACAGCGCCGGTCATGAGTCGTATGCCAGCATCAAGGGCGACTTCAAGTACGAGGCCGACGTGGTACCCGAGTACCAGTGGATCAACGGCAAGGTGAAGTACACCCTGCTCGGCGACCCGGTCAACACCAAGGGCGTCACCGAGATCAACCGCTACGAGGGCAGTCCGGACGACGGCGCGTCGCGCATCTGGCCGGTCAAGGTGTTCCGCGGCAAGCAGCCCTACGATCTCGAATCCAAATCGCTGCTGGTGCCGCATACCGCTGCCGCCTACGGCGAGAAGGACGACACCGCTTTCTGGCAGAGCTTCAAGTGGGAAGCGGCATTGCAGGCCGGCGCCAACGCCACGGGCCAACCCTTCGGCGGCAAGTTCGACTTCGTCGAAACCACCATGGTCTGGCCGATCACCCATATGGTCGCGCCGAAGGAAGACGCGCTCAACTGCCGGCAATGCCACAGCCGGCAAGGTCGGTTGCAAGGCATCGAAGGCATCTACATGCCCGGCCGCGACGGCAAGCCGTGGCTCGACATGATCGGCTGGCTGGCCGTGATCGGCGCGGCGGTCGGTTCGCTCGGCCACGGCGCGATGCGCATCATCATGAGCAAGAAAGCGAGGTAGTCATCATGTCCGCCAACACCACGCGCATCTACGTCTTCAAGGGCTTCGAGCGCTTCTGGCACTGGGCCCAGGCCGGGCTGATCATCTTCCTGCTGCTCACCGGCTTCGAGGTGCACGGCACATGGAAGTTCTTCGGTTTCGCACAGGCCGTGCGCCTGCACGTCATCGCCGCATGGTCGCTGGTCGCCCTGTGGATATTCGCCATCTTCTGGCACTTCACCACCGGCGAATGGCGCCAGTACATCCCGACCCTGAAAAAGGTCGACGCGATGATCCAGTACTACTCGAAGGGCATCTTCGTCGGCGCGCCCGATCCGTTCCGCGTCACCGCCCAGAAGAAGCACAACCCGCTGCAACGCCTGACCTACCTCGCCATCCTCACGCTGGTCATGCCGGTGATCTGGGTCAGCGGCTGGTTCTACCTGTTCTACGGCAGTTGGCGCGCGTGGGGCGTCGAGCCCTACCTGTCGCTGGAGTGGGTGGCCTTCTTCCATACCGCCGGCGCCTTCGTGATCTTCGCCTTCCTCGTCAGCCACCTGTACCTCGTCACCTCGGGCCACACGCTGACGTCGCAGTTGAAGGCCATGATCACCGGCTGGGACGAAGTCCCGGCCGAACCCGAAGCGGCGAACACGCCACAGAAGTGAAACTACAGTGGTGGTGATACGGCGGTTCCGCGTGATGCCGCCGTAACGCCCCCCGAAAAAAGACCGGGCCGGCGATTGCCGGCCCGGTTTGTTTCAACGGCGCTCAGCGCGCCTTGGTGATCTTGTAAGTGCCATCCGCATTGAACGTCACGTCGGCATCGAGGAAGTACGCCGTGACCTCGGGCCGCAGCAGCTTCGTCGTGTCGTAGGCCTCACCGGCGCGCCCGCCGGTGCCGCACAGGAAGACCACCGGTTTGCCGGTCGGCAACTCGCCCACGCGCTTCTCCAACTGGCCGATCGGGATGTTGATCGCGCCCTTGAGCGGGCCGGTGGCGAATTCCTTGGCATCGCGCACATCGACGAACAGCGCCGCCTCCGGCGTCTCGCGGTAGAGCTTGTCGAACGACATCGCGGCAATCGTTCCCTTGTCCTTGCCGGGCTGGATGTCGAGCGCCTTCGGTGCCGGCGCGGGTGCAGCCGCCGCTTCGCCGCCGACGACGGCATCGGGGAATGCCTTCGCCCATGCCGGGTAGCCCTCCGAGTACGCCTTCACCGACGTGTAACCCAATGCACGCGCCTTGTCCGCCGACTTGTCGGACAGCACGCATTCGAGTCCGCCGCAATAGAAGATCAGCGGCATCGCCTTGTCGGCCGGCAGCTTGTCGACGTGCTTGTCGAATTCGGTATCCGGGATGTTCACCGCGCCCGGAATCGCGCCCTTGTCGAACACCCGCTTCGGCCGCGAGTCGATCAGCGCAAACTTCTCCTTGTCGTCGAGCAACTTCTTTACATAGGCCGTGCTGACCGACAGCGGCAAGCCGCGCTTGACCCATTCCGGTTCGCCTTCGGCGTACACCTTGATGTTCGTATGGCCCATCGCCTCGGCTTTTTTTGCCGAGTCATGGCTGAGCATGCAATCGAGTCCGCCGCAATAAAAGATCAGCAGCTTGGCCTTGTCGTCCGGCAGCAGGTGCTTGAACTTGTCGAACTGCGTATCCGGGATGTTGATCGCGCCGGGAAGGTGGCCGACGTCGTAGCGGCGCGCGGCGGGCCGCGAGTCGATGATCACCACGTCCTTGCGCGGCGGAATCTGCACGTAGGGCCTGACGAAATCGGTGTCGGCCAGATGCTTGTACCAACCCTCCTTCGGCTGCACCTGAGCGATTGCCACACCGCCAGAGCGGCATACGCCGCCAGCAGCGCCCAGGCCCAGTGGCCCAGCGCATCCGGCAGGAAGACTTGCGTGCCGACGAGCGTTTCGTCGAGCATCGTGTCGAGATTTTGTTCCGGCGTCAGCAGCGACCAGCGCCTGACGACGGCGGCAAAGGTCGAGCCTGCCCAGGCGAAAGCGAACGTCGCCATCCAAAGCTTCAGATGGCCCTCGCCCATGCGCCACAGAGCGCCGGACGCGCAGCCGCCGGCGAACACCATGCCGATGCCGAACAGCACGCCACCGGCAAGCGAACCGATCCAGAAGGTCGGCGGAATCGCGATGTAGGGATCCATCGCCTTGCCCGCGAACAACCACGCGGCGATCGGCATTGCCAGCGCCAGCGCAAGAATCACGGCTTTGGTCATTTCGCCCTCGGCCGTCATGAACGGCTCGCGGAAGGCGCGCGCGATGCACAGCCGCGAACGCTGCATGACGATGCCGATCGCAAACCCGGCTGCCACCACGGCCGCACGCGCCGTCAGTCTGGCATTGCCGGACAACGCCCAGTTCGAGATCCACAGCACCATGCCCAGCGCGAGCGCCACGCCCAGCCACGGCAGCGCGCCGCGCCAGCGGCGGTCGTCCCACGCCGTCGGCGGCGTCATGCCCCAGCTCACATGATCGAAGGTCCACAGCAGCAGCTTCAAGCCCGCGGCCGCGCCGATCATCAGTCCCAGCGCCATCGCCCATCCGGCGGGCGACGCATGGATCACCGGCGTGAAGAAGCCACCGGTGGTGCAACCGCCGGCAAGCGCGGCGCCAACGCCCATCAAGGTGCCACCACACGCCGCCCAGACATATTCCAGCGGCGGCGCGCGGTTGATCGTGAACTGTCCGGCGCCGATCGCCGCGACCGCCGCGCCGACCACCAGCGCCGCGTTCATCAGCGACATGCGCTGTGACAGCGGGCTTTCCAGGTCACTGGCCACACCCAGCCAGGGGCCGAGGCCGATGGCATTGTTGAACCAGTCGCCCCATAGTCGCAGGCCACCGAAGATGCCCCAGAACTGCCCCGTCGTCATCAACACCGTGAGCACGACGACAAGCGCCGCGGCGCCGACATAGGGCGACCACGGCGTCACCGCAATCGCGCGCCACCCGTCAGCCAAAGCGCCTGCGGGCACGGCGCGAATTTCCGTACCGGAGAACTCGGCGGCCATCGCGTGCGGGTAGCCGCTCAGTTGCAGCCGGACGGGTTGTCCGAATCCTTCGCGCTGTACTGCAGCCAGGCCTGGACATCCGCATACAACTCGGCATCGTTGGCGCCCAGCAGCTTCTCGGCGGCCTTGTTGCTGGCCTTGATCGTCTCGCGGTAGGCGCGTGTCGTGAAGTACTTCACCGAGGCGTTGCTCTTGCCTGTCTTGTCGTGCTTGTCCGCCTTGACATAGGCCGCCCAGTCCGCCTTCGTGCGCTCGTTGGGCGCAATCGCCTTGCCCAGCGTTTCCTGATGGCAGGTCGTGCAGACCTGGCGATAGTACAAACGACCGCGCCGCAGGTCGCCTTCATAAGCCAGTGCCGAGGCCGCAGTTCCGGCAAACAGTGCAGCAACGATCAAACGGGACAGGGATGCGGATTTCATGTCGAGGCTCCATGCGAAGTGGCGTTGGCATCACTCTAGAAACCCCTGCCGGCAACGTATTGCGTTGCGTCAAGTCACTTGCTGGAATGCGCCGCCACGTCGCGCAGCAGCGACGCATAGTGCGTCCAGCCATGCACCGGTCCGGCCTGCGAAAAGACCACGATGCCGCGCTTGTCTACCACCCACGTCGACGGAAACACGCTGGCCACGTCGCGATCGGCGATGGCCCCGCCGCCGGCCAGCCGCAAGCGGCCGTCGGCATCGTCTTTGACGCCCGAATCGGCCAGCGGCAGGGTCACGCCGCGATCGTGCGCCCAGCGCCGCGATTGCGCGATCGGCTCGCGCACCTGCAGCACCACGAACGCGATGTCGTCGCGATCGGCCAACTGCACCTGCAGACGTGCGAGGTCCGGCAACTCGTCCCGACAGGGCGGGCACCAGCTACCCCAAAAGTGCACCAGCACCACCTTGCCACGCAAGCGCGACAAAGTCTGCCGACGACCCAGCGCATCGACGAATGCCAGGTCCGGCACCCGCGCGCCGCGCGCCATGCCCGCCTTCGCGCGACGCGCGGTCTGGGCACTCGCATACGGCTGCCAGCCGCGCGCCCAGGCCCCTGCGTCGAAAACGACCTTGCCATTGGCGGCATACGACACGCAAGTGGTCGCTGCGTGCGTTGCGCAGCGCGTCAGCGCCTGTTCCCGCGCCAGCGCCGGTGTAGGGGCGCCGGACGACCACCCCCAGCCGCCACCGGGCGCCACGGCAAACGCGCTGTGGTCGGGCGCCTCGAGGAAAGCGCGAAATTCAGCAGCTCCGCCGCGTGCCAGAAACGGCGGTTCCGCCGGTGCGGCGACTGCGGCAGCAAGCGGGATCAGCGCACAGGCGAGCCCGGCCGCACAGCGGAAACAGGTGTCGATTTGCCTTACAGCGATGCGAAATGACATGGATAAGCTATTGAAAAATAAATGGGTAAATAGATGGCATGCGGTTTGCTAATGAAACGACAGACGCAATTTTTTCAGCAGCTATCTTCAAAGGGAGCCCACCATGAACCTGTTCAAGAAGTCCTTGCTCGCCGCCGCAACGGCCGCCGCTTTCGTTTCGATGCCTGCTTCCGCCGTGCCGATCAGCTATGAAGGCACATTGTCGTCCGGTGCGACGGTTGGCGGTTTCATCAGCGACATCGACAGTGACTGGTGGCGCTTCACGTTGGCCGAGATGGCGACGATCTCGATCACGGTCAACCGCCTTTACGCAGGCCTCGATCCGGCATTCACGCTCTTCTCGGGCGCCGGCGACACCGATGTACTCGTCAACATTGGCGGCGCGGACGACAACTATCCGGAGTTGCCCGGCTTCGCCGGTCCGTTTGCGGACCCTTCGCTGACCATTCAGCTCGCTGCGGGTAGCTATAGCGTCAATGTGTGGGACTTCGCCAGCAGCGACCAACCCCAGGGCGGCGCCTGCTACCAGATCACGATGAACGGTTTCCCGCAGGCGCCGATTTTCGGCTGCAACCAGAACGACGTCCCTGAGCCCGCTTCGCTGGCGCTGCTGGGTCTTGGCCTCTTCGGTCTCGGCGCATCGCGTCGTCGCAAGAGCGCCTGAGCAGTTCAAGGTTTGCGCGCGCCCTGACCGGCACCCCGTACAGCGCGCAACCCGGCGGCCGCCAAGGCGACTTGGCGGCCGTTTTTCTTTCCCGGCGTGCCTGAGAACCCATTTCAGTAGGGGGATCGGCATGCGCCTCCCTACTAGAAGTAGGCGCTAAAGCACGCGGGCGTAAGCCTGCACGCAGTCGTTGCACCAGATGTCGTTCGGGCTGACGTAGTTGTCCGGCCGCGTGAAGCGGATGCCGGCGGCGCGATAGCACTCGTCGACCAGCTCCGAACAGATGTACTTGCGATCGCGCGTGCGCCGGCCGATGCGAAAGGCGATGCGCATCGCGATGCGCAGGATCTCGCTGTTGTCGTAGGGCCGCGTCAGCAGGTCCATGCCGTAGCTGACGGCGCGGCGCACCTGCTCGCCGTCGATGTCGGGATTCACGCGGCCGACGACGATCTCGCCGCGATACGGCCGGCGGCGCCCGTGGTAATCGCGCAGATATTTCGACAGCGGCACCAAGCGCACGCCAATGCCGGCCTCGCTTTCGAGCACGAACACGCGGCCCAGCGATTCGTCGCGGTAGATCACGCCGACATGGCTCCACACCGAACCGGTGAAGCGCTGGATCAAGCCTGAAAACGCATACGAGCCCGAGCAGAAGATCAGGTCTCCCGAACGCAGGTTGCTGCGCGCCTCGTCGTAGGTCTGTGCCGGCAGGGCGCGAATCTGCCGTTTGGTCAGCGGTGCGGCCATGGTGTCCCCGTGCGATTTCTCGACCGCAGTATGCCCAAGCAAACTACAGTCGTGGTGGCACGGCGCATGGCGTCGCCATGCGACCCATGCACCGTGCCTCAGCCGCTGATCGACCTATTTCGTGAAGCTCAATTGCCCCTTCGCGACATCGACCTTGATGTGGTCCTTGGCGCCGAAGCGGCCTTCGAGGATCGCCTTGGACAGCGGATTCTCGATGCGCTCCTGGATCGCGCGCTTGAGCGGACGCGCGCCGAACACCGGATCGAATCCCGCCTCGGCCAGGCTTGCCAGCGCCGCGTCGGATACATCCATCGCCATGTCCAGCCGCGCCAGCCGCTTCTCGAGATAGCGCAACTGGATGCGCGCGATGCCCGTGATGTGCTGTTGCGACAACGCATGGAAGACGACGATTTCGTCGATGCGATTGACGAACTCGGGCCGGAAGTGCGTCTTGACCTCGCCCATCACCGCCACCTTGACGACCTGGTAGTCGGAATCCGCCATCTGCTGGATCATCTGGCTGCCCAGGTTCGAGGTCATCACGATCACCGTGTTCTTGAAGTCCACCGTGCGCCCCTGCCCGTCCGTCATGCGGCCGTCGTCGAGCACCTGCAGCAGCACGTTGAAGACATCCGGGTGCGCCTTTTCGACCTCGTCGAAGAGGATCACGCTGTAGGGTTTGCGCCGCACCTGCTCGGTGAGGTAGCCGCCCTCCTCGTAGCCGACGTAGCCCGGCGGCGCGCCGATGAGCCGCGCCACCGAGTGCTTTTCCATGAACTCGCTCATGTCGATGCGGATCAGGTGATCCTCGGCATCGAACAGGAACTCCGCAAGCGCCTTGCACAGCTCGGTCTTGCCCACGCCCGTGGGGCCGAGGAACAGGAAGGAGCCATACGGACGGCTTTCTTCGGACAGGCCGGCGCGCGAGCGGCGGATGGCGTCCGACACCAGCCGCACGGCTTCGTCCTGGCCGACGACGCGGGCGTGCAGCTTGTCTTCCATCACCAGCAGCTTGTCGCGTTCGCCCTGCATCATCTTGCTCACCGGAATGCCGGTCGCGCGCGACACCACCTCGGCGATTTCCTCGGCGCCGACCTGCGTGCGCAGCAGGCGCGTCCTCGGCGCCGTGTCGCCACCACTGTGTTTTGACGCCGCATCGGCGGCCTTGAGCTGCGCTTCGAGTTGCGGCAACTGGCCGTACTGCAACTCGGCCAGCTTGTCGAACTGTCCTTTGCGCTGCAAGTCGGCCATCTGCAAGCGGAGTTTGTCGATTTCCTCCTTGATGTGGGCCGAGCCCTGCACCTGCGCCTTTTCCGCCTTCCAGATTTCCTCGAGGTCGTTGTATTCGCGCTGCAGCTTGAGCATCTCTTCCTCGATCAACGCCAAGCGCTTCTTCGACGCCTCGTCCTTCTCCTTCTTCACCGCTTCGCGCTCGATCTTGAGCTGGATCAGCCGACGGTCGAGCTTGTCCATCGACTCGGGCTTGGAGTCGATCTCCATCTTGATGCGCGCCGCCGCCTCGTCGATCAGGTCGATGGCCTTGTCGGGCAGGAAGCGGTCGGTGATGTAGCGGTGCGACAGCTCCGCCGCGGCAACGATCGCCGGGTCGGTGATGTCCACGCCGTGGTGCAGCTCGTATTTCTCCTGCAAACCGCGCAGGATGGCGATGGTCGCCTCGACCGTCGGCTCGTCGACCAGCACTTTCTGGAAGCGGCGCTCCAGCGCGGCATCCTTCTCGATGTATTTGCGGTATTCGTCGAGCGTCGTGGCGCCGATGCAATGCAGTTCGCCGCGCGCCAGCGCGGGCTTGAGCATGTTGCCGGCATCGATGGCGCCCTCGGCCTTGCCGGCGCCGACCATGGTGTGGATTTCGTCGATGAAGAGGATGATCCGGCCCTCGTCCATCGCCACTTCCTTGAGTACGGCCTTGAGCCGCTCCTCGAATTCGCCGCGGTACTTCGCACCGGCAAGCAGCCCCGCCATGTCGAGCACCAGCACCTTCTTGTTCTTGAGCGTTTCCGGCACCTCGCCATCGACGATGCGCTGCGCGAGGCCCTCGACGATCGCCGTCTTGCCCACGCCCGGCTCGCCGATCAGCACCGGATTGTTCTTGGTGCGCCGCTGCAGGATCTGCATGGCGCGACGGATCTCGTCGTCGCGGCCGATCACCGGATCGAGCTTGCCCTGCAAGGCACGCTCGGTGAGGTCCAGGCAATACTTCTTGAGCGCCTCGCGCTGGCCCTCGGCCTCCTGCGAATCGACGTGCGCGCCGCCGCGAACGGCCTTGATCGCCTCGTCGAGCGCCTTGCGATTGAGCCCCGCCTCCTTGAGCAGGCGCCCGCATTCGCCTTTGTCGGCGGTCAGCGCGAGCAGGAACATCTCGGAGGCGATGAACTGGTCGCCGGCCTTCTGCGCCTCCTTGTCGGTCACGTTGAGCAGGTTCGCCAGATCGCGGCCGATGGATACCTCGCCGCCATGGCCCTCGACCCTCGGCAGCCGTTCGATGGCCTTGGCCAGTTGCGCCTTGAGGCCGGAGCCATTGACGCCGGCGCGTGCCAGCAGCGAGGCCGTGCCGCCGTCGTCCTGATTGAGCAGCGCCAGCAAGAGATGCTGCGGCTCGATGAATTGCTGGTCGCCGCCGACCGCCAGGCTCTGCGCGTCCTGCAGCGCCTGCTGGAACTTGGTGGTGAATTTGTCGATGCGCATGATGCGTCCCC
>JBGARB010000025.1:0-38618 GCA_044230495.1 Rhodocyclaceae bacterium
GGTGGCGCGCTGATTCCTACCGCGCGGACGGCCGCCAGCGCTTGAGCAGCAGCGAGTTGCTGACCACCGAGACACTGCTAGCGGCCATCGCGGCGCCGGCGATCACCGGATTGAGCAGGCCGAGCGCTGCCGCCGGAATGCCGATGATGTTGTAGACGAAGGCGAAGAAGAGGTTCTGGCGGATCTTCGCCAGCGTCGCGCGCGAGAGGTCGATGGCGTCGGCGACCGCGGCAAGGTCGTTCTTCACCAGCGTGACGGCAGCGGTCTGCATGGCGACGTCGGTGCCGGCGCCCATGGCGAAGCCGACATCGGCGGCGGCCAGCGCCGGTGCGTCGTTGATGCCATCGCCCACCATGCCCACGCGCGCGCCTTGCGCCCGCAGGCGGGCGACGAAGGCCGCCTTGTCGGCCGGCAGCAAACCGGCCTCGATGCGCGTGATGCCCACTGCATGCCCCACCGCGCGGGCAGTTGCCAGGTTGTCGCCGGTAAGCATGACGATGTCGAGACCGAGACCGCGCAGCCGCGCGATGGCCGCCGCGGCGCCGGCCCGCAGCGCATCGTCGATGACCAGCGTGGCGACGACGACGTCATCGACGGCGACGGCCACTTCGCTGCCCTCGCCACCTTGCGCCGTTGCGCCCAGCCACGACGGCGCACCGACGTGCACGCGATGCCCATCGACGTTGCCTTCGATGCCCTGCCCGGCATGCGTCTGCACCTTTTCGGCGTTGGCCAGCGCGATACCCTGCGCCATGGCATGGGCGACGATGGCGCCGGCGAGCGGATGCGTGGAAGCCTGTTCAAGCGAGGCAGCCAGACGCAGCGCTTCGCGTGCTTCGGCGGGCGCAGGCGCCGTGTCGCCACCACTGTAGTTTGGGCCGTGCAGCGCCACGACGCGCGGCGCGCCTTCGGTGAGCGTGCCGGTCTTGTCGACGACCAGCACGTCTAGCCGTTCTGCGAGTTCGAGCGCGGCGGCTTCGCGCACGAGGATGCCCGCGCGCGCGCCCTGCCCGGTGCCGACCATGATCGCCGTCGGCGTCGCCAGGCCGAGCGCGCACGGACAGGCGATGACCAGCACGGCCACCGCATTGACCAGCGCGACGACGAAGCCGCCGCCGAGCGCCCACCAGAGCACGAAGGTCGCAACGGCGACGGCGACGACGACCGGCACGAAGATCGCGGCGACCTTGTCGGCCAGCCGCTGCACCGGCGCCTTGCTGCCCTGCGCGGCATCGACCAGGGCGATGATGCCGGCCAGCAGCGTGTGGCTGCCCACGCCGGTGGCGCGCGCGCGCAGCAGGCCGTTGCCATTCACCGTGCCGGCGAACAACGTGGCGTCCAGACGCTTGGCCACCGGCCGCGATTCGCCGGTGAGCAGGGATTCGTCGACGGCCGAATCGCCGTCGATGACGATGCCATCCACCGGCACGGCTTCGCCGGCACGGACGACGAACACGTCGCCGGGGATCAGCGCCGCGCAGGGCAGCTCGACCAGCGCATCGCCGCGCTCGACGTGCGCCGTCTGTGGTTGCAGGCGGATCAGCGATTCGATGGCCTCGCCCGTGCGCGCCTTGGCGCGCGCTTCGAGCAGCTTGCCCAGTAGCACCAAGGTGATGACGGTGGCCGAGGCCTCGAAGTAGACATGCTGGTGCACCAGACCGGTGAAGGTGACGATCGTGGAATAGCCCCAGGCCATGCTGGTGCCCAGCGCCACCAGCACATCCATGTTGCCGCTGCCGCCGCGCAGCGCCCGGAAGCCGCCGACGTAGAAGCGCCAGCCGATCCAGAACTGCACCGGCGTGGCGAGCAGCCATTGCAGCAGCCGGGGCAGCTCGCGGTTGTGGCCGCCATCGACCATGAACGCCATCTGTGCCAGCAACGGCAGGCTGAGCGCGGCAGCAATCCAGAAGCGCCGCAACTCGGCGCGGTATTCCTCGGCCTTCGCCCTCGCTTCGTCGCCGCGCGTGGCGGGCGTGGAAACGCTGGCGCGAAATCCCTGGCCGACCACGGCACCGACCAATGCATCGACCGGGACATCGGCCGCATGGCGGATATGCACGCGTTCAGCCGCGAAGTTCACCGCGGCTTCGACGCCGGGCAGCGCGTTCAGCGTGCGTTCGATGCGGGCCGCGCAGTTGGCGCAATGCATGCCGCCGAGCGCAAGCTCGACGGTGCAGGCGGCAACTGGCGGTTGCGATTCAGTCGTAATTCACCGGCGCCGGCTTGTCGACGGGCCGCCCTTCGAACGTCCAGCCTTCGTAGCCGCCGGCCATCGACAGCACGTCGGCATAGCCGATGCGTTGCAGTTGCACCGTGGCCAGCGCGGCACGGCCGCTGGTACGGCAATAGACGAGATACGGCTTCTTCGGATCGGCGCATTCGGGGACATTGCCGATCTTGAATTCGAGCACGCCGCGCGGGATGTTGATCGCACCCGGCAGATGTCCGGCGACGAACTCCTCGTACTCGCGCACGTCGATGATGGTACGCCGGGCAAGCTCCGACTGCGCGACCTGGGTGGGGATTTCCTTGATCTGGCGTTTGGCTTCGACGACGAGGTCGTGTGGGGTGGTGGTCATGTGAAACTCCGAATATTAGGGTTTGCTAATTATCGGAAACTTCCGCCCGTCACGCAAGCACCTACACGTGGCAGACCACTCCCTGCCACAGCTTGCCGCCGAGCGTCGTGGCGTTGACCAGTCCGAAGACGCCGAACGCGAGCACCAGCGCGCCGGAGGCAAGGCGCAACGCGCGGGTCTGCACCCATTGCCGGAAGCGCACCAACAGCAGGCCGGCGAGCATCAGGTTGGGCAGCGTGCCCAGGCCAAAGGCGAGCATCGTTGCCGCACCGCGCGTGGCCGAGCCGGTGAGCAGCGTCAGCGCCAGCACGCTGTAGACGAGCCCGCACGGTATCCAGCCCCACAGCAGTCCGAGCGGCAGTGCCTGGCGCCAGCCGCGCACGGGCAGGAAGCGTCGGGTGAAGGGCTGCACGCGGCGCCACAACCATTGGCCGGCGCGCTCGGTAAAGGCCAGCGCCTGCGTGATGCCGGTGAGGTAGAGGCCGAGCGCGATCATCATGATGTTGGCCGCGACGTAAAGCGTCATCTGCACCGGCAGCGCATTTTCGAGTAGCAGACCGGCGCTGCCGATGGCGCCCATGATCGCGCCGGCGATGGCATAGCTGGCGATGCGGCCAAGGTTGTAGGCCAGATGCAGCGGCCAGGCTGCCGCAAGCCGGGTGGTCGGCATCTGCACGCTGAGCGCCGAGACGATGCCGCCGCACATGCCGGCGCAGTGGACGCCGCCGAGCAGGCCGACAAGAAAGACGGCGATGAATCCGCTATCGGGCATGGGCAGGGATTATTGCCGCGAAACTACAGTGGTGGTGGCACGGCGCATCCACGGCCGCGGCGTCCGCCCCCGTGACGACGCGCTCAAATCACTTTGGAGTAGCGCGTGCGCTGCCGGTCGTTGCGCAAGAAGCGGTCGAAGACCATCGCAATGGCGCGCACCAGCATGCGTCCGCGCGGCAGCACGGTGATCCAATGATCGTCGACGGTGAGCAGTCCGCCGTCCTGCATGCTTTTCAGGTCTTCGAGTTCGGCGGCGAAATAAGACTTGAAATCGACGAGATGGGCGATTTCGACCGATTCGATGGACAGCGTGAAATGGCACATCAGCGCCTGGATGATGCAACGGCGCAGCAGGTCGTCGGCCGTCAGTTCGATGCCGCGCAGGATGGGCAAGGATCCGGAATCGAGGGCGTCGTAGTACTCGTCGAGCGTCTTGACGTTTTGCGCGTACGAGGGCCCCACCTTGCTGATCGACGAGACGCCGAAGGCCATCAGGTCGGCTTCAGCGTGCGTCGAGTAACCTTGGAAATTGCGATGCAGACGACCCTGGCGCTGGGCAATGGCAAGCTCGTCGTCGGGCTTGGCAAAGTGGTCCATGCCGATGAAGACGTAGCCGGCATCGGTGAGGCGGTTGATGGCGTGCTTGAGCAGGTCGAGCTTGGTTTCCGCACTGGGCAGGTCGGCATCGAGGATGCGCCGCTGCGGCTTGGCCAGCGCCGGCAGGTGGGCGTAGCTGTACACGGACAGACGGTCGGGCGAGAGCCCGATGACGGCATCGAGCGTGCGATCGAAAGCGGCAACGTTTTGCTTGGGCAGGCCGTAAATGAGATCGACCGAAATGCCCTTGAAGCCGAATTCGCGCGCCGCATCGATGACCACGCGGGTCTCGTCGAGTGTCTGGATGCGGTTCACGGCCTGCTGCACTGCCGGGTCGAAATCCTGCACGCCGACGCTCATGCGGTTCAGACCCAAATCGGCCAGCATGCGCACCGTTTCGCGATCGACCTTGCGGGGGTCGACCTCGATGGAGTATTCGCCGCCATCGAGCAGCCGGAAGTGGGAGCGGATCAACTCCATGACCCGGCGCATCTCGTCGTGCGTGAGAAAGGTCGGGGTGCCACCGCCGAAATGGAGCTGGACGACATCGTGACTGCCTTCGAGCGCGCCCGCCTGGAGTGCGAATTCCTTGCCCAAGTACTTGATGTATTTGGCGGAACGTCCGTGATCCTTGGTGATGATCTTGTTGCAGGCGCAGTAGTAGCAGATGGTATTGCAGAAGGGGACGTGCACGTATAATGACAGCGGCCGACTGATGCCGCCGATCGTGCGATGGCCCAGCCAGCGACTGTAGTCGCCGGCAGAAAAGGCTTCGACGAAGCGGTCCGCGGTCGGATACGAGGTGTACCGGGGTCCGTTGATGTCGAATCGGCGAATCAGGTCAGGATCGAAAATCAAATCCTGCGAACTCATGGCGTTCGGGCTGCGCATAGGCGCGCAGAATGCATGAAGCGCAGTGGCATCAAGTTGACCGAGATCAAAGGGTATCCTGCGCAATTGGCGCGGCATGCAGATGCTGCACTGCGCACGTGATGGAAAGGGTCGAAGTGCACGGCAAGGTCCAGTCGAACGTTGCGCCGGTAGTGCTGCACGCGTTGCGTGCCGCCTGCTCGCAGTGCAATTTGCGCGAGTTGTGTCTTCCCGTGGGCCTCGACGGCGGCGAAATGGAGCGCCTCGACCAGCTCATCGGCGATCGTCGCAAACTCAAGCGCGGCCAGCACCTCTACCGCGCGGGAGACCCGTTCGAGGCCATCTACGCGGTGAAATCCGGGTTCTTCAAGACCGATGTCATCACAGAGGACGGCCGCGACCAGGTCACAGGCTTCCAGATGGCCGGCGAGATCCTCGGCATGGACGGCATCAGCGCCGACCGCCACAACTGCAATGCCATCGCGCTGGAGGACAGCGAGGTGTGCCTGATTCCGTTCGCGTCGCTCGAATCGCTGGCCAGCGAAGTGCGCACGCTGCAAAGCCACTTTCACCGCGTCATGAGCCGCGAGATCGTCCGCGACCAGAGCGTGATGATGCTGCTGGGCACAATGCGCGCCGAGGAACGCCTGGCGGCGTTCCTGCTCAACCTTTCGCAGCGCTTTGCCGCGCGCGGCTTCTCGCCGGTGGAGTTCCACCTGCGCATGACGCGCGAGGAAATCGGCTCCTATCTTGGCATGAAGCTGGAGACCGTCAGCCGCTCGTTCTCGCGCTTCCAGGATGAAGGCTTCCTGACCATCCACCAGAAGCACGTGCGCATCGAGAATCTCGCCGGCCTGCGCAACCTGTTGCGCGGCTGAGCGCGGCCGCGCCTGCCGGCGCGGCCGGATCGGCCGAATCGGCCGCAAGTGTCAGGAACGGATCACGCCGACGTCCAGCCGTGCGAACCAGTCGATGAAGCGCTTGACGTCCTCGCCCTTGTAGATCGCACCATGCTGCGGACACAGCATGTCGATATCCATGTTGGCGACGCGTGAACACCAGTCGTTCTTGGCCTGGTTGGAACCCATCCATCGCCGGTGGAAGCCCTCGGCATGGCGGATGTGGGCATCGAACTTCTCGACGAACAATCCGTTCATGTCGGGCGGCAGCAATGCGGCGCCGACATCGCCCGTGAAGAGGATCTTCGCCTTCGGGTCGTAGAGATGGAAATTCCCGGATGAATGCAGGTAATGCGCCGGGATGGCCTGCAGGCGGATGCCGCCCAGCGGGATGTCCATGCCTGCGTCGGGAATCGCGATGAAGGTGCCGGCATCGCCGCCGAAGTGCGGGATGAAGCTCTGCCACAGCCAGCTCACGTAGCACTTCATCGCGGGATTGAATTCGAGCCACAGCGCCAGCGACGAAACGATGTCCGGGTCCTGATGCGAGGCGAAGATGCGGCTGATCTTGCGTACGTCGCATTCGTTGGACAGCGCCGAGAACACGGCGGGAAACACTTCGTTGCCGCCGGGATCGAGCAGGATCGAGTCGTCGCCGTGGGAGACGAGGTACTCGTTGGTATCGATGATGTAGTTCGGCCTGGCCGGGTCGCGGACGACGGCCAGCCACTTGTGATCACCTTCTTCGTAGATCGCCTGCGCGGTCTTCATGCTGCCAACTCCTCGCTGTGATGCTTGGTCAGGTTTTCCAGCGAACGCTGGATCTCGCCGATGGTGCGCTCGAAATCACTCGAGACCTGCATCAGCGATGTCGAGAAGCCGCCACCATAGGCCGCTTCGATCTTTGCCGAGCGGGCCAGCACGCTGCCCAGTTCGACGAGTTGGGCAGTGTCGGCGATGGCCTGGTTGAGGCGCCGGTTGAGGCGGTCGATCTCCTCCTGGCGGCTCGCCAGCCGCGCGCCGTGGCGTTCGCCGACGATGCGGTCGACCATCCGCCGCGCATCTTCGCGGCACTCCTTGCGCGTACGGTCGATGATGCGATTGAGCCGTGTCTGCTGCAGCAGCGCGGTGATGGTGGCGACGCTGCCGGTGGTCATTTCGCGCAACGTGTTCATCTGCGCCTGCAAGTCCATGGCAAAGCGGCGCAACTCGTTGGACAGCACACCGAATCCCAGCGCGGACGTGCCTGCACGCTTGGCGAGAAAGATGGCGTTCATGGCCATCAGGTTGATCTTGAACGCCGTGGCAACGACACGCTTGATTTCTTCATTCACACGCACGATGCTGCGCATTTCGCGCGCGGCTTTCTGGCTGTCCTTCATCGGCTCCCCCGCTGGTCAGGTCGCCTGCGCGGCGCCCCGAAGAAGCTTAGCGTCTTTTCGGGATCACGTGACACCGGCGCCGTTGATGGCTGTCAAACTCGCCGGCGGCGTTTCGCGCTAGGCTGGCCCTGTCGCCATACAGCCGGAGGCCGCCATGTTCAAGCACATCCTTGTCCCCACGGACGGATCGGAGTTCTCGATGTCCGCCGTGCGCCGCGCGCTCGACTTCGCCCGCGAATCCGCCGCGAAGGTGACGTTCTTTTACGCCAAGCCGGACTATCCGGTAGCGTTCTACGGCGAAGGCGCGCTGATCGATCCGACCACGCCGGAAAAATTCGCCGAAATGGCCCAGACGCAGGCGACGCGGATTCTCGATGAATGCACTGCGCTGGCGGCGGCGGCAGGCGTTACCTGCGCCTGCGAGGCGACAACCAGTGATCTGCCGTGGGAAGGCATCATCGCGGCCGCAGAGCATGCCGGGTGCGATCTCATCTTCATGGCATCCCATGGTCGCCGCGGCCTGGCCTCGCTGCTGCTGGGCTCGGAAACCCACAAGGTGCTGACGCACTCGAAGGTGCCGGTACTCGTGTACCGCTGAGTCAGTCGGCGCCGACGCCGCGATTGACTTCCGCGGCGCTGCGCCGCAAATAGCATGTCAGGGCGCTGGATGCGGCACACAGTGCCCAGAAGGCGAAGAAGCCGATCGAGTAGGTCGCGATCGACGAGAAGTGCACCACCTCGCCGAACAGGTAGAGCTCCTGCGGATCGACGACGGTGAAGAACAGCGCCTCGGCGAGTGCCGCGACCATGAACGATGGCCACAAGATCCAGTAGATGTTCCCCATGCGTCCTCCTTGACGGCGCGCCACGGTCCCGCCCCGCCCGCACGCGGCAAGGCGCCGTGCCACCACCACTGTAGTTTCAAACGCCCGGCACGCCAAGGCGCACCGGGCCCTGCGTCAGCCGTGCTTGCGCGCGTCCTCGTCGATCTTCTTCGAGAAGTAAACGCCGAACCAGATCGCCATGGCGATGATGAATCCGATGGTGAATACGCTGAGCAGACCGATATCGCTTCCGAACAGCAGTTTCAGGGCTTCCATGACATGCTCCTTTCAGGGTCGTCGAAGAACTCGCGAAGACGCCGTCACTTTCCCGCGACGCCACCGATGCGGATTTCGCCCGGGGCCGGCAACACGACATTGCCCAGCAGGCGCCAGGTGCGTTGGTCGTCTTCGATCATTACCAGCCAATGCCCGCTCGCCGGCAGCCGCAGCTCGCCGGTGTAGGCATCGCCGGAATGATTGAGCACGCGCGTCTGATCCATGCCGGCGCGCGTGGGATGGGAAATGGTCAGGATCACCGTCGCCGGCGGCGCGAAGGCCTTGTCCGCGGCCCCCAGCCGCACGCGCACGCTCTGTGCGGTCAGCGACAGGTTGGCCTCGACGCCCATGCGGTCGGCCGCGTCGCTGCGGGCCACCGTCTGCCCGGCTTCAAGGCCCTTCTTGTAGTAGTCGTCGGTCACCAGTCCGTCGCTGGTGCGGATCGCGATCACCGCCGTGATGATGCCGGCGACGACAACGATCGCCGGGCCGGCCATCAGAATCCACGGCCAGGGCTCGCGATACCAGGGGGTCGTGCGCGTCTGCGTCGTCGGTGCGGTCATGGCTGGATGAAGGTGGCTTTCTCGTGCACCGCGACGTTTTCGTCGGCGAGCGATTTGACATCGAAGAAGATCGTATTCGAGCCGCGCTTGCCCGACTCCGGCGGCACGCGGACCTGCACGGCGAAGCTGCGGCTGCCGGCCGGCGGCAGTTCGAGCACGCGTTCGCCGGTCATGTCGATGCCCGGCAACCCGGTCACGGTGACCGCATAGCGCTGCGCCGATTCGGAGACGTTCATCACATGCAGGCGATACACGTTCTCGACCAGCCCGCCCTCGACCTCGCGGGCCAGGATCGCGCGATCGCGGATCACGTCGACGCGCAGGCTCGGCTTGGTGGCCAGGCCCCACACGAAGGCGACGCAGATCACCGCAAGGATCGAGGAGTAGATCACCACCCGCGGACGCACGACATGGGCGATGATGTCCTTCCAGCCCCAATGCTGCTCGAGCGCGCGTTCCGTCGAGTAGCGGATCAGGCCCTTGGGGTAGCCGACCTTGTCCATCACCTGGTCGCAGGCGTCGATGCATGCCGCGCAGCCGATGCATTCGTACTGCAGGCCCTTGCGGATATCGATGCCGGTCGGGCATACCTGCACGCAGATGCCGCAATCGACGCAGTCGCCCTTGCTGATCGATTTCGGATCGACGCCCTTCTTGCGCGCACCGCGCGGCTCGCCGCGCTCGGTATCGTAGGTGATGACCAGCGTGTCCGGGTCGAACATCACGCCCTGGAAGCGCGCATAGGGACACATGTACTTGCAAACCTGCTCGCGCATGTGCCCGGCCATGAGATACGTGAAGCCGCCGTAGAAGCAGGTCCAGAAAATCTCCCAGCCGCCCAGTTGCCAGCTCCAGAAATTCGACCACACCTCCTTGATCGGCGAGAAATAGCCGACGAAGGTGAAACCCGTCCAAAGCGCGAGCAATCCCCACGCGAGGATCTTGCCGCCACGTCGGGCGATCTTGTTGCCGTTCCAGGGCTGCGCGTCGAGCTTCATGCGCGCGTTGCGCTCGCCTTCGAAGCGCGCCTCGATCCACATGAAGATTTCGGTATAGACCGTTTGCGGGCAGGCATAGCCGCACCACAATCGCCCGCCCACCGCCGTGAACAGGAACAGCGAGTACGCCGAGATGATCAGCAGGACGGCAAGAAAGATGACATCCTGCGGCCAGAACACCAGTCCGAAGATATAGAACTTGCGCTCGACCAGATTGAAGAGCACCGACTGCCGGTCGTTCCACTCGAGCCACGGCAGGCCGTAGAACAGCAGCTGGGTGAACCACACCGTGCCCCAGCGCCAGTTTGCGAACAACCCCGTGACGGCGCGCGGGTAGATCTTCTTGCGCACCTCGTAGAGGCTGTCTTCGACCATCTCGGGCTCGCGGCGGGTCGCCGATTCCGCTGGGGTATTGGTTGTCGTATTAGTCATTGCTTATATTCTGAGCCAAAAACAACCCCGGCGCACGGCCGGGGTTGCATTGTGCTGCGATAGCGACCTTTCCCTGGAGCTCAGCGACTGCCGGCGCCAGGTACGCCCGTGACGTTGGCCGGATCGACCGGCGCCGCAGCTGCAGGCGCCGCAGCTGCAGGCGCAGCCTCGGACGCCGGTGCCGCGGCGGCGGCATCGCCACCGGCGGCAGGCGCGGCGGCAGCAGCAGCCTTTTCGCCACCGCCCAGGCCCCAGACGTAGGCCGTCAGCAGATGCACCTTGGCGTCACCGAGGAATTCGCCGAAAGCCGGCATGCGGTTGGTGATGCCATGCGAGATGTTGTTGATGATCTCGGCTTCCGAACTGCTGTAGAGCCACGTGCCGTCGGTCAGGTTCGGCGCCAGCCCGACCATGCCCTTGCCGTCGGCCTGGTGGCAGGCCGCGCAAGCGGCTGCGAACAGCGGCTGGCCGCGCTGGACACGGATCGAATCGGCGGCCAGGCCGGAAAGCGACCGGACGTAGTTGGCGATGTCCTTGATCTGCTCGCCGTCGAGGTCGGGCTTGACGCCCTTGGCCGGCATGTTGGCATCGCGGCCCGCGGTGATCGATGCCTTGATCGCGTCGGGCGTGCCGCCCCACAGCCAGTCCTTGTCGGTCAGGTTCGGGAAGCCCTTGGCGCCCTTCGCATCCGTGCCGTGGCATTGCGCGCAGTAGGTGACCCACATGCGCTGTCCCATTTCCTTGGCTTCCGGATTGGCCGCGACGGCCATGATGTCCTGCGACAGGAACTGCTTGAACTTCGTACCGTAGGTCTCTTCGGCCTTGGCCATTTCCTTGTCGTAGGCGCCGGTCGATGTCCAGCCCAGCGAGCCGGCGTAGTTGCCCAGACCCGGGTACATGGCGAAATAGGCCAGCGAGAAGACGATGGTGCCGTAGAACAGCCAACGCCACCAGCTCGGCAGGGGATTGCTGTATTCCTCCAGCGTCTCGTCCCAGACATGGCCGGTCGTCTCACCCGGCAAGTGGCGCGCCGAGCTTTGCGACCAGAGGAAGACCCCGCAGCCGATGACGCTCACCAGCGTCAGGGCCACGACGTAGATGTTCCAGAAACCGCTTACAAAATCACTCATGATGATTTCCTTTCGTTGTTCCGCGTTCCCTGCGGGATCAGCGCGCTGTCGTCGTCGAGGGGCAGCCGCGCCGCCTCCTCGAACGACTGCTTGCGGCGACCCGAGTAGGCCCAGGCAACGATGCCGCAAAAGGCCAGGAAGGCCAGCACCGTCATGACCGAGCGCAGGTCGTTGATGTCCATGTCAGCGCGTCTGCTTGAGCGCGAGTCCCAAACCCTGCAGGTAGGCGATCAGCGAATCGAGCTCGCTTTTGCCTTCGATGGCCTTGGCGGCACCGTCGATCTCGGCATCGCTGTACGGCACGCCGACGGCGCGCAGCGCCTTCATCTTCTCGCCGATCACCGCATCCTTCAGCGGCCGATCGAGCCATGAATACGCCGGCATGTTCGACTCGGGCACCACGTCGCGCGGGTTGAGCAGGTGCGCGCGATGCCACTGGTCGGAGTAGCGGCCGCCGACGCGGGCCAGATCCGGGCCGGTACGCTTCGAGCCCCACTGGAACGGATGGTCGTAGACGAACTCGCCGGCCACCGAGTAGTGGCCGTAGCGCTCCGTCTCGGCGCGGAACGGACGGATCATCTGCGAATGGCAGTTGTAGCAGCCCTCGCGGATGTAGATGTCGCGTCCGGCCAGGCGCAGCGCGTCGTAAGGTTTGACCAGTTCGTTGGCCGGCTGGGTGGTGGACTTCTGGAAGAACAGCGGCACGATCTCGACGAGACCGCCGACGCTGATCGTCAGGATCACGAGGATGATCAGCAGCGGAACGCTGCGTTCGATTTTGTCATGCGTCAACATGATGATTGGCTCCTTGATCCGTTTCGACTCAGTGCGCGCCAGCAGGCGCCAGCACCGGGGCATCGACCGACTTGCCGCCGGCGATGGTCTTGAACATGTTGTAGGCCATGATCAGCATGCCGACGAGGAACAGCAGGCCGCCGACCAGACGGATCGTCCAGAACGGATAGGTCGCCTTCACCGACTCGACGAACGAGTAGGTCAGCGTGCCGTCGGCATTCGTCGAGCGCCACATCAGGCCCTGCATGACGCCGGCGATCCACATCGAGGCGATGTACAGCACGACACCGATCGTCGCCACCCAGAAGTGCGTGGTGATGAGCTTGGTCGAATGCATTTCGCTCTTGCCGAACAGGCGCGGCAGCAGGTAGTAGATGCAGCCGATGGAGATCATCGCGACCCAGCCCAGCGCGCCGGAGTGCACGTGGCCGACCGTCCAGTCGGTGTAGTGCGACAACGCGTTGACCGTCTTGATGGACATCATCGGGCCTTCGAAGGTCGACATGCCGTAGAACGACAGCGAGGTGATCATGAACTTCAGGATCGGATCGTCGCGCAGCTTGTGCCATGCGCCCGACAACGTCATGATGCCGTTGATCATGCCGCCCCAGCTCGGCGCCAGCAGGATCAGCGAGAACAGCATGCCGATCGACTGCGCCCAGTCCGGCAGCGCGGTGTAGTGCAGGTGGTGCGGGCCGGCCCACATGTAGGTGAAGATCAGCGCCCAGAAGTGCACCACCGACAGGCGGTAGGAATACACCGGACGACCGGCCTGCTTGGGCACGAAGTAATACATCATGCCGAGGAAGCCCGCGGTGAGGAAGAAGCCGACCGCGTTGTGGCCGTACCACCACTGCACCATCGCGTCCTGCACGCCGGCATAGGCCGAGTAGGACTTCGGCGCGAACACGCCGGCGGCGAAAACCGGGATCTCGGCGCTATTGACGAGGTGCAGTACCGCCACCGTCAGGATGAAGCCGCCGAAGAACCAGTTGGCGACGTAGATGTGCGACACCGTGCGCTTGACGATGGTGCCGAAAAACACCACGGCATACGCCACCCACACCAGCGTGATGAGGATGTCGATCGGCCATTCGAGCTCGGCGTATTCCTTGCCGGAGGTGAAGCCCAGCGGCAGCGACAACGCCGCCAGCACGATGACGATCTGCCAGCCCCAGAAGGTGAACGCCGCCAGCGCCGGCGAGAACAATGGCGCATGGGACGTACGCTGTACCGCGTAGTACGACGTTGCGAACAGCGCACAGCCGCCGAACGCAAAGATCACCGCGTTGGTGTGCAGGGGGCGCAAGCGCCCGTAACTCAGGAACTCGTGCACGTTCAGTTCCGGCCAGACCAGCTGGGCGGCGATGATCACGCCGACCAACATGCCGACGATGCCCCAGATGACGGTCATCACGGCGAACTGGCGCACGACTTTGTAGTTGTAAGTCGCTTGCGATTGCATGGTGGATTACCCCCTCAACACAGAAAAAATTCCCTATCCGATCCGGAGCGGACACCACGCACGCCTTTCGCGCGGCGCCCGGGCCGGGGCCAAATTTTCCGGCGCGAGTCTAGCAATCGAACCTTTGCGATTCTTGACTCAAATCAAAAGTTCTTTGCACTGCCGCAATCCTCGTTCTGTTCGTCGCTTGGCGTCGGCACCACTTCGGTGCGGTCGTCGTCCATCAGGACACGATAGCCCGGTCCCTCGAGATCCTCGAATTGGCCGCTTCTGAGCGACCACCAGAAGATCGCCCCGATGACGAACACCAGAACGACCGACATCGGAATCAGGAGATAGAGGATTTCCATCGATGCATCAGTATTTTTGCAGCCGCAGCGCATTGAGCACCACGAGCAGCGAACTGGCCGACATGCCGATGCCGGCCATCCACGGTGTCACCCATCCGGCCATCGCCAGCGGAATCGCCAGCACGTTGTAGACGACCGACCATAGCAGATTCTGACGCATGATCGCCACCGTGCGCCGCGCCAGATCGACGCCGGCCGGCAGTGCCGTCAGGCGCTCGCCGAGCAGCACGACATCGGCATGCGCCCGCGCCAGATCCGCGCCCTGCGCCATGGCCACGGAGACCTGTGCCTGCGCCAACACCGGCGCGTCGTTCACGCCGTCGCCGACCATCGCCACCACCTCGCCTGCCGCCTGCATCGCGGTCACGGCCGCGTGCTTGGCTTCCGGCGTACAGCCGCCACGCGCATCGGCAATGCCGACCGTCTGCGCTACCGCCTGCACGGTCGCCTGCGCATCGCCGCTGAGCAAGGTCGTCTTCAGCCCGGCCGCCTGCAGCGCCGTCACCGCGGCCGCGGCGTCGTCGCGCGGCGCATCGGCGATCGCGAACGCCGCGCACCAGCCGGCCGCATGCCCCAGGAAGACGTGCGTCTGCCCATGCGCCGTTCCACCACCACTGTAGTTTGGCGGCAGCGCCAACCCGTGCAGCGCGCCGACCCAGTCGGCGCGCCCGAGCCGCCACGTCCGCCCATCGATGCGGCCCTCGACGCCAGCGCCGCCTTCGCTGCGCAGCCCGTCTGCCGGCACGCCCGCCCCGGCCGCGCCAGCGGCCGCGCGCAGGGCGCGGGCGATCGGATGTTCGGAGGCCGCCTCCAGCGCGGCAGCGGCCGCCAGCGCCGCTTCGCGCGATCCCTCGAACATCGTCACGTCGATCAGCCGGAACTGCCCATGGGTCAAGGTCCCGGTCTTGTCGAAGACGATGTGCCCGGCGCGCGCCAGCGTCTCGATGGCGTGGCCGCGCGTGACCAGCAGGCCGCGGCGGGCCAGCGCGCCGGTTGCCACCGTCAGCGCCGCCGGCGTCGCCAGCGACAGCGCGCAAGGGCAGCTCACGACCAGCACGGACACGAATATCCACACCGCATCGGCCGGCGAATGCTGCCACCACCAGGCCAGCGTTGCCAGCGACACGACCAGCAGCGCCAGCACGAAATGCGCCGCCACGCGATCGGCCAGCTCCCCCAGCCGCGGCTTCTCGGCCATGGCCCGTTCCATGAGGCGCTGGATGGCCGCCAGCCGCGTCGTCTCGCCGACGTGCTCGACGCGCATCGCCAAGGGGCTGGCGACATTCAGCGCGCCGCCGGTCAGGCCGTCGCCGACGGCCTTGGCCACCGCCACGCTCTCGCCGGTGAGCAGGCTCTCGTCGATGCGGCTCTCGCCTTCGACCACGACGCCGTCGGCAGGGACGGTTTCGCCGGGGCGGACACGCACCACGTCGCCCGGCAGCAGATCGGCAACGGCCACCTGCGTCACGTCGTTGCCCGGCCACGTGGTGAACCGCGCCGCCAGCGCCGGCATGGCGCGCGCCAGCGCCTCGACGCCGCGCGCCGCGCGCTGCCGCGCCATCATCTCGAAGTAACGCCCGCCCAGCAGCAGGAACACGAACATCGTCACCGAGTCGAAATACACCTGCCCTTCGCCACTCACCGTCGCCCACACGCTGGCGATGAAGGCCACGGCGACGCCGAGGGCCACCGGCACGTCCATGCCGGCGCGGCGCAGGCGCAGGTCGCGCCAGGCGTTGCGGAAGAACGGTGCCGACGAATAGAACACCACCGGCAGCGTCAGCACCAGGCTCGCCCAGTGCAGCAGTTGCATGATGTCGTGGCTCATGTCGGCACCGACGTCCGCCATGTACACCGCAACGGCGTTCATCATCACCTGCATGGCGCCGAAACCGGCGACGAACAGGCGCCACAGCGCCGTCTTGCGCTCCTTGCGCGCCAGATCTTCGGCACGCGCGGCGTCATAGGGGTGTGCCGCGTAGCCGATGTCGGCAATCGCCTGCAGGATGCGCGAGAGCTGCGTGGCGCGCGTATCCCAGCGCACCCGCGCGCGGTGCGTCGCGTAGTTGATGTCCACCCCGGTGACACCGGGTTGCTTGCGCACGTGGGTCTCGTTGAGCCAGACGCAGGCCGCGCAGGTGATGCCTTCGAGGATCAGCGTGGCCTCGCGCTCATGTTCGCCCACCGGCCGCACGAAGCCCTTTTGCACGTCCGGATGATCGAACAGGCCCAGCTGCACCAGTTCGTCCGGCAATGCCTGACGCTTGTTTGCCGGGCTCTCGGGCATCGCGTCGCGGTGTTCGTAATACGACGCGAGACCATTGTCGACGATGGCCTGCGCCACCGCCTGGCAACCGGCGCAGCACATGGCGCGCGGCGCCGCGGCGATGGTCACCGCGAACGCACTGCCGGCGGGCACCGGCAGGCCGCAGTGGTAGCAGCTCGGTGCCGCTTCAGTCATGCCGCCGTGCCACCACCACTGTAGTTTGCTATTTCGGCGCCATGCGCAAGGCGCCGTCGAGGCGGATCACCTCGCCGTTGAGCATGGCGTTCTCGACGATGGCGCGCACCAGCGCCGCGAACTCGGCCGGGCGGCCCAGCCGCGACGGGAAGGGCACCGTCTTGCCCAGCGATTCCTGCACCTCGGGCGGCAGGCCGAGCAGCATCGGCGTCTCGAAAATGCCCGGCGCGATGGTCATCACGCGGATGCCGAAGCGCGCCAATTCGCGGGCGATCGGCAGCGTCATGCCGACGACGCCGCCTTTCGATGCCGAATACGCCGCCTGACCGATCTGGCCATCGAACGCGGCCACCGATGCGGTGCTCACGATGACGCCGCGCTCGCCGCCGGCATCGGCCTCGGCGCGGCTCATCACGTCGGCGGCAAGCCGGATCATGTTGAACGTGCCGACCAGATTGATCTGGATCGCGCGCGAGAAACTCGCCAGCGCATGCGGGCCGTTCTTGCCGACGACCTTCTCGCCCGGCGCGATGCCGGCGCAATTGACGAGGCCCGACAAGCCGCCGAAGTGGTGTACCGCCGCATCGATGCAGGCCTGTGCGGAGGTCTCGTCGGCAACATCGGTACGGCAAAAGCGTGCCACCGCGCCGAGCTCGGCGGCAAGCGACTGGCCGGCCGCTTCGTTGAGGTCGGCGATCACGACCCGGCCGCCGCAGGCGACCAGCTCGCGGGCGCTGGCCGCGCCCAGACCGGAGGCACCGCCGGTCACGACAAAAACGCGATTTTCGATCTGCATGACGGCTCCCGCAGGATGGCTGATCCGCAAACGACGAGGGCTTGCGCATGCAAGCCCTCGCCGAATCTGAATTGGTGCTGTTGGCCGGAATCGAACTGGCGACCTACTGATTACGAATCAGTTGCTCTACCAACTGAGCTACAACAGCGAAAAACCGGCACGGATTATAGCGGGCCGCCGCCCTTGCGGGGATCTTGCAGCGTGCGCGCCATGGCGCCGAGGCGTTCGCCGGCGATTTCCGCCGCCGATTTGTCGCGCAACAGCAGCCACAGCAGGGCACCGTTGATGAGCACCAGCGAGATTTCGAGGTACAGGATCGCCGTGACGATCTGCCGCTGCGCGTTGTTGCCGAAGATGAAATAGAAGCCCTCGAAAGTCGGCAGCGCCGCCTTGGAGATCGCCAGATAGTTCTCGAAGGGCGGGAACATCAGCATCAGCGCCAGGTTGACCGCCACCACCGCCAGCAGGATGCGCTGCGCGCGGTTGATCTTCACCGGCGGCGGCGAGGCCACGCGGCGACCGAGCAGCAACCAGACGATCGCCAGGTTCACCAGCACGACGATGATCTCGATCGTCAGGAACGGCGCATTGATGCGATGGTTCGGGTAACTGCCGAAGACGAAAAGAAATCCGTCGAATGTCGGCACGTTGCCATACTGAATCGAAAGATAATCGTACGGGGGAAAGAGCAGCAGCAGCGCCAGATTGAACGCCGCGAACGCCAAAGCCAGTCCCTTGCCACCCTTCATTGCGATCCCCCGATGCCTCCTGCCCTGTGTTTCCAGTATATACGCCGGTTTTTTGCGGCACTGTTGCCGGCGCTTGCCGTCACCATGGCGCAGGCCGCGCCCACAGCCGCGGCAACGGTTGACGTCCGCCTGTGGCATGGCCTCACCGGCCCGGCGGCAGCGGCGCTGGCCGATCTGACCGTGCGCTTCAATGCCGCGCAGGCCGGCAAGGCGGTGGTGCGGCTCGAACACGTCGAGCCATTGAGCGGCGCCCTGCCGCGGCCCGGCCCGCTGCCGCAATTGGCCCTGTTCGACGCCAGCGCGACGATGGCCTTCTTCGGCACGCGGCCGCGCCTGCGCCAGCTCGATGACGTCATGCGGGCCAGCGGCCGCCCGTTGCCGGCCAGCGCCCTGCTGCCGCAGATCGCCGGCGCGGTCGACGATCTCGGTGGCCGCCTGCAGGCCTTGCCGATGGCCCTTTCGGTACCGGTCCTGCTGGTCAACCGGGGACTGCTGACGCAGGCTGGCATCGACGCGACCACCGCCCCGCCCGCGACGTGGGCGCAAATGCAGGAATTCGCCGGCGAGCTGCAGGCCAAGGGCATCGCCTGCCCGCTGGCGTCGTCGCATTTCGCCTGGATTCACCTCGAAAACCTCGCGGCGCAGGCGGGCGAGCCGATGGTCCGGCGTTCGCGCGCCATCGAGCAGCTGACCATCAATGGCTACGTGCCGGTCAAGCATCTGGCCTTGCTGGCGAGCTGGCAGAAGAGCCGCTATTTCAACTGGCATGGCCCGGGCGGCGAAAGCGATGCGCGCTTTCTCGACGGCGAATGCGCGATGCTGACCGGCACGTCGGCATTGCATGCGCAGGCGCGCGCACGCGGCCTGGACGTGCAGGTGGCGCCGCTGCCGCATCATGACGACGTCTATGCCGCGCAGGCTGCCAATGTGCTGCCCGACGGCGAAAGCCTGTGGGTGTTGGCGGGCAATTCGCGCGCGCAGGACGCGCTCATCGCGCGCTTCGTGCGCTATTGGCTGGAAGCCGCGGTGCAGCGCGAATGGGTCGCCGCCAGCGGCTTCCTGCCGATGACGCCGCAAGCCTTGTCCGCCCTGCGCGATGGCGGCGCCTTTCCGCCCGAAATGCTGCTGGCGGTCAGCCGTCGGCTGACTTCGCCACGGCGTGGCGACGCGCGGGTGGCGATCGGCGCCGCACGCGAGCGCTACCGGCAGATCGTCGGCGAAGAGATCGCGACGCTGTGGACCACCGAGCGTGCCCCGAAGGAGGCGCTCGACCGCAGCGTGACGCGCAACGAGGCATTGCCCGACATCCGCAACTGGAGCCGTTGATGCATACGCCCCTGCCCTATCCCCGCATCATCGCGCACCGCTGCGGCGGCGCCCTGGCGCCCGAAAACACCCTGCCCGGCCTCGACATCGCCGCGCGGCTCGGCTGCCGTGGTGTCGAATTCGACATCATGCGGGCACCCGACGGCGATGCCGTGATGATCCATGACGAGACGCTCGAACGCACGACGACCGGCCGCGGACGGGTTATCGACCACGCGGGCGACGCGCTGCGCGCGCTGGACGCCGGTGCGGGTCACCACAAAGCCTTTGCCGGGACGCCGGTGCCGGCCTTCGACGACGCGCTGACGCGCTGCAAGGCCCTCGGCCTGTGGGCCAATGTCGAGATCAAGCCGGCCGTCGGATTCGAGGTCGCCACCGGCGAAATCGTCGGCCGCCGGCTATCGGCGTGGCGCGGCCGCGGCATCGCGTCGTCGTTTTCGCTCGAGGCCTTGCATGCCGCGCGCGCGGCCGCGCCACGTCTGCCCATCGCCGTGCTGTTCGAACGCCTGCCGGCCGACTGGCGCCGGCATGTCGATGCGCTGCATGCGTGGGCGGTGCACCTCTCGGCGCGGCACGTCGATGCCGGCGTGGCGGCCGAGCTTGCCGGCATTCCGTGGGCCTGCTACACGGTGAATGGGCGCGACGAGGCGGCGCGCCTGTTCGGCCTGGGCGCCAGCGCGGTGTTCAGCGACCGGCCGGACCTGTGGACTGTGGAGGAAATGTAATCGCATACAATCGAAGGCTTCCCCGCAATGCAGCCGCAGTTCCGCCATGAAAAGCTCCGACATCCGCCAGGCCTTCCTCGATTTCTTCGCCTCCAAGGGGCATCAGATCGTCGCCTCCAGCTCGCTGGTGCCGCACGACGACCCGACGCTGCTGTTCACCAACGCCGGCATGAACCAGTTCAAGGACGTGTTCCTCGGCTTCGACAAGCGCCCCTACCAGCGCGCCACCACGTCGCAGAAATGCGTGCGCGCCGGCGGCAAGCACAATGATCTCGAAAACGTCGGTTACACGGCGCGGCACCACACCTTCTTCGAGATGCTGGGCAATTTCAGCTTCGGCGACTACTTCAAGAAGGACGCCATCGCCTACGCCTGGGAACTGCTGACCGACGTCTTCAAGCTGCCCAAGGACAAGCTCTGGGTCACGGTGTATGCCGAGGATGACGAGGCTTACGATTTGTGGACGCAGATGATCGGCGTACCGGCCGAACGCGTTATCCGCATCGGCGACAACAAGGGCGCGCGCTACGCCTCCGACAATTTCTGGATGATGGGCGACACCGGCCCTTGCGGCCCGTGCACCGAGATCTTCTACGACCACGGCGAGCACATTCCCGGCGGCCCTCCCGGCTCGCCCGATGAAGACGGCGACCGCTACATCGAGATCTGGAACAACGTCTTCATGCAGTTCAACCGCGATGAAGCCGGCGTGATGCATCCGCTGCCCAAACCGTCGGTCGACACCGGCATGGGGCTGGAGCGCATTTCGGCCGTGCTGCAGCATGTGCACAGCAATTACGAAATCGACCTGTTCGTCGCCCTGATCGCCGCCGCCGCGCGCGAAACCGCGCAGGGCAACCTCGACCAGCCTTCGTTGCGCGTGCTCGCCGACCATGTCCGCGCCTGTTCGTTCCTGCTTGCCGACGGCGTCATCCCCGGCAACGAGGGGCGTGGCTTCGTGCTGCGGCGGATCATCCGCCGTGCCATCCGCCACGGCTGGAAGCTCGGCGCGAGAAAGCCCTTCTTCCATCGCATGGTGCCCGACCTCGTCGCGCAAATGGGCGGCGCGTACCCTGAGTTGGTCGCCAGCCAGACCCGCGTGATGGACATCCTCCGTCAAGAGGAAGAGCGTTTCTTCGCCACCATCGAGCATGGCATGGCGATGCTCGATGCCGAGCTGGCCGCAATGGCTGCGGCCGGCCGCACGGTATTCGACGGCGAAACCGCCTTCAAGCTGCACGATACCTACGGCTTCCCGCTCGACCTCACGGCCGACATCTGCCGCGAGCGCGACGTCACGGTCGACGGCGCCGCCTTCGATGCCGCGATGGCACGACAGAAGGAGCAGGCGCGTGCCGCCGGCAAATTCAAAATGGCCGCCAACCTCGATTACAGCGGCCCGGCGACAGCCTTCCTGGGCTACGACGGGCTCGAAGCCAAGGGCAACATCCTCGCGTTGTACAAGGATGGCGTGCCGGTCGACCAGCTCGCCGAAGGCGACATGGGCGTCGTCGTGCTCGACAACACGCCTTTCTATGCCGAGTCCGGCGGCCAGGTCGGCGATCGCGGCGAGCTGCGCTCGACGCACGGCATCTTCGCCGTCGAGGACACGCAGAAGATCCAGGCGGCGGTGTACGGTCACCACGGCATCGTCGCCACCGGCACGCTGCGCATCGGCAATGGCGTGACGGCGCGCGTCGATGCGCTGGCCCGCGCACGCACCATGCGCCACCATTCGGCCACGCACCTGATGCACAAGGCGCTGCGCGAAGTGCTCGGTGGTCATGTGCAGCAAAAGGGCTCGCAGGTCGATCCGGACAAGACGCGCTTCGACTTCGCGCACACGCAACCGATGAGCGACGACGAGATTCGCCGCGTGGAGCGCCTCGTCAATGCCGAGATCCTCGAGAATTCGGCGACGCTATGCCGCGTGCTGCCCATCGACGAAGCGCAGAAGCTCGGCGCCATGATGCTGTTCGGCGAAAAATACGGCGACGAGGTACGCGTGCTCGACATCGGCACGTCGCGCGAGCTGTGCGGCGGCACCCATGTGGCGCGCACCGGCGACATCGGCCTGTTCAGCATCGTCGCCGAAGGCGGCGTTGCAGCTGGCGTACGTCGTGTCGAAGCCGTCTGCGGCGACCGCGCATTGACCTACATGCAGGACATGGAAACCGCGCTGGGCGGCGTCGCCGGCACGCTCAAGGTGCTGCCGCAGGATGTGCCGGCGCGCGTCGGCGCCATCCTCGATCAGGTGCGCAAGCTCGAACGCGAACTGGCGGCGCTCAAGGGCAAGCTCGCGTCCTCTCAGGGCGACGATCTGGCCACGCAGGCGGTTGACGTCAAGGGCATCAAGGTGCTGGCCGCCAGCGTCGACGGCATGGATGCCAATGCACTGCGCGACACCCTCGACCAGCTCAAGAACAAGCTCAAGTCCGCCGCCATCGTGCTGGCGAGCAGCGGCGACGGCAAGGTCGCGCTGGCTGCCGGCGTGACGGCCGACCTGATTGCCAAGGTCAAGGCCGGCGAACTGGTCAATTTCGTCGCCGGCCAAGTCGGCGGCAAGGGCGGCGGTCGGCCGGACATGGCCATGGCCGGCGGCACCGATGTCGCCAAGGTGCCCGCCGCGCTGGCCTCCGTTGCCGGCTGGGTCGGCGGCAAGCTGGGATGAGCCTGCTCATCCGGCGCGCGCAGGTAGCGGATGCCGCTGCGATGGCCCGCATCATGGGCCATCCGGACGTGCTGCCGGATCTGCTGCAGATGCCGCACAACGATGAGGCGGTCTGGGCCGAACGCCTGACCGATATCCGCGCGCCCGGCCGGCAGGATTTGCTGCTCGTCGCCGAACGCAATGGCGAAGTCGTCGGCAACGCCGGCTTGCATCCGGCCGGTATGCATGTCCGCAGGCGGCACGTCATGAACCTGGGCCTTGCCGTCGCCGTGGATGCGCAGCGCCAGGGCGTCGGCAGCGCCCTGCTGGCAGCCTTGTGCGACTACGCCGACAACTGGGTCGGATTGCTGCGGCTCGAACTCGGCGTCAATGTCGACAACGCAAGAGCCATCGCGCTGTACGAGAAGTTCGGCTTCGTCATCGAAGGCACCGCGCGCGGCTACGCGTTGCGCAATGGCGCGTTCGTTGACACGCATTACATGGCCCGCCTGCATCCCCACCCGCCGACGATCGCTGCCGGCCTCACCCCGAAGGAGTCCGCACCATGACCGTTTGTCCCATCGCCATCGTCGCCGGCTGCCAGAAATGCCCGGCATTTTCGATCTGCCCGGCCAAGGGCATCCTCGGCGATCAGGGCAAGGAAGCGCCGCCGCCTGTCTCGACACCCAAGGCATCGCCAAAGAAGAAGTGATGCGGCACTGACCGGATCGCGGGCCAAACTACAGTGATGGTGGTACGGCGCATCCTCGGCATCGGCAGCCTCTGGCTGCTGCTGGCGACCTGCGCCTTCGCGGCGAAGCCGCTGACGATCTGCGTCGAAGAGGCGCCACAGCGCCCCTGGACGATGCCCGACGTATCCGGGCTGGCCATCGACCTGCTGGGGCTGGTACAGCAGCAGTTGGGCGAAGAATTCGGCTATGTCGTGAGGCCCTGGCGGCGCTGCCTCGAGGAGCTGAAGCTCGGCGCGGTCGACGCTGTCGTCGGTGGTGCGGCGACGCCCGAACGTCAGCGCTATGCGCGCTTTCCGCTGCGCGCCGACGGCGAGCCGGATTCGGCGCAGGCGATGTACACCGATCGCTTCGACGTGTATCTGCGCGCAGGCAGCGGCGCGGCGTGGGACGGCCGCACGCTGACGCTCGGCGCCCGCCCGACGGTGCTCACCCAGCGGGGTTATGCCGTCGTCGAACAATTGCGCCAGCAGGGATACACCGTTGCCGACATCGCCACGACCGCAAGCGACGCGTTGCGACATCTGGCGGCCGGCGTACACGACGTGGCGATCGTGCAGGCTTCCGAAGCGGGCTATGTCTATCGCAAGAACAGCCAGCTGCATTCTGCGGTCGCGCGCGCCGGCACGCCGTACTTCGAAGCACCGATGTACCTGATGGTTTCGACGGCCGCCTACGAGCGCGACGCCGGCCGCATCGACGCGATCTGGCGCGAGATCGCCAACAGCCGCCAGACGCGCGCCTTCCGGCAGTTGGAGCGCACGGCACGCGCCAACCACTGAGGCCGCACCACCCGCGCAGGCGTAGGATGTCGTGAGGGGCGCCTGTGAGCGCGCCCCATCTCGTGAAGGAGTCCGACATGAACCTGATCGAACGCGTCAAGGCCATCGTGCTGTCGCCAAAGGACACCTGGCCCGTCGTTGCGGCCGAACCGGCCACCACGGCGTCCCTCTATACCGAATACATCATGATCCTGGCGGCGATCCCGGCCGTCGCCGGCTTCATCGGCATGTCGCTGGTCGGCATCGGCGGCTTCGGCTTTTCGATGCGCGTGCCGATCTTGACCGGCCTGGTGCAGATGGTGCTGGGCTACGGCCTGTCGCTGGTGATGGTCTACGTCTTGTCGCTGATCGCCAATGCGCTGGCACCGAAATTCGGCGGCGAATCCGACCCGATCAGCGCACTCAAACTCGTCGCCTACGGCAGCACGGCGGCGGTCGTCGGCGGCATCTTCGGCATCGTCCCGTCGCTCGGCGTCCTCGGCCTGGTGGCCGCGCTATATTCGCTGTACGTGCTCTACCTCGGCGTGCCGGTGCTGATGAAAGTGCCGCAGGAGAGGTCGGTCGTCTATACCGTCGTGTTGATCGTCTGCGCGATCGTCGTCGGCGCGATTTCGGGCGCCGTGCTGAACGTCGTCCAGGGCGGCCCGACGCTGGCCGGCATCGCGGCGACCCGGCAGGTCGATATCGACACGCCTGCGCAGGTCGGCATCGGAGCGCCGAAGCAGCTCGGCATCGAGGCGCCGAAGCAGATCGTCGTCGAGACGCCGCAGGGCACCGTCAGCATCGACACCGATGCGGCGGAAGCGTGGGGCAAGAAGATGGAGGCCATCGGCAAGCGCATCGAAGCGGCCCAGCAGTCGGGCGATCAGGCGGCGATGCAGGCGGCCATGGCCGAGATGATCGAGTTGCAGAAGACTCAGCCGCTGCTCGCACCCAAGCCCTAGCGTTGCTGGCGAACGGCACCCGCCGTTCGCCAAACTACAGTGGTGGCGGCACGGCGCCTGGCGGGCGCCACGATCATTCGGCCTCGTGACCGATGCTCGCCGCCCACGCCAGCGCCTGCGTCTGGCAACGATTGACGACATCGGCATCGAGGCCTGGCAAACGCGCGCACATGGCAGCGGCATCCGTGCCGTCGCCGGCTTCCAGCGCCTCGCACAGCGCCAGCATGACGGCCAGGTCGCCTTCGCCGTCGAGCAGCGCGGCGCGCACTTCGCGGGCGATCTCGATGCCCTTCAGGATGTCGGGCAGCGGCATGCCGATCAGCGCCGGCATCAGCGACATGATGCCGGTCATGAAGGCCAGATCCTCGAACTGGGTCGCGCCCGGACGCCGGGCACCGGCGAGCAGTTCCATCAGCCGGCCGCGCGTCGCCGCCATGTGCAAGAGCGGGCTCGATGTCGTGCCGCCGGCCGGGTTGGTGTAGAGCAGCAATTGCAGCCAGCGCTGCAACTGGCGTCGACCGAGCACGGTGATGGCGTGCCGCAGCGACGTGACGCGCGTGCGCAGCCCCGCCGCGGCGGAGTTGGTCAGCCGCATCAGGTTCATGGCCAGACCGGGTTCGCGCTTGAAGACCTCTTCGACGGCGGTGGTTTCGGCGTCTTCGAGGATCAGGCCGAGCAGCTGCATCAGCGCCAGCTCCGACTGGTCCAGCTTGCGGCCGGCGATGATCGCCGGCTTGGCGAAATAGTAGCCCTGGAACAGGATGTAGCCGAGCTGCCGGCAATGCTCGGCCTGCTCGCGCGAATCCACCTTTTCGGCCAGCAGCTTGAGCGGCCAGCGCCGCAATGAGCGCGTCTCGGCTTCCAGTTGCGCGGCGCTCAGCGGCAGGATGTCGACCTTGACGATATCCACGAGTTCGAGCAGCGGCGCCCATTTGTCCGCATCGCTGACGAAGTCGTCGAGCGCCAGCGTGAAGCCGCGCGCCTTGAGGTCTCGACAGCGGGCGACGATCGCGTCGGTGATCTCGACGGTCTCGAGCACCTCGAGGACGATCTTGTCGGCCGGCAGGGCTTCGAGCATGTCCGAGCACAACAGGCCGGCGTCGCAGTTGATGAAGCCCTTGTGCGCACCGAGCACGGTCTCGATGCCGATCTCGGCAAAGACGTTGCCGATGACGCTCGCCGTGGCGACGAGGTCATCGGTGACATGGGCCGCATTGGCGCGGCCGCTGCGGAACAACAGCTCGTAGGCGAACAGCTTGCCTTCGCGATCGAGGATCGGCTGGCGGCCGAGGAAAACATCCGCCGCCATCAGAACTCGGTGGCGATACCCGGCCAGACGGTCTGCAACGCGTTGCGGAATTCACCCTGGATGCGTTTCATCGCCGCGTCGTTGTCGGCCTCGAATCGCAGCACGACCACCGGCGTGGTGTTCGATGCCCGCGCCAGGCCGAAGCCGTCGGCATATTCCGCGCGCACGCCGTCGATGGTGACGAGCTCCCTGGCGCCGGGGAAGCGACCCTCGGCCTGCAGCTTGGCCACCAGCGCATGCGGCTCGCCTTCCTTCATCTTGATGTTGAGTTCGGGCGTCGCCAGCGCGTTGGGCAGGTGCTTGAGCGGCCAGTTGGCATCCGGCCAGCGCGAGATGATCTCGAGCAGGCGGGCGCCGGCATACAGGCCGTCGTCGAAGCCGAACCAGCGCTCCTTGAAGAACATGTGGCCGCTCATCTCGCCGGCCAGCGGCGCGCCGGTCTCCTTGAGTTTGGACTTGATCAGCGCGTGTCCGGTGTTCCACATCAGCGGCACGCCGCCCTGATGCCGCACCGATTCGGCAACCCACTTCGAGCATTTCACGTCGAAGATGATCTGCGCGCCCGGATTGCGCGACAGCACGTCGGCGGCAAAGAGCATCAACTGGCGATCCGGATACACGATCTCGCCATCCTTGGTGACGACGCCGAGCCGGTCGCCATCGCCGTCGAAGGCCAGGCCCAGCTCGGCATCGGTCTCGCGCAGCGCGCGGCGCACGTCCTCGAGGTTCTCCGGTTTGGAGGGATCGGGATGGTGGTTGGGGAAATTGCCATCGACCTCGCAGAACAACTCCACCAGCTCGCAGCCCAGTTGCCTGAACAGCGCCGGCGCGACGGCGCCGGCGACGCCGTTGCCGCAGTCGATGACGATCTTCATCGGCCGCGCCAGCTTCACGTCGCCGACGATGCGCGCGAGGTAATCATCCACCACCGCCGCCGTCTTCACCTTGCCCGGCCGCTTGGCGACATGCAAGCGGCCATCGACAAGGCGCTGGCGCAGCGCCTGGATCAACGCACCGTAAAGCGTCTGGCCGCCGAGCACCATTTTCAGCCCGTTGTATTCCGGCGGGTTGTGGCTTCCGGTCACCGACACGCAGCTTTCGGTACCGAGCTGGTAGGCGGCGAAATACGTCAGCGGCGTCGGCACGCAGCCGATGTCGATGACATCGACGCCGGCGGCGGTGATGCCCTCGGCGAGTGCCGTGGCCAGCGCCGGACCGGACAGACGGCCGTCGCGGCCGACGGCGATCGCCTTGAGCTTGCGATCGCGTGCCTCGCTGCCCAGCGCGTGGCCGATCTGCCGCACGGCATCGGGGGTCAGCGTGGTGCGGACGATGCCGCGGATGTCGTAGGCCTTGAAGAGTTCGGGGGCGGGAATGTTCATGGCATCACCTTTCACGAAACGGAAATCTCGGATTCATCACAGTCTAGCCAGCCGCGCCGGTGCCCGGTTGATGGCCGTCAAACCACGCCAAGACGCGCTGCGGCAGCCAGTCGAGCGAGCCGGGCGGCTTGCCCGAAACAAAGCCGACATGGCCGCCATGACGCTGGATGTCGAGGCAGACGGCCGGCGACACATCGCCGGGCGAAGGCAGGAAGTGTGCCGGCAGGAAGGGATCGTTGGCCGCATTGAGCACCAGCACCGGCATGCGGATGTCACCGAGCAGCGGACCGGCGCTCGAGCGCGCGTAGTAGTCGGCGGCATCGCGAAAGCCGTGCAGCGGTGCCGTCACCGCATCGTCGTATTGCCACAGCGAGCGCACGCGTCGCACGGCCGCCGGATCAAGCGCGCCGGGAAAGCGCCGCGCCTTCTCGAGGGCACGCGGCACCAGGGTGCGCAGGAAATACTCGGTGTACACGCGATTGATGCCCAGTCCCAGCGTACGGCTCGCCGCCGCCAGATCAAGCGGGGCGCAGATCGCGGCGGCGTTGTCGATCACCGCTGCCGCGCCCTCGCCTTGTTCGGCCAGCCATTTGAGCAACACGTTGCCGCCCAGCGACACGCCGACCACAAGGCGCGGCGCCGGATGGCGCGCGGCAATGCGGCGCAGGATCCAGTCGATCTCGGCCGAATCACCCGAATGGTAGGCGCGGGCCAGACGATTGGGCTCGCCGGAGCAGCCGCGAAAATGCACCACCACGCCGCGCCAGCCGCGCGCACGCACGGCGATCATCAGGCGGCGTGCGTAGTGGCTGTGCGAGCTGCCTTCGAGGCCATGGAAATGCACCATGGTGGGCGCATCGTCGGCGGCGTCGATCCAGTCCAGGTCGATGAAATCGTCGTCCGGCGTATCCCAGCGTTCCCGCCGATACGACGGCACTTCGCCCTTGATCGAGATGGGCCACATCGTCTGCGCATGGCCGCCGGGCAGCCAGCGCGGCGCCAGGTATTTCAAGCGCGCGCTCCCGATGGATGCACGATGCTCAATGCAGGACCTTCGGTTGCTCGACGAGCGAATCGGGCGGCACGGCGGAGGCGTGATGCGCGACCAGCCGCCAGCCGAACGCCCCGCGCACATAGACATTCGTCGCCGCCACCGGCGCCTGGGTCACGCCGCCGCCCTTGGCGCCATCGCGCACGCGAATGAACTCGATGACGCTGTGGATCACGGCGAACGGCGTCGTCGTCACGCTCGGCGCCGAGACGCGGACTTCCAGCTTGCGGCCGTGCTCGAAGATGCGTCGCCATGCCTCGCGCACGCGCGTGTAGCCGATGAGTTGCGGTCCGCCCGGATGCACGCAGACGATATCCTCGTCCTCGCCCCAGACCGACATCATCGCGGCAAGATCGCCGCGTTCGAGCGCCTCGTAGAACGCCGCTTCGACATCTTGCGGGCTGGCAAAGATCTTCTTTTCGGTCATGTCGGGTTCTCCGTCAGCAGCGCGTCCATCTCGGCGGCCACCGTTTCGGGCGACAGGCCCTGCAGGCAGTCCAGATGGCCGAGCGGGCATTCGCGCTTGAAGCACGGGCTGCAATCCAACCCGCGGCTGACGATGCGGGCGCGCCGGGAGAGCGGCGGCGTGTAGCCGGGGCTGGACGAGCCGTACAGCGCCACCAGCGGCACACCGACGGCAGCCGCGACATGCATCAGTCCCGAATCGTTGCTGACCACCGCGCGCGCACCGGCGATGAGGTCGATGGCCTGGTCGAGCGCGCTCGTCCCGCACAGGTTCAGTGCCGCGCCGCCCGATAGCGTGGCGATCGCCTCGCCCACGGGCGCGTCCTTCTTCGAACCGACCAGCCACACCGCAGGCGCCGTGCCACCACCACTGTAGTTTGCGAGTCGCCGCGCCAATGCGGCGTAATGCGCCGCAGGCCAGCGTTTGGCCGGGCCGAACTCGGCGCCCGGGCAGAACACGAACGGCTGCGCATCGACGGGCAGGCCCAGCGCGCCCCGCGCCTGGGCCTGCTGTGCCGGCGTCGAGCCAAGGCGAGGCATTGTCAGCGGCGCGTCGTCGAGCGGCCCGGCCAGCGCGGCGTAGCGCTCGACCAGTCGCGGATGGCGCTCGGCATCGAGGCGATGGCGTTCGTTGAGCAGGCCCCAGCGGGCTTCGCCGTGATAGCCGACGCGGTGGCGGATACCGGCGAACGCAGGCACCAGCGCGGACTTCCAGGTATTGGGCAGCACCCACGCGGCGTCATAGCGGCGCGCCAGCGAGCGCCCCAGCGCACGCCTGTCGCCCAGGCGCAACTGGCCGTGCGCGAAGGGGTTGTCGATCACCGCATCGACCTCGGCCATGCGGCCCAGCACGGGCGCCACCCATGGAGGCGCCAGCACATCGATGCGCGCCTGCGGATGCCGGGCGCGCAGACGCATCAGCAGCGGCTGCGCCATGATCGCGTCGCCGATCCAGGACGGCGCGACGACCAGCAGGCGCGTCACTTCAATGATGGCCCTTCGGCCGCTCGCCGGTGAAACGATAGACGGTGCCGCAGTACGGGCAGGCGGCTTCGTCGCGCCCGCTCTTGAGCAGGTCGATGAAGACGCGCGGGTGACGTGCCCACAGCGGCGCGCCGGGACGCGGGCACGCCAGCGGCAGGTCGTGCGCGGTCACGTCGACCGTGCGCAGGGTTTCGTCGGGCGTGGTGGTGGTCATGGAGATGCCTTAAACGTGGCTCAGCCACTCGGCATACGCCGGCAGCCTGCCGTTGACGAGATCGAAGAACATGGCCTGCACCTTGGCGGTGATCGGGCCGCGGCGGCCTTCGCCGATGACGCGGTTGTCCAGCTCGCGGATCGGCGTCACTTCGGCGGCCGTGCCGGTGAAGAAAGCCTCGTCGGCGATATACACGTCGTCGCGGGTCAAGCGCTTGGTGACCACCTGATAACCGAGGTCGCGGGCGATGGCATGCACCGACGCGCGCGTGATGCCGGTCAGCGCGGAGGCGATTTCCGGCTCGTAGATCACGCCGTCCTTGATGATGAACAGGTTCTCGCCGGCGCCTTCGGCGACGAAGCCCTCGGTCGACAGCAGCAGCGCCTCGTCGTAGCCGTCCTGCGTGGCTTCGAGGTTGGCGAGGATCGAATTGGCATAGGTGGACGCCACCTTGGCGCGCGGCATGGTGACATTGACGTGATGGCGCGCGTACGACGATGTCTTGACGCGGATGCCCTTCTCGAGGCCCTCTTCGCCCAGATAGGCGCCCCACGACCACGCGGCGACGGCGACATGCACGGCGGCGCCCTTGGGCGAGACACCCATCTTTTCGGAACCGTAGAAGGCGATCGGGCGCAAATAGCAGGACTCGAGCTTGTTGGCGCGCACGACCTCCTTCTGCGCCTCCATGATCTCTTCGCGCGAGTACGGCATCTTCATCATGTAGATGTGCGCCGAGGTGAACAGGCGGTCGGTGTGCTCCTTGAGCCGGAAGATCGCCGTGCCCTGCGCCGTCTTGTAGGCGCGGACCCCTTCGAAGACCGACAGGCCGTAATGCAGCGAATGCGTCAGCACATGGGTCGTGGCATCGCGCCACGGCACCAGCTTGCCGTCGTACCAGATGAAGCCGTCGCGGTCGGCCATCGACATGGGAATCTCCAGCGGGAATCGGAAGGGTTCATTCTAGCAGCGGCGCGCCTCGCGGCCGGAAGGCGGCTCCCGGCGAATAGAATGCGTCCATGCAAAATGCCGCGCCCGTGGAACGGATTTGGAAGCCCAACGTGACGGTGGCGGCTGTCATCGAACGCGACGGCCGCTTCCTGCTCGTTGAGGAGGAAACCGCCGACGGCGTCCGCTTCAACCAGCCGGCCGGCCACCTCGATGCCGGCGAATCGCTCGTCGAGGCCTGCGTGCGCGAAACCCTGGAGGAAACCGGCTGGCACTTCCGGCCGCGCGCGTTGATCGGCATCTACCAGTGGCCGCGGCCGCAGGGCGACATCACCTACCTGCGCTTCGCCTTTGCCGGCGATCTGCTGGGCCACGACGCCGACCGCCCGCTCGATGACGGCATCATCGCCGCGCGCTGGCTCGGCAGCGACGAGATCGACGCCTGCCGCGAACGCCATCGCAGCCCGCTGGTGCTGCAATGCATCGTCGATTGGCGCGCCGGCCGGCGTTTTCCGCTCGACCTGATCCGCCACTACGCGACATGAAGCGCCTGCTCATCGTGCTGATGGCGATGCTTGCCGCGCCGCCGGCGTCGGCCGGTGTCGGCGCCGAGATCGACGTCTGCTTCAACTACGGCTGCATCGCCTCGCAGCGCGCGCAATTCGACGGCGAGGTCATCGACGCGCTGGCGACCCAGGTGGCGGCCAGCGCCGATGCCGATGCCGAACGCGCGGCGCTGACGCATGCGGTCGCGGCACTCTACGCGCTGGCGGCGATGCAGACCCCGATCGGCGCCGACCAGCCGGGCAACGTCGACGATGGCGGCGTGCGCGGGCAGATGGACTGCATCGACCACTCGACCAACACCCTGGGTCTTCGCGCACCATACGGCGCGGCTGGCGGCGCTCGCCGACGGGGCCGAGTTCGCAGTGGATAGCTGGTACGTCGGTGTCGGCGAGCCGCCGCTGGTCGTGCCGATGACGCGCTGGCTGGCAGGAGAGATGACACCATGATCGAAGAAGGCAAGGGACGACGGCTGATCGTCGGGCTCTCGGGCGGCGTCGATTCATCGGTCAGCGCGCTGCTGGCCAAACGCGCCGGCTGGGAGGTCGTCGGCCTGTTCATGAAGAACTGGGAAGACGACGACACCGAGGATTACTGCTCGACGCGGCAGGATCTGGTCGACGCCGCGGCTGCCGCGGATGCGATCGGCATCGACATGGAGGTGGTGAACTTTTCCGCCGAATACCGCGAGCGCGTGTTTTCGCAGTTCCTCGCCGAATACGCCGCCGGCCGCACGCCCAATCCCGACGTGCTGTGCAACTCCGAGATCAAGTTCAACGCCTTCCTCGACCACGCCGTGCAACTCGGTGCCGACAAGATCGCCACCGGCCACTATGCGCAGGTGCGCCAGTTCGAGGGGCGCTGGCAACTGCTGCGCGGCGAGGACGGCACCAAGGACCAGAGCTACTTCCTTTACCGGCTGAATCAGGCGCAACTGTCGCAGACGCTGTTTCCCGTCGGCCATCTGGCGAAGCGCGACGTGCGCGCCATCGCCCGCGAGGCCGGCCTGCCGAACCACGCGCGCAAGGATTCGACCGGCATCTGCTTCATCGGCGAACGACCGTTCCGCGAATTCCTCGCCCGCTATCTGCCGCGCCAGCCCGGCGAGATCCGCAACGCCGACGGCGGACGCGTACTCGGCCGCCACGAGGGCCTGATGTATTACACGCTGGGCCAGCGCGAGGGGCTGGGCATCGGCGGCGTGCGCGGCGCCGACGAAGCGCCGTGGTTCGTCGTCGGCAAGGACATGGCGGCGAACGTGCTGCACGTGGCCCAGGGCCACGACCATCCGGCGCTGCAATCCATGTCGCTGGTGGCGCGTCAGCTGTCGTGGGTGGCTGGCGAGGCACCGGCCGATCGGCCGCACACGCATTGGGTCTATGCCGCGAAGACGCGCTACCGGCAGCCCGATGCCGCCTGCCAGGTCGAGCGCGTGGACGCCGATTCCTGCGAGGTGATTTTCGCCGCGCCGCAATGGGCAGTGACCCCCGGGCAATCGCTCGTGCTCTATGAATCGCGGGTCTGTCTGGGTGGCGGCATCATCGAATCGGCCGCGTAAAAATACGCACGAAAACCCTTGCAATGCCTGATGAATTGGGGTTTAGAATCCGACGCGGGCGGATTTCCCGCTGTACAGGAGGACTTTCTCAATGAACAAGGCTGAACTTATCGAGATCGCTGCCAAGAACGCCGACATCAGCAAGACTGCGGCGGGCAACGCGCTCGACTCCATCATCGCTGCCATCACCAAGGCAGTTTCCAAGGGTGACACCGTGACGCTCGTCGGCTTCGGCACTTTCAAGTCGGCCAAGCGTGCGGCGCGCACCGGCAAGAATCCGAAGACCGGCGAATCCATCAAGATCGCTGCCACCACGGTGCCCAAGTTCAGCGCCGGCGCAGCGTTCAAGACCGCCGTCGCGGGCAAGAAGGCGAAGAAGTAGACATCCGGTCGGCCCGGCGACGCGAACTGCGCGGCGCCGGTTGCGATGAGGATTAACATGGGCTCGCAAGAGCCCATTGTTTTTTGACGCGTGCCCAATGCCATGATCACCATCGACCGCCAGAACGACCTCATCACCGTCGCCGCGCTCGGCGAATTCACCCTCGCCGACTTCAAGGAATTCGAGGACCTCGTGCTCGCCGCAGCCGGCGAAGGACCGCTGCGACTGCTCGTCGACTTGCGCGAGATGGCCGGCTTCACGGTCGACATGGCCTGGGAGGAAGTCAAATTCTCCCGCGCGCATGGCAAGGATTTCGCGCGCATCGCCATCGTCACCGACAGCGAGTGGATAACCTGGAGCACCTGGTTGCAGCGTCTCTTCGTCAGCGCCGAAACGCACGTCGAGCACGACATCGAAGACGCCCGCGCCTGGCTGGCGGAATGACGCATTCATTGCTCGTCGGCGTCGCCGAACTGGCCGCGCATCCCGGGTGGCGGGTCTTCGACTGCCGGCACGACCTGCAGAACACCGTCTACGGCCGCAACGCGTGGGCGCGCGAGCATATTCCCGGCGCGATCCACCTGCATCTGGACGACGACCTCTCCGGCGCCAAGACCGGCGCCAACGGCCGCCATCCGCTGCCCGACATCGACACCTTTGCCGCGCGCATGGGCGCCTGCGGCGTCGACGCCAAAACGCAGGTCGTCGCCTACGACAATGAAGGCGGCATCTTCGCGGCGCGCCTGTGGTGGCTGCTGCGCTGGCTCGGCCACGGCGCCGTGGCGGTGCTCGACGGCGGCCTCGCCGGCTGGAAGCGCGCCGGCCTGGCGCTCACGGCCGACGCACCCGTCGTCGCGCCGGCGACCTTCATGCCGCGGCCGGCGGCGGACGCGACCGTCGACACCGCCAGCGTGCTGGCTAATGTGACGGCGGGCGGCCGGAAGCTGGTCGTCGATGCGCGCAGCCCCGAGCGCTTTGCCGGCCGCAACGAGACGCTCGATCCCGTCGGCGGCCACATTCCGGGCGCCGTCAATCGCTTCTACTTCGACAACCTCGACGACAGCGGCAGCCACTTCCGCCCGGCTGCCGAACTGCGCGAAGAGTTCCTTGCATTGCTCGGCGCGCATGCGCCGTCGGACGTCGTCCAGCAGTGCGGCTCCGGCGTCACCGCCTGCCACAACCTGCTGGCCATGGAGATCGCCGGCCTGTCCGGCTCCAGGCTCTATCCGGGATCGTGGAGCGAGTGGTGCAGCGATCCGGCGCGGCCGGTCGTCAAATAGCGCAGCACGCGAAACTACAGTGGTGGCGGGACGGCGCTTGCGCGCCGCGCTCAGTTCGAAATGTTGACGCAATGCACGACCGCCCAGTTGGCGTTGATGGGTTGCATGCCGCAATCTTGGCCAATTTGGCCTTTGTTCCGTTTGCTCAGTTCAGTCATATTGACGTTCCTGGAGTACTGCCCTGTCGCTAGAAGATGAGTGATTGGCGCTTGCTTGCGGTCAGGTTGATCTGTCGTACGCGGCACATAGACATATGCTTTGCCAGCATTCCTGAATCGCGCAAAGCTGCCGCCCCGATCGAAGAGTATGAATTCCGCGCCCAGTGACTGAAATGGCTTCATTCCATGTATCGAACTGATGATTCCGGCTCCGCCCGCATTCACTCGTTCCAACCCAAACTCCGCCAGTTGGAACTTCATCAGCTCGGTGCGATCCGGGAACTGCCTGGTCTCGTAGGCGCGCGCAATGATCGCGTAGTAGTCCTCGACGAGTTTTTCGAATTCGCGCTCGTGGGCATGGAAGTAGCGGATCATCTCGTCGTTGGAGGGCGGCTCGCGGTATTCGCCCAGCGTGTGTCGGGCGCTGAGATAGAGCTCGGACAACCATGCCGGTTTGTCGCGTGCGCGTCGGCTCTCGAAATAGTCGGCGGAATCAAGAACGAGGTAAGTCCATGAGACTGCAGCGAGCGCCGCAATGCAGGCAATCGTCCAAAGCATTGCTCGTCCCGCTTTCGTGCCGACGCAGCGGCGAAGGGCCGAAAGCGATTTCATGCCGCGCCCGCGAATCGATGGGGGCGACCGCCGCACCGGAACGGCACATCGGCTGAAACGCCGCGCCGGGAACGGCCATGCGGCGAGGAACGTCGGGGACCATGCATCGTGCGTACTCTAGCCGGACACGGCGCGCGCATGGTGCCGCAATGCCGGCCAAACGGCCGCGGCGGCGGACACGATTGCAGCCGGTCTCCGGATGGTCGCGGGGCGCGGCACGTCGGCCACTTCCCGCTGCCCGCTCTGCGCTTGCGAAACTACAGTGGTGGCGGGACGGCGCCAAGCGCGCCATGCCGCATCAGCGCCCACGCGACGTGCTCGCGCACCTGTGCGGACGCATCGTCGGCCCGCGCGCGCAGCGCATCGAGCACTTGATCGGTCGTCGGCGCATTGCCCAGCGCCACGGCGATGTTGCGCAGCCAGGCGTCGTGGCCGATGCGGCGGATCGGCGAGCCGGCGAGCCGCGCATCGAATTCCTCGGCCGTCCAGCCGAACAGCGCGACGAGCGTGGCGGCGTCGAGCGCGTGGCGCGGCGCGAAATCGGGCTCGCGCGTCGGCACCGTGAAGCGCGACCACGGACAGGCGAGCTGGCAATCGTCGCAGCCGTAAATGCGGTTGCCCATCGCCGCGCGCAGCGGCTCGGGGATCGCCTCGCGCAATTCGATCGTCAGGTAGGAAATGCAGCGCCGCGCATCGAGCCGGTACGGCCCGTCGAAGGCCGCGGTCGGACAGGCGTCGAGGCAGGCCGTGCAGGTGCCGCAATGGTCGGTGACCGGCGCATCCGCCGGCAGCGCCAGATCGGTGGCGATACCGCCGAGGAAGAACCACGAGCCGGCATCGCGTTCGAGCAGCAGCGTGTGCTTGCCGCGCCAGCCCAGCCCGGCGCGCGTGGCGAACTCGACTTCCATCAGCGGCGCCGAATCGGTGAAGGCGCGCGTGGCGCACGGCCCGAATGCCTCTTCGATGCGCCGCGCAAGCTGCGCGAGGCGGCCGCGCAGCAGCTTGTGGTAGTCGCGGCCGAGCGCATAGCGCGAGACGTAGGCCAGACGCGCATCGCCCAGCGTGGCCTGCGCGTCGGCCGCCGGCGGCCAGTAGTTCATGCGCGCCATGATCACGCTGCGCGCGCCGGGCAGCACGGTGGCGGGATCGGCGCGGCCGGCGCCATGGCGGGCCATATAATCCATCGTGCCGTGCCTGCCGGCGGCCAGCCATGCCGCCAAACCGTCGGCGGCCGCGACACCGGCGGTCGCGTCGCCGGCCGCCGTTGCAATGCCGACGGCATCGAAGCCGAATTCCCGGCCCCATTCGCGGATTGTCTCGACCTGCCGTTTCCCGTGCATACGCTCGATCTTACGTTAGCCGACGATGACGCCACTGCCGCCCTGGGCGCCGCCTTGGCGCCGTGCCTCGTCCCCGGCATGGTGGTGTGGCTCAACGGCGACCTCGGCGCCGGCAAGACGGCGCTGGTGCGCGCGGTGTTGCGCGCACGCGGCATCCGTGGCGCCGTGAAGAGTCCGACCTACACGCTGGTTGAAGTTCATCCGGTTTCTGGAATAAACTTCTATCACTTTGATTTTTATCGGTTCAATCAGCCGAACGAATATCTCGATGCAGGCTTGGACGAGTATTTCGATGGCAGCGGGATCTGCTTGGTCGAATGGCCCGAGCGCGCGAACCCGTTTCTGCCGCCGCCCGACCTCGGCATCGCGCTGCATGTCGCGGGCAACGGACGCACAGCGCGCTTCACCGCCCGCACGTCGCGGGGCGACGCATGCTTGACGCGCCTCGGCGCTGGTCCCGGCGCGACATCCTGCGGCTCGGCACCGCCAGCCTGACGCTGCTGGTTTCAAACTACAGTCGTGGTGGCACGGCGCCATCGCCGGCGGCGCGCGGCGCCGACATCCTCGCCGTGCGCGTCTGGCCGGCGGCGGATTACACGCGAATCACGCTCGAACATACCGACTCGCTGCGCTACACGCACATGCTGCTGCGCGATCCGCACCGCCTCGTCGTCGATATCGAGGGCGCCAAATTCAATGCCGTGCTGCAGCGCCTGCCGGAGAAGATCCTCGAGTCCGATCCGTACATCAAGCTGATCCGTGCCGGGCGCAACCGGCCAGGCGTGGTGCGGCTGGTCATCGAGCTGAAGGCCGAGGTCGTGCCGCAGGTGTTCGCGCTCGATCCGGTCGGCAACTACGGTCAGCGCCTGGTGCTCGACCTGTATCCGCTGCAGCCGCCCGATCCGCTGATGGCGCTGCTGGAGCAGCACGAAAAGCGCCGCGCCGAGGCCGAGCGCGAATCGCGTCAGGCGAAGCGCGCGCCCGAGCCCGAACGCGAAGTGACGCGGATGATCACGGTCGCCATCGATCCCGGCCATGGCGGCGAAGACCCGGGCGCCGTCGGCCGTGGCGGCAGCCTCGAAAAAAACGTCACGCTGGCCGTGGCGCGGCGGCTCAAGGCGCGCATCGATGCGCAGCCGAACATGCGCGCGATGCTCACCCGCGACGGCGATTTCTTCATTCCGCTCGGCGCCCGCGTGACCAAGGCGCGGCGCGTGCAGGCCGACCTCTTCGTATCCGTGCATGCCGATGCCTT
>JBGARB010000001.1:0-97969 GCA_044230495.1 Rhodocyclaceae bacterium
CCTCTTCGCGGCCAGGCAACGGGGGATTCGAACGGTCGGGACGGCCTACGTGGTGGCGGCCGACATCGAGGATCGCGACTTCATGCTGCCGCTGCTGGAGCAAAAGATCTATCGACCCGCCGGCGTCGCCTTCGGGGCCTTCGAGCGCCGCGCCGATGCGCAGGCGTGGCTGGAACAGCGCCTGCGCGAAGCCGACGACGCGAGCAGGCGCTGATTCACAGGGCGTGCGTGCGATCGCCGCGCGCAAAGCCGACCAGCGGCGCATCGATGCCGCGCGTGGCGGCGATGACCTTGAACAGCTCGCCCATCTCGTGCGGCGCGACCAGCCGCTGCACCGCCCCGTGCGCGCGATGGCGCGCATCCGGGGAAGCAGGCGCCGTCCCACCACCACTGTAGTTTGCCAGCAGCTCGCCCAGGCCGCAGTTCATCAGGAACATCGCCTGCGTGGTGTAGCCGGCGACGCGCAGGCCGGCGTCATGCGCCGCCTCGGCGACCGCCGTGAAGTCGACGTGCGAGGTGATGTCCGACAGCCCGGGATACCAGAACGGATCGTCGTGCACGCCGTGGCGGTAGTGGCAGCGCAGCGTGCCGCCATCGCGCGCCGGGTGGTAGAGCTCGTGGCGGGGCAGGCCGTAATCGATCAGCAGCAGCGCGCCGTGCGTGAGGCGCCGCGCCATCTCGGCCACCCACGCCCGTACCGCCAGCGCGATCTCGCCGCGGTAGGGGGGCTGAATGTCGAATGCCCGCGCCGCATCGGCGAGGGCCGGCTTCACCGGCGCGTCGGCGGCCGTCAAACGGCCGTCACGCCAGGCCACGCCGCCTTCGCGCAAACCGTCCGGGGTCCACAGCACCTGGTGCGTCGGCATGGCATCGAGCAGCTCGTTGCCGAGCACGCAGCCTTCGAGCGATTCGGGCAACTGGTCGAGCCATTCGACGCGCGCCAGATACGCCGGCGCATCGGCGGCAAGCGTCGCCTGCTGGCGGGCGCGCAGCGTGCCGGACAGTTCGAGGATCGCGTAGCGCTCGGGCAGCGCGCCCAGTGCATCGAGTGCCGGCAACAGATCGGCGGCCAGCCGTCCGCTGCCGGCGCCGACTTCCAGCACGCGCGGACGCGATGCGCCAAGGACCTGCGCCACTTGCCGCGCCAGCGCACCACCGAACAGCGGCGAGATTTCCGGCGCGGTGACGAAATCACCGCCGGCGGCAAAGTCACCGAACTTGTGCGCACCACCGCTGTAGTAGCCCAGCCCCGGTGCATACAAGGCCAGCTCCATGAAGCGCGCGAAGGACATGAAGCCGCCGCGACCTGCGATCTCGGCCGCGATGACCTCGACGAGCGCGGCGCTCGCCGCCCGTGCTTCGGCGCCGGGCTCGGGAAGACTGACCGCGGTCATCCCTCGCCGCGTTTTTCCCGTGCGATGCGCTGCTCGCGGTGTTCGCGCTGTTCGCGCAGGTCGACGAAGTAGTCGCGCACGCGCATGCGCGCGGCGAGTTCGCGCGCCGCCGGATCGTCGCGGGCGGCGAGCTGCGCAATGACGCCGGCACGGTTCTCGGTGCCGTGGTTCTGCGACAGCTTCCACTTGCCGATCAGCGCGCGGATCTCGATCTCGATGCCGACCACGCCCATCACCATCTGCTGGATGTACTCGGCCGGCGCATCGGACATCACCCATGGCGTCGCTTCGCGCTGCTCGTGGCGCGCGGTGAGGTCGGTGAGCAGGCGACGCTTCCAGGCCGCATCGTCCATCACCCGCAGGCGACCGCGCGCATGCACGACGATGTAGTTCCACGTCGGCACGACGCGGCCGTGCTCCTTTTTCGCCGGGTAGGCGCCGGGCGAGACGTAGGCCGCCGGCCCGTGGAAGACCGCCAGCACCTCGGCGGTCGGCGGATGCGCGCGCCACAGCGGATTGCCGCGCGCGACATGCCCGTGCAGCGCGCCGAACTCGCCGACATCGGGCCGCAGCAGCAGCGGCAGGTGATCGGCCTCGACGTCGACGCCGCCCTCGCGCGGCGTCTGGCTCACCAGCGTCGACAGCGGATGGGCGTCGATCGCCGCGTGCAGGACGTCACGGCGCGATTCGGCGAAATGCGGTGGCAGGTACATGGCAGCGGCTCAGAGCAGCGGGGTGGCTTTTTCGCCGCGTTCATACACGACATGCGCGCGGCCGACGAGCAAGGGGTCGAGGGTGCCGACCTGCGCCACGTCCTTCCGGGCGTAGGGCAGCTTGTGCAGCACGTAGCGCATGGCATTGAGCCGCGCGCGCTTCTTGCAATCCGACTTGATGACCGTCCACGGCGCATCGGCCGTGTCGGTGTAGAAGAACATCGCTTCCTTGGCCTTGGTGTAGTCGTCCCACTTGTCCAGCGACGCGAGGTCGATCGGCGAGAGCTTCCACTGCTTGAGCGGGTGCGTCTGGCGCTCCTTGAAGCGGCGGCGCTGCTCGGGACGCGACACGGAAAACCAGAACTTGATCAGGTGCACGCCGCTCCTGACCAGCGTGCGCTCGAATTCCGGCGTCTGACGCATGAATTCCTCGTACTCGGCGTCGGTGCAGAAACCCATCACGCGTTCGACGCCGGCGCGGTTGTACCAGGAGCGGTCGAACAGCGCGATTTCGCCGGCCGTCGGCAGGTTCTGCACATAACGCTGGAAATACCACTGGCCGCGTTCGGTTTCGGTGGGCTTTTCGAGCGCCACGACGTGCGCGCCGCGCGGGTTCAGGTGCTCCATGAAGCGCTTGATGGTGCCGCCCTTGCCAGCCGCATCGCGCCCTTCGAAGAGGATCACGACCTTCTGTCCGGTCTCCTTGACCCACGCCTGCAGCTTGAGCAGTTCGACCTGCAGATGGTATTTCTGGGCCTCGTAGTTCCGTCGCGACATCAGGTGGCGGTACGGGTAGCCGCCCTGTCGCCAGTCCGGTGCCAGCTCTTCGTCGGGGTGTGCGGCGGCCGCGTCCTCCTGCTGCATCAGCGCCGCCTTCAGCGCCTCGACATCGTCGGGCGAAGCGCCGGCGAACATCGCTTCGAGCGATTTGGCGAGCTTGGCGCCGCTGCCGCGGCGGGCATGCGCGAGGATGTCGCGCACGGCGGCTTCCTTGCTGTCGCGCGCGGCGCTGGTGCGGTCCTTGACCTGGAAGCGCTCGATGCCGGCGCGGGTCTTGGTCGGCGCCACGTCGCCGGCGCGGGCGCGGCGTGCGGCTGGCGGCGCCGGGCGTTTGCCGGCGGGTGCGGTCTTGGTTGCGGTGCCCATGAAATATCCTGTCAGATGACAATTGCCTTGCGCGGCGGAGCGCGTGCCGTCAGCTTAAGCGAAAGCGCCGGGCTCGGCACGCGGCTAAACTCGCGTCATGACTTCGCGTTGCGATCCGGCGCGCCGCTTCGGCGGCATCGAGCGGCTGTACGGCGCCGGCAGCCTCGCGCGGCTGGCGGCGGCGCATGTGTGCGTCGTCGGCATCGGCGGCGTCGGCTCGTGGGCGGTCGAAGCACTGGCCCGTTCCGGCATCGGCCGCATCACGCTGATCGACCTGGACCACATCGCCGAATCGAACATCAACCGGCAGATCCACGCGCTCGATGCCACGCTCGGCCAGGCCAAGGTGCAGGCGATGGGCAAGCGCATCGCGCAGATCAATCCCGGCTGCGACGTCGCGGCGGTCGATGACTTCGTCGACGCCGACAACGTCGCGCGCGTGCTGCCGGCGTGCGACGCCGTGATCGACGCCATCGACAACGTGCGCGCCAAGGCGGCGCTGATCGCCCACGTCCGCGCACAGGGCATCCGCATCGTCACCACGGGCGGTGCCGGCGGCCGCACCGACCCGACGCGCATCGAGCTGGCCGATCTGTCGCGGACCACGCAGGATGCGCTGGCCTCGAAGACGCGCGCGCTGCTGCGCAAGGCCTACGGATTCCCGCGCGAGCCGAAAAGGAAGTTCGGCGTCGATTGCGTGTTCTCGGCCGAGCCCCTGCGCCGTCCCGCCACCACTGTCGTTTGCGCTGCCGACGCCCCGGCGATGGACGGCGGCGCGGGTCTGGCCTGTGCCGGCTACGGCTCGTCGATGGCGGTCACCGCCGGCTTCGGCCTGGCCGCCGCGGCGCGTGCGATCGACGTGCTGGCCAGGGAAGCGGCATGAGCATCCGCCGCCGGGCCGCCCCAAGGCCGGCGCCGCCAGCAATCCGGTGTCGCGCAGCGACGAACCGTCGTCACCCCCGCCCGTGGGGCGGGGGATGGGGGGTAGGCACATGAGCGCCGCGGTCGCATTGATCACGGGGGCTGCGCGTCGCGTCGGCGCCGACATCGCCCGCACGCTGCACGCCGCCGGCCTCGATGTCGCCATCCATTGCCGACATTCGCGCGCAGATGCCGATGCCCTGGCCGCCACGCTGAACGCCGCGCGACCCGGCTCGGCCGCCGTATTTGCCGCCGACCTCATCGACACGGCAGCGATCCCGCCGCTGGTCGCCGCCGTGGCGGCACGCTTCGGCCGGCTCGACGCGCTGGTGAACAACGCCTCCAGCTTCTACCCGACGCCGCTCGATGCCATCGACGAAGGCGCCTGGGCGGACCTGATGGGCTCCAACCTGAGGGCACCGCTGTTCCTCGCCCGCGCGGCGGCGCCGCACCTTGCGGCCGCCGGCGGCTGCGTGGTGAACATCACCGACATCCACGCCGAACGGCCGATGGCGGGCTTTGCGCTCTATTGCGCGGCCAAGGGCGGCCTGGCGACGCTGACGCGCGCGCTGGCCATCGAGCTGGCACCGGCCGTGCGCGTGAATGCGGTGGCGCCGGGGGCGATTGCCTGGCCCGAGGACGCGTTGGGCGAGGCCGCCTACCCGCCCGCCGAACGCGAGGCGATCATCCGCCATACGCTGCTGGGCCGCATCGGTACGCCGGCGGACATCGCGCGCACGGTAAAATTCCTCGTTCTCGATGCGCCCTACATCACGGGCCAAACGATCAACGTCGATGGCGGTCGTACCGCCCACCTCTGATTCCGTGAATGCTCCCCTCACCGCGCGCGCGGCCGACCGCCCGCGCCGCGAAGCCAACAAGCTGGCCAAGTTCCTGCGCCGCGGCGTCGGCCAGGCCATCGCCGACTACCGCATGATCGAGGAAGGCGACAAGGTCATGGTGTGCCTTTCGGGCGGCAAGGATTCCTTTGCGCTGCTCGACATCCTGCTGCATCTGCAGGCGCACGCGCCGATCCGCTTCGAGATCGTCGCCGTCAATCTCGACCAGAAGCAGCCGGGCTTTCCGGCCGACGTGTTGCCCGGTTATCTCGCCGGCCTGGGCGTGCCCTTCCACATCGAGACCGAGGACACCTATTCCATCGTCAAGCGGCTGATCCCGGAGGGCAAAACCACCTGCTCGCTGTGTTCGCGGCTGCGCCGCGGCGTGCTCTATCGCGTCGCCGGCGAGCTGGGGGCGACCAAGATCGCGCTCGGCCATCACCGCGACGACATCGTGCAGACGCTGTTCCTCAATCTCTTCTTCGGCGGCAAGATGAAGGCCATGCCGCCCAAGCTGGTTTCGGACGACGGCCGCCATGTCGTCATCCGGCCGCTGTGCTACATCGCCGAGCGCGATCTCGAGGCGTGGGCCGCGATCCGCGCCTTCCCGATCATCCCGTGCGACCTGTGCGGCTCGCAGCCGAACCTGCAGCGCCAGCAGGTGAAGCAGATGCTGCGCGAATGGGACAAACGCCATCCGGGCCGCGTCGACAACATCGCCCGCGGCCTCGCCAACGTCGTGCCGTCGCATCTGGCCGATACGGCGCTGTACGATTTCGCGCATCTGCTGGCCGACGGCAAGCCGCGCGACGACGGCGACCGCGCCTTCGATCCGCCCGACCTGCCGGATCTGTCCGCGCCGCCGGCCGGTGCGCAGGTCGTGCAGTTTTCCGGCGCGCACTGATGCACGCCCGCACGCTCCCGGCGCGGCACGGCGCCCTGTGGCTGGTCGGCGCCTTCACGCTGTTCCGCCGCAATCCGGCGCTGCTGGCGGCGCTGACTTTCGGCTATCTGCTGATCGTGCTGCTGCTCAACACGCTGCCGGCGATCGGGCCGGTGCTGCTGGCCATCGCGCTGCCGGCGCTCACCGCCATGCTCGGCAACGGCTGCCACGCCATCGAGCGGCGCCACCCGCCGACCTTCGCCGAGCTCACGCGCGGCATCGAGTCGCGCAGCCGCGACCTTGCGCGGCTGGGCCTGCTCAACCTCGGCGCGTCGATGCTCATCATCCTCGCCGGCATTGCCCTCGGCCTCGACCTGAAGGTCGAGGCGAACGTCGACCAGGCCAAGGCGGCCGACCTGCTGCGCCGCTTCGCGGCCCTGATGCTGGTCGCCTCGCCCGTGCTCGCCGCCTTCTGGTTCGCACCGCTGCTGACGCTGTGGAACGGCATCGAACCGATGAAGTCGGTGTTCTTCAGCTTCATCGCGGCCTGGCGCAACTGGCGCGCCTTCGCCATGTACGGGCTGGTCGTCGGCGCGCTGCTGATGCTGCTGCCGGCACTGCTGCTGGTGTTGGTGAACCTGGTCTCCGGCCAGCTCGTCGAGCTGCTGGCCGTGGTCTTGCGCGCGGCACTGGTGTTCGTGCTGGCGCCGACGCTGGTGGCCAGCGTGTATCTGTCGTATCGCGACGTCTTCCATACGCCGGCGCGGGACATCGATGTCGCCGTCTGATCCTCTGGGCATCTTCGGCGGCACCTTCGATCCGGTGCATTTCGGCCACCTGCGGCTGGCCGAAGAGGCGCGCGAACGCCTGGGCCTCGCGGCCGTGCGCTGGCTGCCCGCCGGCGCGCCACCGCTGCGCGCGGCGCCCTCGACCCCGGCGGCCCACCGCGTGGCGATGGTGCGGCTGGCGATTGCCGACAACCCGCATTTCGCGCTCGACACCGCCGAGGCCGACAGCCCGGCGATCAGCTACACCGTCGATACGCTGCGTCGCCTGCGCGCCGAACTCGGCGCCGCGCGTCCGTTGGTGCTGTTGCTCGGCGCCGATGCCTTCGGCCGCTTCGAAGCCTGGCACGAATGGCGCGAGATCTTTACGCTGGCGCATGTCGGCGTCGCCTCGCGGCCGGGCGAATATGCCTTCGCGCCGGCAAACTACAGTGGCGGTGGCACGGCGGTCGACAAGCCCTTTCCGCCCGCACCGTATCCGGGCCGCGCGACCCCCTCGCCGGCGCTGGCCGCCGAGATGGCCGCCCGTCATGCGCCGCCCGCGGCGCTGCGCGAATCCCCGGCCGGCGCCATCGTGCCTTTCCACCTGACGCCGCTGGACATCTCGGCGACGGTCATCCGCGCCCGGCTGGTCGCCGGCGCCAGCCCGCGTTACCTGCTGCCCGAGCAGGTCCTCGACTACATCCACACGCATCATCTCTACTAGCCCATGGACATCCGCAAACTGCAGAAAATCATCGTGACCGCCCTCGAGGACGTCAAGGGCAAGGACATCGCGGTGCTCAACACCACCAAGCTGACGGCCATGTTCGACCGCGTCATCATCGCCACGGGCGACTCGAACCGTCACGTGCGCGCGCTGGCGAACAGCGTGCACGAGAAGGTCAAGGAAGCCGGCGGCACGGTGATCGGCACCGAAGGCGAAGACGGCGGCGAATGGGTGCTCGTCGATCTGGGCGATGCCGTGGTGCATGTGATGCAGGCCAACGTGCGCGCGCACTACAACCTCGAGGAACTCTGGCAAAAGGTGCCGACGAGGAAGCGCGCCCCAGGCACCGACGCGGCGGCATGAAGCTGCTGGTGGTGGCCGTCGCGCAACGGCCGCCGGCGTGGGTCGAGGCCGGCTGGGCCGAATACGCCCAGCGCATGCCCCGCCACCTGCCGCTGCAGCTCGTCGAAGTGAAGCCCGAGCCGCGCACCACCGGCAAGCCGCCGGCAGCGATGATGGCGGCCGAAGCCGCGCGCATCCGCGCCGCGCTGCCCGCCCAATGCCGACGCATCGCGCTCGACGAACGCGGCGACGCGCCGACGACGCGCGAGCTGGCCACGCGCCTCGAACGCTGGCAGGCGTCGGGCGACGATGTCGCCTTGCTCATCGGCGGCCCGGACGGGCTCGATGCGGCCTTGAAGGCCGAGGCTGACGAGCGCCTGCGCCTGTCCAGCCTGACGCTGCCGCACGCGCTGGTGCGCGTGATCCTCGCCGAGGCGCTGTACCGCGCGGTCAGCCTCTCGGCCGGGCATCCTTACCATCGCGAGTAAACTCGGCGCATGGCCTTCCCCGAACGCATCTACCTCGCCTCGCGCAGCCCGCGGCGCCGCGAGCTGCTGACGCAGATCGGCGTCGCCTACGACCTGCTGCTGTTCCGCGAACCGCCGCGCGACGACCCGGAAACCGACGAGGCCGAGCATCCGGGCGAGACGCCCGAAGCCTACGTCCAGCGCGTCGCGCAGGCCAAGGCGCAGCATGCGCTCCGGCTGCTCGATCTGCGCCACCTGCCGCGCCGGCCGGTGCTCGCCGCCGACACCACGCTCGACCTGGATGGCGCCGTCATCGGCAAGCCGCGCGATGCCGCCGATGCCGAAGCCATCCTGGCGCGGCTGTCCGGCCGCAGCCATCGCGTGCTGACCGCCGTCGTCGTCGCCTGCGGGACGCGCGCGGCAGCGGCGCTGTCGGTCAGCATCGTCACCTTCCGCGCCCTCGATGCCGACGAGATCCGCCGCTACGTGCGCAGCGGCGAGCCGATGGACAAGGCCGGCGCCTACGGCATCCAGGGCCGCGCGGCGATGTTCATCGCCCGCGTGGACGGCTCGCCGTCGGGCGTGGTCGGCCTGCCGCTGTGCGAGACTGCGCAACTCCTGCGCGCATTCGCCTAGACCACGCACCGCCAAATGGAACAACTGCTGATCAACTTCACGCCGCAGGAGACGCGCGTCGCGCTGCTCGAACAGGGCGTCGTGCAGGAGCTGCACATCGAACGCAGCGTCAGCCGCGGGCTGGTGGGCAACATCTACCTGGGCAAGGTGGTGCGCGTGCTGCCGGGCATGCAGTCGGCGTTCATCGACGTCGGCCTCGAACGCACCGCCTTCCTGCATGTCGCCGACATCTGGGGCGAGCGCGGCGGCAGCGAAGTGCGTCCGATCGAGCGCATCCTGCACGAAGGCCAGTCGCTGATGGTGCAGGTGCTCAAGGACCCGATCGGCACCAAGGGCGCGCGGCTGACCACGCAGGTGTCGATCGCCGGGCGGCTGCTGGTGCATCTGCCGCAGGAGCGGCACATCGGCATCTCGCAGCGCATCGGCGACGAAGCGGGTCGCGAGAAGCTGCGCGCGCGGCTGGTGGCGCTGCTCGAAGGCCGCGAGGGCGGCGGCTACATCCTGCGCACGGTGGCCGAGGACGCCCAGGACGACGAGCTGGCCGCCGACATCGAATACCTGACGCGCATCTGGCGCGAGATCCAGGCCCGCGGCATGGCCGCGCAGGCGCCCGCGCTGCTGCACCACGACCTCAACCTCGCCCAGCGCGCTCTGCGCGACCTGGTGACGCGCGGCACCAACGAGATCCTCGTCGATTCGCGCGAGACGCACGCCATGCTCTGCGCCTTCGCGCGCGAATACGTGCCGCAGGTGGGCGAGCGGCTGGCGCATTACACCGGCGAGCGGCCGCTGTTCGAGCTGCATGGCGTCGAGGACGAGATCCAGAAGGCGCTGGCGCGGCGCGTCGACCTCAAGTCCGGCGGCTACCTGATCTTCGACCAGACCGAGGCGATGACGACGGTGGATGTGAATACCGGCGGCTTCGTCGGCCAGCGCAGCTTCGACGACACCATCTTCAAGACCAATCTCGAGGCGGCGCAGACCATCGCCCGCCAGCTGCGCCTGCGCAACCTGGGCGGCATCATCATCGTCGATTTCATCGACATGGAAAGCGAAGAGCACCGCAACGCCGTGCTCACCGAATTCAACCGCGTGCTGGCGCGCGACCACACGCGCGTGACGGTGAACGGCTTCACGCAGCTCGGGCTCGTCGAGATGACCCGCAAGCGCACGCGCGAGAGCCTCGCGCATGTGCTGTGCGAGCCATGCCCGACCTGCAGCGGGCGCGGCGAAGTGAAGACCGCGCGCACCATGTGCTACGAGATCATGCGCGAGCTGCTGCGCGAGGCGCGGCAGTTCAACGCCCGCGAGCTGCGCGTGATCGCCGCGCCGGTGGTCACCGACCTCTTCATCGACGAAGAATCGCAGGCGCTGGCGATGCTTTCCGATTTCATCGGCCGGCCGATCTCGATGCAGGCCGAGCGCGGCTATCTGCAGGAGCAGTTCGATATCGTGCTGATGTAAACTGCAGCCGGCAGCTTGCGTGGCAATCCCTCGCAAGCGAGCCGCAGCAGGATTGGCCGCAAGCGCAATGCGGGCGTCGTATAACGGCATTACCTCAGCTTCCCAAGCTGATGAAGAGGGTTCGACTCCCTTCGCCCGCTCCAGAATGCCAAACAAAAAGCCGCCCACGGGCGGCTTTTTCGTAACTGGCGCATCGCGGCGCCGACAAGCGCCGTGTCACCATCACTGTAGTTTGGGCCTCAGGCGGCAGCCGCGGCGCCCACGTCGGCGGCGATCAGCCTGAACTGCTCCAGCGCCGCCTCCAGGTCATCGACGATCTCCTGCGCGATCACCTCCGGCGGCGGCAGATTGTCGGAATCGGCCAGCGCATCGTCCTTGAGCCAGAAGATGTCGAGGCTGGCCTTGTCGCGCGCGACCAGGTCCGCGTAGTCATAGGCGCGCCAGCGGCCGTCCGGATTTTCGGCCGACCAGGTCGGCTTTCGGTCATGGCGGTTCGCCGGGTTGTACAGCGCAACGAACTCGCGCAGGTCCTCCACCTTCATCGGGTTGGTCTTCAGCGTGAAGTGCTGGTTGGTGCGCAGATCGTAGATCCACAGCGTCTTCGTCCACGGCGTCTCGCTGGCCGGCTTCTTGTCGAAGAAGATCACGTTGGCCTTGACGCCCTGCGCGTAGAACAGGCCGGTGGGCAGGCGCAGCAGGGTATGCACCTCGCACTCGTGCAGCAGCTTGCGGCGGATGGTCTCGCCGGCGCCGCCCTCGAACAGCACGTTGTCCGGCACCACCACCGCGGCGCGGCCGGGCACGTCGAGCAGCGTTTTGATGTGCTGCACGAAGTTGAGCTGCTTGTTGGAGGTAGTGGCCCAGAAGTCGTCGCGCTCGACGATGTCCTTTTCGGTGGTGGTGCGGCCGTCCTCGCCGACGATCATGGTGCTGCTCTTTTTGCCGAAGGGCGGATTGGCCAGCACGATGTCGTAGCGCTCGCCGGGATCGGCCGCCAGCGCATCGGCCACGCGCACCGGCACATGGCTTTCGGAGCCGATGCCGTGCAGCAGCAGGTTCATGGCGCAAACCCGCGCGGTGGCCTGCACCAGCTCCCAGCCGGTGAAGGCGCCTTCCTTGAGGTGGCGCTTCTGCTCCTTGGTCAGGTTCGCTTCGTGGTGGGCGATGTAGTTGTGCGCGGTGAACAAAAAACCGCCGGTGCCGCAGGCCGGGTCGCAGATCGTTTCGCCCGGCTTCGGCGCGATGCAGGTCACCATGGCCTGGATCAGCGCGCGCGGCGTGAAGTACTGGCCCGCGCCGCTCTTGGTGTCCTGCGCGTTCTTTTCCAGCAGGCCCTCGTAGGCATCGCCCTTGACATCGACATTGAGCGCCGACCAGTTTTCGCCGTCGATCAGGTCCGCCACCAGCCGGCGCAGCTTGACCGGGTCCTGGAACTTGTTCTGCGCCTTGCCGAAGATCAGCCCCAGCGTGCCCTTCTGCCTGCCCAGCTCGTCCAGCGCATGGCGGTAGTGGTCGAACAGCGCGTCGCCGTCCTTCGCCAGCAGGCTGGGCCAGGCGTAGGCCTCGGGAATCAGGCTCGTCTGGCTGTAGGGCGGGCGCGAACGCTCGTCCGCCATCTTGAGGAACAGCAGGTAAGTCAGCTGCTCGACGTAATCGCCGTAGCTCATGCCGTCGTCGCGCAGCACGTTGCAGTAGTTCCAAAGTTTCTGGACGAGAGTGGATGCGTTCATGGTCAGTGGAGTGCCGCCAGTTGGCGAAGTTTTTCTTCCAGGTCGGGCAGACGGGCCTGGCTGGCCGCATCGCCCGGCAGATGGCCTGGCAACGCGTCGAGAAATGCCGGTGCAGCCAGCAGTGCGCTCACGCGCTCGCGCAAGTAGTGCTTCAGCTCGCCATCGAGGTGTCGGCATTCCTCGACGAGTTCATCGCGACCGTCAATGACCGAAATGAGATCGCCGAGGTCGTGGCTGAACAGATAATCGCTCTGCCCACGATCGGCGAACGCTTCGAACTTGGTGGCCACAAAGACGGGGGCCGTCACCAGTCGGATCAGCGTGCCGCTGGGTAAAGGCGCCCTTTCCGCCGTGGCCAGCGCCAGCGGATACCAACGGTTCGAGAAACCGAGAATCTCCTTGAGCGTCGGCATCACATCCACCGTAATGGCGCCGATACGCCAGCGACAGATCGGCGCATCTTTGCTTATGTCATTGACGAAACCGCGCTCGCGCAAGACCTTCTCCACCCGTTGGTAATCGCTGCGAACGGTGGCATGAACAATCAGGTCGACATCTTCGGTGGGGCGGATGGACGGTTGACCCGGATCGGTGATCAGCAAGCCAGTCACCGCACCGCCGACGAAAACCAGATCCTCGCGCAAGCTTTCGCCAAGCCGCTCGGCGACAAGCTCCATCATCGCGACGTTGGGATCATTCGGATTCATGTGCCAAGCGTTCCTTCAACAGCTCAAGGGCGATGGCCCGCTCCCGCGGGCTGCCGCCGCGCACGGCATCGAAAAGCGCCAACAACTCATACAGCGCCGGGTTTCGCATCGCGGCCCCGGGCACCGTGGGATACAAAGGGTAAAACGCCGTCCCGCGTACCGTGCCGTTCTTGTATGGCCACACGGGGGGCGGATCGTTGGGCTGGACAATCTTGTCTTTGAGGGGGGCGGCGGCATAACCCGTGGGCAGCCCCCGCGTGACCTCGCCCCGCGTTGCCGGGAAGGAATAGCGGGCGCCATGCTGCACATAGAGCCACAAGGCTTCCCGCACCACCGCTGGTTTACCCGCTTTGTCCTTGCGCGCCAATTGGGCCAAAGTCGCGCGCTCCAACCCGGCATGAACCTCCGAGGCGGTCAGGCCAAGCTCCTCACCAAGGGCCGCATAGGTAGGCGTGCTATCGCGCTCCAGCGACAAACGTAGCAACACCACCAGATCCTGGGGGCGGAGAACAAGCTGCGGATTCGACTTGGATCGGTACATCTCAAGCCCCTTATTCGCTATTTGCAAATGGCGAATATACGGAATAAGTCTATTTAAAGCAATGTATTGTGTAAGTCATTCTCAATTCGAGAATTGAGAATGGAAAGTCGGCGCCGGCGGGACGGCACCTGAAGCCCTCATTTCCGCGCCTCCAGCACCCGCTCCTGCTCGCGGATAAAGCGCGACAAGTGAAACGCCGCCAGCTTTGCGTCTTCGGCGTGGCCAGGGTTTTACGAGGAGAACGGGCTCCAGCAATCGGCTACTCCTCCACCCCCTCGATCACCTCCGGAACATATACCCGCTTGAGGGGAAGCACGCCCTTGTAGCGCGCATCGAACTGGTCGTAGTGGTGGAAGATCAGCCCCACCAGTTCGTCGCCATCCACCAGCCGCAGGTTGCTCTTGCTCTTGGCGAAGTTCTTCGCCTGCGCCGTGAAGGTGCCCAGCGTCACCAGCAGGCCGAACTCCTGCGGCCCCACCTTGCCGTAAAGCGCCGAGACCACCGGATCGCCGATGCTGCCCTCGCTGCTCTTCACCTGCACCTTGATGATCGGCGGCTCGAAGCCCAACTCGTCCTTATGCGCCACGATGTCGATGCCGCCGTCAGGTCCTTCGGGCGAAACCCGTGTGCGGTAGCCCATGGCATTGAGCAGATGCGCAACAAAGTCGGCGAAGGGATGACCCTTCAATTCCTGCGCCAGACGCTTGAGGACAAAGTCGCGCGTCGTCTCTTCGATGTCTTCCGCTACGGCCGCTACCGACTCGTCCTGCGCCACCGGCACTGGCGCGACGGCCTTGCTCTCAAGTGCGGCACGGTATTCGTCGGCGTAGTTCTTCACCAGGAACAGGCTCATCGCCGAGCCGATCTCGTACAGCGCCCCCTGGCTGAAATGGGTGCGCGGCACGTCCTTGAGCCAGGTCACCTTGCGCCGGTGCGGGTAGCCGTTTTCCGATTTCGCATCGTATTCGTAGGCGCCCTCGATCCGGCCCAGATGCACCTGCCGGTCGCGCTTGGACGGATAGATCACCAGGTCGCCGGGCTTCATCTCATGCACGAAGCGGAATAACTGGCCCGCGTATCCGGGAATAGCCCCCGGCTTCGCGTCCGAGTACAGCGCGGCCACTTTCGCCTTGAAGGATTCACGATCGGGCTTGATCGTCGAAGCGTCGCCGATGCGGGTCCAGCCGATGGCGATGCAATGCTTCTTGAGGAACAGGCTATCGGCATCGCCGGTCTTGCCGGCGTGGATGCCCCAGAGGTTGGATTCGGTGGATTTCATGTGCGTCCTTCCGCTTACGTTTCTTATGCTTTGTTAGTGTCCGTTGTAGCGAATAGCGATACAAACAAAGCCAAGGTCTTGTTGTCGCAAGGTTTTCTTGTGTCCAGACTATCCGTCGATTGATCGCCGCTTTGTTTTTTCATTGCTTGTTTTGTTCAATCAAAACCCAGCTCGGTGCTCCACGAAATCCGCGGTCGGCTGACGGATAGAGTCGGCGCTGGCGGGACGGCGATTCCCGCGTCAGAACGTCCAGTTCTCGCGACGCATCAAGCCCAAGAGGTTGAAGCAGGGAATTCCCATCTCCCGGCAAACATCGGGAATGAAATGGCTGCGTTTGGGGTTGCGCTTCTCCGCGGCGGCAGTTTCCTGCGTGATGACGATTCCGCCACGAATCCTGGCGAGCGCGATCACATAGGCATCCGCTTCCTCGAATTCCGCCTTCGGGTCGCGCAAGCCGGGATAGGAATTTTGGATTGCCTGCGCTTCCACCAGGAGATCGCCCGTCGGAACGAAGATCGATGGCCGCGCTTTTGCCCAGGCAGCCAGATCGCCCGTGCCCACGATCGACAACTCCTCCTTTACCAAAGCCGGCGCGAATAGCCGCTTGGCGGCAATCAGATTGTCGGCGCGTTCCACGATGCTGGCGAAAACATCCACAGGGTAGTAACGCGCCTGCCAGTCCATGAATGAACTGGTGTCGACCGAATACAGCAGTTGCGGCGCGCCGTCAGTCATCGCCCGCCATTCCCGGGGCCGTATCGCGAATCGCGGCCTTCAGTTTCTCAAAGTGCTCGAACTTCAAATCGAGATAACGGGCAGCGGTGACGGGCGTGATTCGATTTGCCGAAAGTGCTTCCAGCACCAGTTGCGTGAACGGGCGCCCGTTGCGTCCAAGTGCCTTCGATACCGGTGTGGCAAAACCCTTACCCCGCTCGGGCAGGCTGGCGACGTACTCATCCCATTCCTGACGCCAAGCCTGATAGCGCGCCCAGTTCATGTAGCCGGACTCGCGCAGGCGTGTCGCCATCGCGAGCGGCGTTATGCGAAATCGCCGCGCAAGCCGCCGCGTCGCCGCAATGTCCCACTCCGCCGCCTTGAGTGAAGCAATCTCATGGTTCAGCGCCGCTTCCGGCACCAGCGCATGGCTGGCGGCAATCTCGGCGAATCGTTCGACGTCGTTCCAATCCTCGCCGGATCGATTTTCCTTGATGGCGGGCGCTTCCTGATGCCCCGCAGCCAGCATGAGGTGTACAACCTCATGCAAGGCAGTGAAGCAACGCGCCTCGGGAATTTCCTTGCTGTTGATGCCGACGACCGGCAGCGGCGTACGTAAAAGCGCCAGGCCACGCACTTCGGAAAGAGCCACTTTGCTGAACTGGAAAACCAGAACGCCGAGGTTTTCGACCGCAGTGCGCCAGGTTGCCCATGCGCGCCATTCGTTGGGCCAGGCAAGTTGTTCATCCAGGGAGATCATCGTCGCGGCCCGCAGCCGCTCACCGACGACCACTGGCGATTCGTCAAGTCTTGCACTGAGCGCGAATTCGGAAACGGGCTCGCCAAGTTCTCCCATCAAGTTCAGCGTGTTGTCCCGGCGCGTCAGCATTTGTCTCAGCTCCAGCCGCAATTCAGGTGATTCGTGACCGGGAATCACATGGGGCAGGCGACGGTACTCGGCGGCGAGCGGCGACAGTTGCGGCGGATTTGGCAGGAAGAAGATGCTGAGCGGACGATGGAAGAAACGCGCGAGGTTCTCAATCTGGCGCATCGTCGGCTGCCTCTCGCCGGTTTCCCAAGCCTCCACCTTTTCCGGTTTGACGTTCAGCCGCTTCGCCACCCGAAAAAGCTCGAACCCGCTTTCCTGGCGTGCCCAGGAAAGCAGTTCGGGATTGACGGGAATGGCGTGTTGCGCGGGCATGATTGGGCGTATCCGAGGGCTTCAGGTGCAATTATCCGGCAAACGACTTTGCCAGGACAGCTTGCCGAAGCGCCTGTGCTCGCTTGAGGTTGGCGTCGACCTCGGCCTCGGCTTCGCGGGCGATGGAGAGCAGGCGGTCGACTTCGGCGACGATGCGGTGTTGTTCTCCGGGCGGCGGCAGTGGCACCGGAAAAGCACTCAGCTTGCCGAGATTGATCGATGCGAGGTTGGTCGTTTGCTTTCCCTCTCGCTGGAAGTAGTGTTTCCCGAAAGAGTTGCCCCACCACGACACGAGCTTGGGAAGAATGTCAGCAGACACGAGTCTCGCGCGGAACACATGGTTCTGGTGGATACAGTCGGACAACTGGTCCTCCCAAATCCATCCACGCCCGAGCTTATCTCTGTCGCCACCTTCGTTGAACAGAATGTCGCCACGTCGCAACCGCAATTCTTCGATGTCGCTGGCAGGGGCATTGATGGTCTTGACCTCAGATAGATCAAGATAGCCACGCTGCACATTTGCCACCCGCAAATACGGAACGGCCCTCGCCGTTGGGTCTTGGCGCTTGCTGTCGACAGTGATGCCGCCTTTGAGCGCGGCAATCGAATCAAGGCGCGCCCACGCCCACCCCTCCGGCAACTTCGGCAGGTCGATGGTATCCGGCTCGGCCGGGTCCTTGTACTTGCCCTTGCCTTGCCACTGGCTGCGGCGGGTATCGAGGATGCGTTGCAGGAGTTCCGCGCCGGTCTCGTAGCTGCGGCCTTCGCGGCGGGCGATGTCGGCTTCGGTGGGGACGAGGCGTCCCGTCACCGCCGACTTTAGAACGGCAGCCTTGTAGCGCTTGAGGTTGGCCTTGACGCGCCGGAGGCCGGCGACGGCTTCGTCGAGGCGGGAGAACTGCTTTTCGATTTCGGCGACGATGCTGCGCTGTTCGTCGAGATCTGGAAGTGGAAGCGTAAGGGTTTCAATATCGCCACGCCTGAGGTTGTTGATATTGACTCCAAGTGCTTTCTTGCCAACTTGCTTCCAATAGGACGGCGACTGAAGGAATGAGGCGAGATAGCGTGGCTCAACATTTGGTTTCGGTCGTATGGCAGCGCAAAACGCACCAAACGATCCGGCCCAATCAAAGCGTAAGAGAGCCGACTTACCGACAAGATGCTTGCTACCGCTGGACGTGGCGACAACGATGTCGCCGGGACGCAGTCGTTGCTCGGCCGACACATTGCGTTCGGCGATGTGAATAAGGTCGGCATCAAGCACGAGCCTCGAATCTTGGATGTTCGTAGCGCGAAGCATAGGCACGTAACCCGGTGCCGGCTGATCGCGCGCTTCTGCCTTGGGGTAGGTGACGCCCCGGACGAGATCGGCTACATCAGCAAGACTTACTTCCTGCGCCTCTTTTCCACTCACGCCACCAGCTCCCGATTCATCTCCTCAAACACCTGCGGCAGCCTCTCCCCAAAAAGCTGATGCACCCGCCCCAGCCCGCCTTCGCGGTTGAAGGGCGCGTATTCGAAATCGTCGATGGCGATGCCGAGGTTGCCGGCGATGTGGTCGCGGATCATTTCCAGCCAATGGGTTTGTTCCGCGGTAAAGGCTGATCCCTGCTGCGCCAGCCAGGCCTTGAAGTTGGCGGCGACGCGTTCGGGATAGGGCACGAGTTCGTTTTCCTGGTGCATGGCGAAGCGCACCAGGCTGACGAGGTCGGTGAGGATACGCCGTGAACTGGTTCCCTTCACCTTGCTCTTGTCCAGTGCGGCATAGGCCTGCCACAGCGCCGATTCGTCGAACAGGTGCGGCGGTGCGTGCAGGGTGTCGGCCAGTGCCTTGATGTCCTCGAATTTGAGCGGGGCTTTGACCGGGCGGTTGTAGAGGATTTGCAGGGCGGTGATTTCGTCGCGGTGCTGGGCGATGAAGGCTTCAAAGGACTGGACGAGACTTTTTGCGCGCTCGGTCGAGAAGCCGGCGGCGATTAGCTTGTCCTCGGTGACGATGTCGATGATTTGGTCGGCTTGCTGGCGGAGTTTCAGGAGGAGGTTGCGGAGGGCGGGGTTGGCGAGGGGTTTTACGGCTTCGATTAGGGCGGGCTGGATTCCGGCGTTGCCACCCCGCGAAGCGGAATCCAAGGCATGCAGAGCCGCCGGAATGACGGAGGTGGGGTCGGTGCGCAGAGCGTTGACGATGTTGCGCGCCAGGCTCTTGAGGTCGTGGCCGCCGCTGGCTTCGATGACCTTGGCTTTGTCGGCATCGCTGAGGTCGCGTTCCAGGCGGGCCAGCCGCGCGGCGACGCTGGAGAGCACGTCGGGTTCGACATTGCCCAGCGCCACGGCCTGCAAGAGCTTGTCGAAGGGCACGGCCTTCTTCGTGTCCATGGGCCGGCTGTCGGTCTTGTCGCGCTCGCAGACGCCGACGGCATCGACGATGACGAAGTGGTCCTTGACCACGTGCTCGCCGGGATTCACCGCGCGCAGGTCGGCGCGCTCGATCACGCGCACGCCGCGGCCCTTCATCTGCTCGAAGAAGCTGCGGCTCTTCACCGAGCGCAGGAAGACGACGATTTCCACGGGCTTGATGTCGGTGCCGGTGGCGATCATGTCCACGGTGACGGCGATGCGCGGGTAGTAGCTGGTGCGGAATTCCTTGATCAGTTGCTCGGGTGTCTTGCCGGTGCTGCGGTAGGTGATCTTCTGGGCGAAGTCGTTGCCGCGGCCGAATTCCTCGCGCAGGATCTGGACGATGGTTTCGGCGTGGTTGTCGTCCTTGGCGAACACCAGTGTTTTCGGCAGCTCGGTGCGTTGCGGGAACATCTCGGCCTGCCAGCGGTCGCGGAGTGTCCGCACCACGGTGCGGATCTGGTCGGGCGTCTGCACGCTGCGGTCCAGCTCGGCGGGGTCGTAGTCGAAGTCCTCGTCGAGCTGCCAGTCGCTGCGCCGGCGCGTGTCGCGCTCCATGACCTGCACCCAGTAGCCGGCCTCGATCCTGCTGCCGGCTTCCGTCACTTCGGTGCGAATGCGATAGACGTCGTAATTGACGTTCACGCCGTCGGCCACCGCCTGCTCGTGGCCGTATTCCATGACCAGGTTCTGGTTGAAGAAGCCGAAGGTCTGCTTGTTGGGCGTGGTCGTCAGCCCGATCAGGTAGGCGTCGAAGTAGTCGAGCACCTGGCGCCAGAGCTTGTAGATGGAACGGTGGGCTTCGTCGGTGACGACGATGTCGAAGCTCTCGATCGGGATCGCCGGGTTGTACTCGATGGGCGGCGCGTCGGCGAACAGCGATTCGACGCCTTCGGCGGAATACTCGTCGTCCTCGTCGGGCAGTTCGCGGCCCTTGAGCATCGAGTACATGCGCTGGATGGTGCAGATGACGACGCGGGCGTTCTTGTCCAGCGTGTTGCCGCTCAGGTGCTGGACGATGTATTCCTCGCCGAACTTGAAGTTGTTGTAGGGCGAGTCGTACTGGTCGAATTCCTTCTTGGTCTGGCGCCCGAGGTTGCCGCGGTCGACGAGGAAGAGCACGCGCCGCGCGCCGGCGAACTTGATCAGGCGGTAGATGAAGGAAATCGCCGTGAAGGTCTTGCCGCTGCCGGTGGCCATCTGGATCAGCGCGCGCGGCTTGTTGGCCCGGATGCTGGCTTCGAGGTTGTTCACCGCCTTGACCTGCGCCGGCCAAAGACCGGCTTCGACCAGCGGCGGCAGGGATTTCATGCGCGAAAGGAAGGTCGATGCCGGTTCGGCCACGCCCTGCGCAGGCGAGGTGCCGACCGCGTATTGCAGCCAGTCGGCCAGCATCTCGGGCCGATGGAAGGCGAATACCGGCCGCGCCCGGGGCTCGGGGTCGAGGCCCTGGGTGAAGTGGGTCTCGATGCCGGTCGATTCGTAGAGGAAGGGCAGCGGCCGCCGCCAGGCCGGCAGCCCGGCAGGCAAGCCCTGCGCGTAGCGGCCGGACTGGAACTCGACGCCGGAAAGCGTGGTGCCCTGCTTCTTGGCCTCGATCACGCCGGCGGCTTTGCCATCGACATAGAGCAGGTAGTCGGCGAAGCCATGGCCGGCGGCAAGCGGAAACTCGCGAAGCGCCACGCCGCGCGCGGCATGGAGGTTGGCCTCGGCGAGATCGAAGACGCGCCAGCCGGCTGCGGCGAGCAGGCGGTCGATTTCGAGGCGGGCGAGTTGTTCCGGCGCGATCATGCGGTCGATGCCATTGGGTTGCCGCATGATGACACAGGCCTGCCCGCGACGAAACTACAGTGGTGGTGACACGGCGCTTGGCGGCAATGGCGGCGTTGGGCGCGGGATGCCGCGCAGCCAGGCGATGCCCAGCGCGCCGGCGAGGCATGAGGCGGCGAGGATGGCCAGCTTGGCGGCGCTGATGGCGGCCGCGTCGCCGGCGAAGGCGAGCTGGGCGATGAAGATCGACATCGTGAAGCCGATGCCGGCGAGCAGACCGGCGCCGAGGATGTGTGCGCGCGTGGTGTCCTCGGGCATCGCGCACAGGCCGAGGCGCACGGCAAGCAGGGTGACGAGGACGATGCCCAGCGGCTTGCCGAGCACCAGCCCGGCGATGATGCCGAGGCTGGCCGGTTCGAACAGCGCCTCGGCCCAGGCGCCGCCGAGGACGACGCCGGTATTGGCCAGCGCGAAGACCGGCAGCACCACGAAGGCGACAGGGCGGTTGAGCCGATGCTCCAGCCGGTGGGACGGCGAGGCTTCGTCGTCGGAGCGCGCCGAGAAGGGGATGGCGAAGGCGAGCAGGACGCCGGCGATGGTGGCATGCACGCCGGAGCGCAGCATCAGGTACCACATCAGCGCGCCGCCGACGAGGTAGGGCGCCAGCACCATGACGCGCCAGCGCAGGTTGAGCGCGAGCAGCACGGCGAACACGGCGAGCGCGCCGGCAAGATAGGCGGCGGAGAACGAGGTGGTGTAGAAGAGCGCGATGACGACGATGGCGACCAGATCGTCCATCACTGCCAGCGCGGTGAGGAAGACCTTGAGCGCGAGCGGGACGCGATCGCCGAGCAGCGCCAGCGCGCCGAGCGCGAAGGCGATGTCAGTGGCCATCGGGATGCCGATGCCGACTTGTGCGGGTGTGCCGGCATTGAAGGCGTAGTGGATCAGTGCCGGCGCGGCAACGCCGCCGAGCGCGGCGAGGATGGGCAGCAGGGCCTTGCGCGGCTGCGACAGCTCGCCGTTGTAGAGCTCGCGCTCGAGCTCGAGGCCGACGAAGAGGAAGAACACCGCCATGAGGCCGTCATTGACCCAATGCTCGATGCTCAGTCCGGCGACGACCGTTTGCCAGAAGGCCAGATAGGCGGGCCCGACGGCGGAATTTGCGATCGCCAGGGCGACGACGGTGCAGGCGGCGAGCAGCGCGCCGCCGGCCTTTTCGGAGGCGAGGAATTCGGCAAATGATCGGGTCAACTGCATCGGGCATCCCAGCGCCGACGGGCGACGATGGACGCCGAGGCCGAGATCAGCACGACCAGCAGGACCAGGCCGTCGAGGTAGGGCGGCACGACGACGACGTCCTTGGCGGCAAGGTAGAGCAGCACGGTGATGAGGCCGCGCGGCGCGATCCAGGTCAGCACCTCGCGCGGCTGCGCACCGGCGAGGCGCAGCAGGCCGGCGCGGCTGGCGTAGATCAGCACCAGCAACGCAGCGGCGCCGATCCACGCCTGCGGGACGGCGAGTGCGGCGAGATCGGTCCAATAGCCGAGCAGGATGAAGAAAAAGCCGCGCACGGCGAAGGTCAGTTCGGCGGTGAACACCTTGAAGTCGCGCAGGGTCTGGCCATCGCCTTCGTCGTGCCAGCGGCGGAACGGCCGCAGGCGGGTGATGAGGCCGGGGTTGTTGAGCGCCAGCCCGAACAGCAGCACCATGATCAGCGGCGACAGGTGCAGCAGCTTGCCGACGGCATAGAGCCCGAACATGGCGGCCAGCAGCGGCACGAACCGGATGTGGCCGCCGATGCGCGGCAATACCAGCGTCAGGCCGACGGCAACGATGAGGCCGAGCAGCAGGGAGAGCAGACCCTCGTCGAGCAGGTTGACGAACACGCCGGCGACGGTCCCGTCGGAGGACAGCAGGGAAAAGAACAGCAGCACGCCGAGGATGTCGGAGATCGCGCTTTCATAGACGACGAATTCGCGTTCGGCCGCCGGCAGGAAATCGCTGCTGGGAATCGCCACGGCACTGCTGATGACGGCCAGCGGCACGGCGAGCAGGGCGGCCTGGAAGGGCGTCACCGGCAGCGCCACGGCAATCAGTGCGGCGATCGCCAGGCCGCAGGCGACGATGCCGGCCGCGGCCATGAACAGCGCGCGCAGCCCGGCACGCAGGCGATCGCGGCGCAGTTCGATGTCGAGTGCGCCTTCGAGCACGATGAGCACGAGGCCGACCGTGCCGATCACCGGCACGGCCACATCGAGGCCCTCGATGGTCAGGTCGAACGCCGCCAGCGCCGGCTTGGCGACGAAGCCGGTGGCGATCAGGGCGACCACGGACGGCAGCCCGAGCGCGCGACTGAGGCGCTCGATGCCGAAGGCACACAGCAGGATGGCTGACGCAACAAGGATCGCTTGATAGGTCATCGCGCCGGCAACGGCCCGAAACTACAGTGGTGGCGACACGGCGCTCGCGGGCCGTGCCGCGTCAGGCGTCGATGTTGCGCGCGTAGAGGGCATTGCTTTCGATGAAGGCACGGCGCGGCTCCACTTCGTCGCCCATCAGCGTGGTGAAGATCTCGTCGGCGACGATGGCATCCTCGATCTGCACGCGCAGCAGGCGGCGCACGGTCGGGTCCATGGTGGTTTCCCACAGTTGGCTGGGGTTCATTTCGCCGAGGCCTTTGTAGCGCTGCTTGGACAGCCCGCGCTCGACTTCGCCGAGCAGCCAGCGCATGGCTTCGGCAAAGCTGTCGACGGCCTGGGCCTTTTCGCCGCGCTCGATGCGGGCACCGGGCTGGACGAGGCCGGCGAGCAACTGCGCCGTCTTGCGCAACTGGGCGTAGTCGCCCGAACGCAGGAAGTCGGCGTCGATGCGCCCGCTCTTGACGTTGCCGTGGTGCATGCGCTCGATGAGCAGCACCCAGGCTTCCTGACGGGTATCGAAGTGGGCCCGCGCCTGCGTACCGGCGGCGAGCAGCGGGGCGAGCCGTGCGGCGCCGGTGGCGGCGCCGGCTTCGTCGTCGAGCTGGATGTCGATGTCGTGGGCGAGCAGCAGTTGCAGGACGTCGGCGTCGATGAAGCCGCCGATGCGGCGGATGACGCTTTCGGCGAGCAGGAAGCTCTTGGCCAGCTCGCCCAGCGCATCGCCGGCGATCGGCGCGGCACCGGGCGCCGATATGAAGCGCGCGCCGTCGAGGGCGAGGGTCAGCAGGTGGGCGTTGAGCTCGCTGTCGTCCTTGATGTAGCGCTCGCTCTTGCCGTGCTTGATCTTGTACAGCGGCGGCTGGGCGATATACACGTAGCCGCGCTCGACCAGCTCGGGCAGCTGGCGGTAGAAGAAGGTCAGCAGCAGCGTGCGGATGTGGGCGCCATCGACGTCGGCGTCGGTCATGATGATGATGCGGTGGTAGCGCAGCTTGTCGATGTTGAAGTCGTCGTGGCCGATGCCGCAGCCCAGTGCGGTGACCAGCGTGACGATCTGCTCGGAGGCGAGCAGCTTGTCGTAGCGCGCCTTTTCGACGTTGAGGACCTTGCCGCGCAGCGGCAGGATGGCCTGGAATTTGCGGTCGCGGCCCTGCTTGGCGGAGCCGCCGGCGGAATCGCCCTCGACGATGTACATCTCGCACAGCGCGGGGTCCTTCTCCTGGCAGTCGGCCAGCTTGCCGGGCAGGCCGAGGCCGTCGAGCACGCCCTTGCGCCGGGTCATCTCGCGCGCCTTGCGCGCCGCCTCGCGGGCGCGGGCGGCCTCGACGATCTTGCCGGTGATGACTTTGGCATCGAGCGGATGCTCGAGCAGGTAGTCGGCGAGCTTTTGCGCCACCACGTCCTCGATGGCGGGCCTGGCCTCGGACGAGACGAGCTTCATCTTGGTCTGCGAGGCGAACTTGGGATCAGGCATCTTGACCGACAACACGCAGGCGAGGCCTTCACGCATGTCGTCGCCGGCGATGTCGACCTTGGCCTTCTTGGCGATCTCGTTTTCTTCGATGTACTTGTTGATGACGCGCGTCATCGCCGCGCGCAGGCCGGTGAGGTGGGTGCCGCCGTCGGATTGCGGGATGTTGTTGGTGAAGCACAGCACCTGCTCGGCGTAGGAGTCGTTCCATTGCATGGCGACTTCGACGTCGATCGTCACTTCGCCTTGCAGCGAGCCGCCGGTGGCGTGGAACACGCTCGGGTGGAGCACTGTCTTGCTGCGGTTGATGTAGTCGACGAAGCCCTTGACGCCGCCGCTGAAGGCGAAGTCCTCCTCCTTGTTGTTGCGCTGGTCGACGAGCTTGATGCGCACGCCGTTGTTGAGGAAGGACAGTTCGCGCAGGCGTTTGGCAAGGATGTCGTAGTGGTATTCGACCTGGCCGAAGATGCTGTCGTCGGCGAGGAAATGCACTTCGGTGCCGCGCCGTTCGGAATCGCCTGTGACGCGCATCGGCGATACCTCGACGCCGTCATGGGTCTCGATCAGGCGATCGGCGACGTGGCCGCGCTCGAAGACCATGAAGTGCTTCTTGCCGTCGCGGCGGATGGTCAGGTGCAGCCATTTCGACAGCGCATTGACGCACGACACGCCGACGCCGTGCAGGCCTCCGGAGACCTTGTAGGAGTTCTGGTTGAACTTGCCGCCGGCATGCAGCACGCACATGACGATCTCGGCGGCGGAGCGCTTGGGCTCGTGCTTGTCGTCGTACTTGATGCCGGTCGGGATGCCGCGGCCGTTGTCCGTCACCGAGATCGAATTGTCGGTGTGGATGGTGACGACGATCTCGTCGCAAAAACCGCCCAGCGCCTCGTCGATCGCGTTGTCGACGACCTCGAAGACCATGTGGTGCAGGCCGGTGCCATCGGAGGTGTCGCCGATGTACATGCCGGGCCGCTTGCGCACGGCTTCAAGGCCTTCGAGCTGCTGGATGCTGGATTCGTCGTAGGCCTGGGATGCGGGGATGTCGCTCATGAAGGTCTTTTCGGGTGGTGGCTCAAATGCGCATCGGCATGACGACGTATTTGAACCACTCGTTGTTGGGCAGCTGGAAGAGGGCGCTGGAATTGGCGTCGGCCAGGCGCAGCTCGACGGTCTCGGGGGAAACGTTGTTGAGAACGTCGAGCAGGTAGGTGACGTTGAAGCCGATGTCGAGCGGCTCGGCCGAATAGCTGATCTCGAGTTCTTCCTGCGCTTCTTCCTGGTCGGCGTTGGACGAGATGATCTTCAGGCTGTCGGCGGCCAGCACCAGGCGTACGCCACGGAACTTCTCGTTGGTGAGGATGGCGGCGCGGTGCAGGCTCTGCAACATCGCCTGGCGATCGAGCACGATCACCTTGGTGTGGTTGCGCGGAATGACGCGCTCATAGTCGGGGAACTTGCCGTCGATCAGTTTGGAAATCAGCTCGACGTTGCCGAAGCGGAAGCGCGCCTGGGTCGGCGTGAGGATGATTTCGAGCGCCTCGTCGTTGTCGGCCAACTGGCGCGACAGTTCGAGAACGGTCTTGCGGGGCAGGATGACCTCGATGGGAATCAATGCCTCGGGCATGCCTTCGCCGGCATAGGCGAGGCGATGACCATCGGTGGCGACAACGAACAGGTCGCTGCCCTTGGCCACCAGCAACAGGCCGTTGAGGTAGTAGCGGATGTCCTGCTGCGCCATCGCGTACTGCACCAGCGAGATCAGGCGCTTCATTTGCGCCTGGGTCATCACGAAGCGCGTCGATTGGCCCTCGGCAATCGTCATGCGCGGGAAGTCCTCTGCAGGCAGCGTCTGCAGGTTGAAGCGGCTCTTGCCTGCCTTGAGCTGCAGACGACGGTCGTCGAGCACCAGGCTGACTTCTGCGGTATCGGGCAGCGAGCGCAGGATGTCCTGGAGCTTGCGTGCCGCGACGGTGACGGCAGCGTTTTCGCCGTCCGGGGCGACGGTCGACGTCGTGATCTGGATCTCGATGTCGGTCGCCAGCAGCGTCAGGGTGTTGCCCTGCTTTTGCAGGAGGACGTTCGACAGGATGGGCAGGGTGTGGCGTTTTTCGACGATGCCGCACACCGCCTGAAGGGGCGACAAGAGCTGGTCACGCTGTCCTTTGAATAAGAGCATGTCTATACCTCCTGATCTTGATGATGTCGGCTCATTTCTGTGGATAAGTCGTTTTCTGTTTGTGAATCAGATAGTTGATTGACTGTAACGGCTGTGGGTAAGCACTCCGGGCGGCTGTGGAGGATTGGGGATGAAATCGGGGTGGGCGGGGTTCCGGCTGCTTATCCACAATTGATCCACGGCTTGTCGGGGGTGTTTGTACACAGGATCTCCTCAGCTCTTGATGGTCTGCATGAGTACGTGGATGTCGTTGTTCAGCGTCCCATCCTTGAATCGCAGGTCGCTGATGGTGCGGCACGCGTGCATGACGGTGGTGTGGTCGCGGCCGCCGAAGGCATCGCCGATTTCGGGCAGGCTGCGATCCGTGAGTTCCCTGGACAGCCACATGGCGACCTGGCGAGGACGCGCGATGGCGCGATTGCGTTTGTGCGAAAACATGTCGGCGACCTTGATGCGGAAGTAGTCGGCAACGGTCTTCTGGATGAGTTCGACCGAAATCTGGCGATTGGTCGCACCCAGGATGTCCCGCAGCGCCTCTTTGGCGACGTCGAGGCTGATCTCGCGGCCGTGAAAGCGGGCGTAGGCCATGACGCGGTTGAGCGCGCCTTCGAGCTCGCGGACGTTGGAACGCAGGTTCTTGGCAATGAGGAATGCCACTTCATCGGACAACCTGACGCATTCCACTTCGGCCTTCTTCTTCACGATGGCGACGCGCATTTCGAGCTCCGGCGGCTCGATGGCGACGGTGAGGCCCCAATCGAAGCGCGAAATGAGCCGATCCTCGAGACCCTGGATGTCCTTCGGATAGGTATCGCAGGTGATGATGATCTGCTTCTTGGCCTCGACCAGCGCATTGAAGGCGTAGAAGAACTCCTCCTGCGTGCGCTCCTTCTTGTTGAAGAACTGGATGTCGTCGATCAGAAGAAGGTCCAGCGATCGGTAGTAGCGCTTGAAGGCATCGAACGATTTTTGCGTGAATGCGCGCACGACATCGGAGAAATAGTCTTCCGAATGCACGTAGCGGATTTCGACGGGCGAATGCGTCGCGTAAATGGCATTGCCGATGGCATGGATCAGGTGCGTCTTTCCCAGTCCGACGCCACCGTAGATGAACAACGGGTTGTAGGACGTGCCGGGATTCTGGGCCACCTGCTGCGCGGCAGCGCGGGCCAGATCGTTGGCACGTCCGGTCACCAGGGTGTCGAAGGTGAATTCCGGGTTCAGCCGCGTGCGTTCGTATGCCGGATCGGTCACGCGCACGGCAGGCGCCCGGGCCGCCGGCTCGGGCCTCGCCGGGGCCGATATCGCCGGCTGTTGCACGTCGGTCACTAGCTCTGCAGGCTCTTCAGCCGGCGCTGCTGCGTCGACATCGAGGGTCACGCTGACCGGATCGGGATGGAATTCGTTGGCGAATGCCTGGATCTGACCAAGGCATCGGTCGCGAACCCAGCTCATGACCCAACGATTGGGTGCCAGCACCACCACGCCATGACCATTGGCTGCCGGTTGCGCGCGAAGCCCCCTGACCCAGGCATTGAATTGCTGTGCCGGCAGATCGCGCTCGAGGCGGTTCAGGCAGGCATTCCAGAAGTCTTCGGTCATCGAGGCGAGCGGCGCGGGAGTCAGGTTGCCGACCACGATGCCCGCGTCCGCAGCAGAAATTGCTTGCGCGGTCAATCGGGAGGTCGAACGGCGAGCGGCCATTCTAGTCACAATGCGGGGAGTTATCCACAGGCGAAGCGCGCAATTTTCACTTGTGCGCAACTTTCCGCTCATAGCCGCGACCACGCTTGTGAGGTCACCAAGGCCTTGACGATTCAACGAAAAAAAGGTGTAATGCTGGGTTCAATTTTTTCCCAGAAGGGTAGATCATGAAGCGCACGTATCAGCCATCCGTTGTCCGCCGCAAGCGCACGCACGGCTTCCTCGTCCGCATGCGCACCCGGGGCGGCCGCGCCGTGATTCGCGCCCGTCGCGCCAAGGGTCGTCACCGTCTTTCCGTCTGAGCCGCTTCACGCGCGAGCGGCGTCTGCTGATGCCGCAGGATTTTGCCGCTGCCATGAAACGCGGACGCCTGGTGCGCGGTGAATGGCTTGACCTTCATGTACTTGATGCAGGCATGGCACAGGCGCGGCTCGGTCTGGTCGTGCCAAAGCGGTTGGCGCGCCGCGCGGTTCTGCGCAACGCGGTGCGTCGCCAGCTCCGCGAGGCCTTTCGATTGATCGAACCGCCCTTGCCGCCGCGTGATATCGTGGTGCGCTGGTCCCGCGCACCAAAGGACGTCGCGACGGCTTGGCCGCGGCTGCTGCGCGAGGAAGTGGTTCGCCTGCTGCCACGGGTGACGACCCCTCGGACATGACGCCTTGGCTCGCCTCCCAGGCGTGGCGTGCGCCCTTGACGACCCTGTTGATTGGCCTGGTGCGCGCATATCAGTACCTGTTGGCACCCTGGTTGGGGTCGCGCTGCCGCTTTGCACCGAGCTGCTCGAATTACGCCATTGAGGCGCTGCGGCGGCATGGCGCCGTGCGTGGCGCCTGGTTGGCGGCACGACGCATCGGACGTTGCCACCCTTGGCATCCGGGCGGCTATGATCCGGTGCCCTAAAGAGAACACGAAAAATGGATAACCGACGCCTGATCTTGCTGCTGATTTTCAGCTTTTCGCTGGTGATGCTCTGGGATGCGTGGCAGCGCCAGCATGCGGTACCGGCCGTAGCCGGCATGCCGTCCCCAGCCGCAGTGACACAGCAGCCAGGTGGCCCGGCCGCCGTGCCAGGCGATGTCCCGCCGGCAGCGGTGGGTGCGGTGCCGGCGGCGTCGCCGAGCAGTGTCGCAGCGCCGGCCGCGAACGCCGGGCAGCACGCGGGGTCCGTGGCCATCGTCCGTACCGATCTGTATGAAGCGCGGATCTCGGCGCAAGGTGGCGACATCGTGGCGCTCGACCTGCTGGCCCATCCGGATTCGCAGGACAAGTCCAGGCCGGTTCGTCTGTTCGATACCGGGGAGCGTGGACACGCCTATTTCGCGCAATCGGGCGTGATCGGCGCGAATCTGCCGAACCATAGAAACCAGTGGGCCGGAGCGGAAGGTGAGCACTCGCTCAAGACAGGCGAATCGACGCTGCGGCTGGTGCTGACGGCGCAAACGCCCGAGGGCGCGGCAGTCACCAAGACCTATATTTTCTCACGCGGCAGCTACCAGATCAACATCGAACACGCCGGCCTGCCGGCGGGTGCGGCGATCTACCACCAGGTCACGCGTGACGGCAAACCCGCCGAAGGTGCGGGCAGCAACGCCATGATGATGGGCGTCACGACCTTTACCGGGCCGGCCGTCTACACCGATGCCGCAAAGTATCAAAAGGTGGAGTTTGCCGAAATCGAGAAGGGCAAGGCCAAATTCGCCGCCAAGGCGAGCGACGGCTGGCTGGCGATGGTGCAACATTATTTCGTCGCCGCATGGCTGCCGGCCGCCGGCATCGAGCGTGAGTACTTCATGCGCAAGGGCCCGGGAGATCTGTACTCCGCGGGTGTGGTGTCGTCGGCAAGTGCGGACGGTACGCATGCGATGTCGCTGTATGCCGGCCCGCAGGAGCAGGACAAGCTTAGCGCCATCGCGCCAGGCCTCGAACTGGTGGTCGACTATGGCTGGCTGACGGTGATCGCCGCGCCCTTGTTCTGGGTGCTGCAGATGCTGCATCAGCTGGCCGGCAACTGGGGTTGGGCGATCATCGGCCTGACGGTGCTGCTGAAGCTGGCGTTCTTCCCGTTGTCGGCGGCGAGCTACAAGTCGATGGCCAAGATGCGTGTGCTGACGCCGAAGCTGATGAAGCTGAAGGAGACCTTCGGCGACGACAAGCAGCGCCTGAATCAGGAGATGATGGAGCTTTACAAGCGCGAGAAGGTCAATCCGCTCGGCGGCTGCCTGCCGGTGCTGGTGCAGATCCCGGTGTTCATCGCGCTGTACTGGGTGCTGCTGGGTGCCGTCGAGATGCGCAACGCGCCGTGGCTGGGCTGGATCACCGATCTCTCGGTGAAGGATCCGTATTTCGTGCTGCCCTTGATCATGGGGGCGACGATGCTGATTCAGACAAAGCTCAATCCGACGCCGCCCGATCCGATCCAGGCCAAGATCATGTTGTTCATGCCGATCGTGTTCACGGTGATGTTCCTCTGGTTCCCGGCCGGACTCGTGCTGTATTGGACGGTCAATAACCTGCTGTCGATCGCCCAGCAGTGGCAGATCACGCGCATGGTCGAGGGCGCCGGCAAAGGCAAGGCGGCCTGACGGCGACGGCGGGGCGCAGCGCGATGCGATCCTCCGCCTCGGACACCATCGCCGCCATCGCCACCCCGCCCGGGCGCGGCGGCGTCGGTGTCGTCCGGGTTTCAGGACGTGATCTGGCGCGGATGCTGGCGTCGCTGGTCGGCCACGACATCATCCCGCGGCGCGCAACGCTGTGCGATTTTCGGGCGGCCGACGGATCGGCGATCGACCGGGGCCTTGTGCTCTTCTTCCCGTCGCCCCACTCATTCACGGGCGAGGATGTCATTGAGCTTCATGGGCACGGTGGCCCGGCTGTCATGCAAGCCTTGCTGGCGCGCACCATCGCGCTGGGCGCGCGCCTGGCTGCGCCGGGCGAATTCAGCCAGCGCGCCTATCTGAACGGCAAGCTCGATCTGGCCCAGGCGGAGGCGGTGGCCGACCTGATCGATGCCAGTACGGCGGCGGCCGCGCGCTCGGCGATGCGCTCACTGACCGGCGAATTCTCGTCGGCCGTCCATGCGCTGGTGGCGCAGCTGATCGAGTTGCGCATGCTGATCGAGGCAACGCTCGACTTCCCCGAAGAAGAGATCGATGTACTGCGGGATACGGATGCCGCGAAGCGCCTCGATCGTTTGATCGATGACCTGGCGTCGTTGCGGTCGCGGGCACGCCAGGGTAGCGTGTTGCGCGGCGGCATTCACGTCGTGCTGACCGGATTGCCGAATGTCGGCAAGTCGTCGCTGCTCAACCGCTTGGCCGGCAGCGACCGGGCGATCGTGACCGAAATTGCCGGCACCACACGCGATGCCTTGCACGAATTGATCGAGATCGATGGCGTTGCCGTCCATGTCACCGACACGGCCGGCCTGCGCGAAACGGATGATCCGGTTGAGCGGATCGGTGTTGATCGTGCGTGGGCCGAGATCGCCCGTGCCGACATCGTGATTCAGCTGGTGGATGCGCGCGACGGTGTTGGCGCCGGCGACGCGGCGATCGCCGCGCGTCTGCCGGTCGGTGCGCGCAGGCTGGTGGTGGAGAACAAGATCGATCTGGCCGGGTTTGCCGTCGGTCGCGAGGATTGTGATGGCGTCGTGCATCTGCGCTTGTGCGCCAAGTCGGGCGAGGGCGTTGATCTGTTGCGGGCGGAGCTCTTGCGCATCGTCGGCTGGCAGGGCGGGGAGGATGTGGTGCTGGCGCGCGAGCGACATCTGGTGGCGCTGGAGCGGGCACATGAAACTACAGTGGTGGCGAGACGGCGATTGACCCAGGCCGAGTTGTGCGCCGAGGAGTTGCGGATGGCGCAGGAGGCGCTGTCGACGATTACCGGTGAATTCACTGCCGACGATCTGTTGGGCGAGATCTTTTCGCGCTTTTGCATCGGCAAGTAGCCGTGACACTCGAGCTCGCCGGGCTGATTCTGGCCGCCTTCTTCGCCGGTTTCGTTGATGCCGTCGCAGGCGGTGGCGGCCTGATTCAAGTGCCGGCGTTGCTCAGCGCCTTGCCTGAAGCGCCGACGGCGACCTTGTTCGGCACCAACAAGATCGCCAGCATCTTCGGTACGGCGAGTGCCACGTGGCGTTACCTTCGGCGCATCGCCGTGCCGTGGGCGCTGATTGCGCCGGCGGCGTTGGCAGCGTTTGCTTTCTCGTTTGTGGGCGCGGCATCGGTGGCTTGGTTCCCGCCGAACGTCGTGCGGCCGGTGGTGTTCGTGATGCTGGTTGTCGTGATCGCGTACACCCTGGCGCAGCCCCACATGGGACTGGAAGGCGGCCAGCGGCTGTTGCGTGGAAGCGAGCGCGGGTGGGCAATCGGGTTTGGTGCCTTGATGGGGTTCTATGACGGATTCTTCGGACCGGGTACCGGCAGCTTCCTGATTTTCGGACTGGTTCGCGGATTCGGGATGGACTTCCTGCGCGCTTCGGCCAGTGCGAAAGTCGTGAACCTGGCGACGAACGCGGCGGCACTGACTTTTTTCGTGCCGACTGGCCATGTACTGTGGATGGTCGGATTGGCGATGGCGGTTACCAACGTGCTCGGTGCGCAGTTGGGCTCGCGGCTGGCACTGCGAGGCGGCAGTGCATGGGTGCGGCGTTTCTTCCTCGGAATTTCCATAGCGCTCGTGGTCAAGGTGGGATTCGACCTGTTTCGCTAGTTGTTTCACGTGAAACCGCGTCTGGATGTGCTCCAGGGTTTCACGTGAAACATTCCGAGTGAACGGTGGCTGTGTAAGCGGGATTCCCGGGCGTATCATTGCGCCTCATTTTTTGGCGCGATCGCTGTGCAATTTCCGGATCGATTTGATGTCATCGTGGTGGGCGGTGGGCACGCCGGGACCGAGGCCGCATTGGCTTCGTCGCGTGCTGGCGCACGAACGCTGCTGCTGACACACAACATCGAAACCCTCGGCGCAATGTCGTGCAATCCGTCCATCGGCGGTATCGGCAAGGGGCACCTGGTCCGCGAGGTCGATGCACTCGGCGGTGCCATGGCCCTTGCAGCGGACGAATCGGGAATTCAATTCCGCACGCTGAACGCATCGAAGGGGCCGGCCGTGCGCGCCACGCGTGTGCAGGCGGATCGGCAGCTCTACAAGCGGGCAATCCGGACTCGGCTGGAAAACCACCCACGGCTGACGCTTTTCCAGCAGGCGGTGGATGACCTCATTGTGACCGGCGATCGGGTCGATGGCGTCATCACGCAATTGGGCATCGTCTTTTCAGCACCGACGGTGGTGCTGACAGCCGGCACGTTCCTCAACGGTTTGGTCCATGTCGGTCTCGAAAACTATCGCGCCGGCCGCTTTGGCGATCCCGCGGCGGTCTCGCTGGCGGCGCGCCTGCGCGAACTTGCCTTGCCTGTCGGTCGCCTGAAGACCGGCACACCGCCGCGACTCGACGGCCGCACGATCGACTTTACGGTCCTCGAACGACAACCCGGCGACGAACCGGCGCCCGTGTTCTCGTTCATCGGCAATGCGGCCATGCACCCGCGGCAAGTGCCATGCTGGATCACGCACACCAACACGCGAACGCACGACATCATTCGCGGCGGCCTCGATCGTTCGCCGATGTTCTCCGGCGTCATCGAGGGAGTCGGGCCGCGCTATTGCCCGTCGATCGAAGACAAGATCCATCGATTTGCCGGCAAGGACAGCCACCAGGTCTTTCTTGAGCCGGAAGGCCTCGATACGCACGAGGTCTATCCGCAAGGCGTGTCGACGTCGCTCCCGTTCGACGTGCAGCTGGCGCTGGTGCGCTCGATGCCGGGGCTTGGCAATGTGCATATCACGCGACCGGGCTACGCGATTGAATACGACTACTTCGACCCGCGCAACCTCAAAGCCAGCCTCGAGACCAAATCGATCCACGGTCTATTCTTTGCGGGGCAGATCAATGGCACCACCGGGTACGAGGAAGCGGCAGCGCAGGGCCTGCTTGCCGGTCTCAATGCCGCCCGCCAAGCCATGTCGCTCGACCCTTGGTCGCCGGGTCGCGAAGAGGCCTACCTCGGCGTGCTGGTGGACGACCTGATTACGCGCGGCGTTTCGGAGCCCTATCGAATGTTCACCAGCCGGGCCGAATATCGCCTGAGCCTGCGCGAAGACAATGCCGACTTGCGGTTGACGGAGGCGGGTCGCCAACTTGGCATCGTTGACGACATTCGTTGGCAAGCGTTCTGCCGCAAGCGCGATGCCGTCGCTGCCGAAGCCGAGCGCTTGAAACGGACCTGGGTCAATCCGCGCATCGTCGACCCGGCGCTTGCCACGCAAGTGTTCGGCAAGCCGTTGGAACGTGAGTACTCGCTTCTCGATTTGCTCAGGCGTCCCGGTGTCAGTCATGCGGCCGTGTGCGGCCTGTGCGACGGCCCGGCGCCCTTGCTGCCGGCCGACGTGGTCGAGCAGGTAGAGATTCAAGCGAAGTACCAGGGCTACATCGATCGCCAGCACGAAGAAATCGCCAAGGCCGCAGGCCAGGAAGCGCTGCGCATCCCCGAGGCACTCGACTACGCCGGTGTGCATGGGCTGTCGATCGAAGTCCGTCAGCGGCTGGCGCAGGTGCGCCCCGAGACCATCGGACAGGCCTCGCGGGTCCAAGGCGTCACGCCGGCAGCAATCTCGCTGCTGCTGGTCCACCTCAAGCGCCTGAAGGCCGCCTGATGTCTACCGCGCACACCGCTGCATCCGAAACCGCCACCGGCGGACCCGCTGCCGAGTCGCTTGCGGCCGGCATCGCGGCGCTGGGCCTGGATGTGCCCGCGCAAACCCAATCGCGCCTGCTGGCATGGCTCGACCTGCTGTCGCGCTGGAATCGAACCTACAACCTGACGGCCATCCGCGCGCAGGACGCCATGATCACGCATCATCTGCTCGATGCGCTGGCGATCCTGCCGGTGCTCGAAACCACAGTGGTGGCGGGACGGCGCACGCTGCTTCTCGGCGACGTCGGCAGCGGCGCGGGCGTGCCGGCCATCCCGCTGGCGCTGGCCCGCCCCGAATGGTCGGTGCTGTCGGTCGAATCGGTGGCCAAGAAGGCGGCATTCCAGCGGCAGGCGAAGATCGAGCTGAAAATCTCGAACCTCGATGTCCGCGAAGCCCGCGTCGAAACGGTAGACCAATCGTGCGACGTGGTCCTGTCCCGCGCCTTCGCGAGCCTTGCCGACTTCGTTCGCCTGACGGGGCATCTGGCGGCGCCCGGCGGATGCCTGTGCGCCATGAAGGCGCATCTTTCCGACGAAGAAAGCGCCGCCTTGCCGACGCCCTGGCACATCGCGGCCCGCCTGCCCTGCGTCGTCCCCGGATTGCCGGCACGGCGCGAACTCGTTGTTCTGAAAAGAGACTAGACATGAAACAGCCCCCACGCTCATTGCATTCGCTGCCCCCCAAGGGGGCGTGTCAGTGGCTTCAGGCGGCTGGGCGCCACTGACATGCACATTTTCGCGATCGCCAACCAGAAGGGCGGGGTGGGCAAGACGACGACGACGGTCAATCTCGCCGCCGCGCTGGCCGCACGAGGCCAGCGCACATTGCTCGTCGACCTCGATCCGCAAGGCAATGCCACGATGGGTAGCGGGGTCGACAAGCGCACGCTGTCACGCTCGGTGTATCACGTGCTGCTCGAACTGGCCGCGGTGGCCTCGGCCCGCGCCGCCTCGCCGGCCGGCTACGATGTGCTGCCGGCCAACCGCGATCTGGCCGGCGCCGAAGTCGAGCTGGTCGATCTGGACGGACGCGAGACGCGGCTCAAGGAAGCGCTGGCTCCCCATGCCGACGAATACGACTTCGTGCTCATCGACTGCCCGCCGTCGCTGTCGCTGCTGACGCTCAACGGCCTGTGCGTCGCGCATGGCGTCGTCATTCCCATGCAATGCGAGTACTTTGCCCTCGAGGGGCTTTCCGACCTCGTGAACACCATCAAGCGGGTGCACGCCAACCTCAACCCCGACCTCAAGATCATCGGTCTGCTGCGCGTGATGTACGATCCGCGCATGACATTGTCAACGCAGGTTTCGGCGCAGCTCGAACAACATTTCGGCGACAAGGTGTTCCACACCGTGGTGCCGCGCAACGTGCGTCTGGCCGAGGCGCCGAGCCACGGCCTGCCGGGCGTGATCTTCGACCCTGCCGCCAAGGGCGCGCAGGCCTACGTGCAATTCGCCGACGAGCTGATCGAGCGCGTCAAGACCTGGAACCCATGACATGAATGCCACCCGCCTCAAGGGCCTCGGCCGCGGCCTCGATGCGCTGCTTTCCGCCAACAACGCCCCCGAGCCGCTGCGCCAGGATGCGCTGTCCGTCGACGTCCTGCAGCCGGGGAAATACCAGCCGCGAACGCGCATGGATCCCGGCTCGCTCGAGGAGCTAGCCGAGTCGATCAAGGCCCAGGGCCTGATCCAGCCGATTTCCGTGCGTCCGGTCGGCAAGGGGCGTTTCGAGATCATCGCGGGCGAACGCCGTTGGCGGGCGGCGCAGATTGCCGGCCTGACGCATGTGCCGGTGCTGATCCGCGAAGTTCCCGACGATGCCGCGCTGGCCATGTCGCTGATCGAGAACATCCAGCGCGAAGAACTCAATCCGCTCGAGGAGGCCGCCGGCCTGCAGCGCCTGATCGACGAGTTCTCCATGACCCACCAGCAGGCCGCCGAGGCGGTTGGCCGCTCGCGCTCAGCGGCAACCAACCTCTTGCGCCTGCTGCAACTGGCCAAGCCGGCGCAAGACATGCTGATGGCAGGCGACATCGAAATGGGTCATGCGCGCGCACTACTGCCGCTGGCCAAGAGCGAACAGGGCAGGGTCGCGGCGCTCGTCGCCGACAAGGGCTACTCCGTGCGCGAAACGGAGCGGCTGGTGGCGCGCGAAATCAATCCGCCGCAGCCCAAGCCGACCACACGCGGCACTGACCGCGACCTCCAGCGGCTGGAAGAGGATCTCGCCGACGCGGTCGGCGCCAACGTCAAGATCGTCGCCAACCGCAAGGGCGTCGGCCAGCTGGTCGTGCGGTTTTCCAGTCTCGATCAACTGGATGGCCTGATCGCGCGCCTGAAAGGGGACGAAGGCTAGAACTTTTGCGTTGCAGCAATTGACAGCACTTTAGTCACACCTTATATTTCGATGCCTTTGCGTAGGGCGCGGATTGCCGGGTGTTGAAGGCTGTTTTCCTGCAATCGGCAGTGATCGCCGTCGCGGCGCTGCTGGTCTGGCCTTGGCTTGGTGGGCGCGGTGCCCTGTCGGTTTTGCTGGGTGGCGCGTCCTATCTGCTGCCCAACGTGCTGTTCGTCATGCGCCTGCAGTGGTCGGCGCGGCGGGGCGTGGCCGGGGCAGGAACGTTTTTTGTCGGTGAGCTGCTCAAGGTCGGGACGACGATCGTCCTGCTGGCGCTGGCGCACCGGTGGTTTGATGTGCATTGGGTGGCGCTGCTGATCGGCTTGTTCGCAGCGCTCAAGGCGAATCTGTTTGCATTCTTGTTGAAGACTTGACCATGGCCAACGCAGCTGAACATGCGCCCACCGCCGGCGAGTACATCGGTCATCACCTGACCCACCTGAACACGACGGGCCACAAGCAATCGGCGATCATCGACTGGTCGGTCATCAACCTCGATACGCTCTTCTGGTCGGTCAGCCTCGGCGCCCTGGTGCTGTACATCCTCTGGCGTGCCGCCTCGCGCGCCACCGCCGGCGTGCCGGGCCGTTTCCAGGCCGCCGTCGAAGTGCTGGTCGAGATGGTCGAGGGCCAGTCGAAGTCGATCGTGCATGGCGATCGCACATTCATCGCACCGCTGGCGCTCACGGTGTTCCTGTGGGTGCTGCTGATGAACGCCATGGACTTCTTTCCGGTCGATTGGTTCCCCTTGTTGGCGGGAGCGTTCGGCATGCACTACCAGCGCGTGGTGCCGACTGCCGACCTCAACGGCACGCTGGGCATGTCCATCGGCGTGCTGTTGCTGTGCTTTTACTACAACGTCAAGATCAAAGGCGCCGGCGGCTGGGTGCACGAACTGTTCACGGCGCCGTTCGGCAGTCACCCGCTGCTCTACCCGATCAACTTCCTTATGCAGATGATTGAGTTCGCCGCCAAGACGATCTCGCATGGCATGCGACTGTTCGGCAACATGTACGCCGGCGAACTGCTGTTCATGCTCATCGCGTTGATGGGCGCCACCTGGTCGGGGACGCTGACCAGCGGCCTGCTGTGGGTCGGCGGCGTGTTCGCCGGCTCGCTATGGGCGATTTTCCACATCCTGATCGTCGTGCTCCAGGCCTTCATCTTCATGATGCTGACCCTGGTCTATATCGGTCAGGCGCACGAAAGCCACTGATTCAACTATCGCAGCAAACCTTTCCCTCACCACCTTCGTCATCAAAGGAGTCGTCATGGAACACGTTCTCGGATTCGTCGCCCTCGCCGCCGGCCTGATCATCGGTCTGGGCGCCATCGGTGCCTGCATCGGCATCGGCATCATGGGCTCAAAGTATCTCGAAGCCTCGGCCCGTCAGCCCGAGCTGATGAATGCGCTGCAGACCAAGATGTTCCTGCTCGCCGGCCTCATCGATGCCGCGTTCCTGATCGGCGTCGGCATCGCCATGATGTTCGCGTTCGCCAACCCCTTCGTCCTCGCCGCCTGATCGACGACGCGTCAGTCGACGCAAGGAGCGTACCGTGAATCTGAATGCAACGCTGTTCGCTCAGACGGTAGTGTTCTTCATTCTGGCGTGGTTCACGATGAAATTCGTGTGGCCACCCATCATGAAGGCGCTGGATGAGCGTGCGCAGAAGATCGCCGATGGGCTGGCCGCGGCCGACAAGGCCAAGACAGACCTCGCGATGGCCGAGAAAAAGGCATCCGACGAGTTGCGCAAGGCGCGCGAAGCGGCCGCCGAGTTCCGTGGTGGCGCTGAAAAGCAGGCTGCCGGGTTGATCGAGGAGGCCCGTGTCGAAGCCGCCCGCATCATCACGGCGGCGCGCGAAGCGGCCGAACACGAGGCCGCCGCGGCGTCGCAACGTGCCCGCGAGGCACTGCGCGAGCATGTCGCGCAGCTCGCCGTTGCCGGCGCGGAGAAGATCCTGCGCAAGGAGATCGACGCCAAGGCGCACAACGACCTGCTCGCCCAACTCAAGGCCGAGCTGTAAGCGCCATGGCCGAGAACCTGACCCTTGCCCGACCCTACGCGGAAGCCGCCTTCGCGCTTGCGCGCAGTGGTGACGGGTTGCCGTCGTGGTCGAACGCCATCCAGCGGATATCTTCGATTTCGTCGCGGCCCGAGATGCGCGAGTGCATCGGCAACCCGCGTTTCTCACCGACCCAGGTGGCCTCGCTGTGCCTCGATGTCGCCGGTGGCGGACTCACCACGGACCAGCAGAACTTCGTTCGATTGCTGGTCGACAACGGGCGTCTTGATGTGCTGCCCGAAGTGGCGGCACTCTACGAGGACCTGCGCAACGCGCACGAGGGTATCCGTGACGCGGAAGTGAGTTCCGCGTTGCCGTTGGGCGACGCCGCGCTGGCCGAGCTGGTGGCGGGGCTGGAGAAGCGATTTGAATGTCGTATCCGCGCCAGCGTGCGCATCGATCCCGAATTGATTGGCGGCGTGCGCATTGCCATCGGCGATGAAGTCATCGACGCCTCCGTGCGCGGCAAGCTCGCCGCCATGGCGACCGCATTGAAGAACTAGGAGTCTTTCCATGAACCTCAATCCCTCTGAAATCAGCGACCTGATCAAGAGCCGGATCCAGAACATGCAGCTCGCCGCCACCGCCCGCAACGAGGGTACGGTGGTCTCGGTGACCGATGGCATCTGCCGCATCCATGGGCTTGCCGACGTCATGCAGGGCGAGATGCTCGAGTTCCCCGGCAACACCTTCGGCCTGGCGCTGAACCTCGAGCGCGACTCCGTCGGCGCCGTGGTACTCGGCGACTACGAGCACATCTCCGAAGGCGATACGGTGAAGTGCACCGGCCGCATCCTCGAAGTGCCGGTCGGCCCGGAGCTCATCGGCCGCGTGGTCAACGCGCTGGGCGAGCCGATCGACGGCAAGGGCCCGATCAACGCCAAGCTCACCGACAAGATCGAGAAGGTCGCACCGGGCGTGATCTGGCGCAAGTCGGTGTCGCAACCCGTGCAGTCCGGCCTCAAGGCCATCGACTCGATGGTTCCCGTCGGCCGCGGCCAGCGCGAGCTGATCATCGGCGACCGCCAGACCGGCAAGACGGCGGTGGCGGTCGACACGATCATCAACCAGAAGGGGCAGAACATGTTCTGCATCTACGTGGCGATCGGCCAGAAGGCCTCGACGATCGCCAACGTGGTGCGCAAGCTGGAAGAGCATGGTGCGATGGAGTTCACCATCGTCGTTGCCGCCTCGGCCTCCGACTCGGCCGCGATGCAGTTCCTCGCGCCGTACGCCGGTTGCACCATGGGCGAGTACTTCCGCGACCGCGGCATGGACGCGCTGATCATTTACGACGATCTGACCAAGCAGGCTTGGGCCTATCGCCAGATTTCGCTGCTGCTGCGCCGCCCGCCGGGCCGCGAAGCCTATCCTGGCGACGTGTTCTACATTCACTCGCGCCTTCTCGAGCGCGCGGCGCGCGTTTCCGACGCGTGGGTCGAGCGTTTCACAAACGGCGAAGTCAAGGGCAAGACCGGCTCGCTAACCGCACTGCCGGTCATCGAAACGCAGGCCGGCGACGTCTCCGCGTTCGTCCCGACCAACGTCATTTCGATTACCGACGGTCAGATCTTCCTCGAGACCGACCTGTTCAATGCCGGTATCCGTCCCGCCATGAACGCCGGCATCTCGGTTTCCCGGGTCGGCGGTGCGGCGCAGACAAAGGTCATCAAGAAGCTCGGCGGTGGCGTGCGCCTGGCGCTCGCGCAGTACCGCGAGCTGGCCGCCTTCGCGCAGTTCGCATCCGACCTTGACGAAGCGACGCGCAAGCAGCTTGAACGCGGCCGCCGCGTCACCGAGCTGATGAAGCAGCCGCAATATGCGCCGCTGTCGATCGCCGAAATGGCCGTCTCGCTGTACGCATCCAACGAAGGCCACCTGGACGACATCGACGTGCCGCGCATCCTCGCTTTCGAGAGCGCGCTGCATCAGTTCATGAAGACCAAGCACGGCGCGCTGATGGGCAAGATCGAGTCGACCTGCGACCTGGACAAGGAAGCCGAAGGCGAGCTCAAGGCCGCCATCGCCGAGTTCAAGAAGTCCTGGGCCTGATCGGCCGCTGACGGAGAAACGCCATGCCGGGCAGCAAGGAGATTCGCACCAAGATCAAGAGCGTGCAGAACACGCGCAAGATCACCAAGGCGATGGAGATGGTGGCAGCGTCCAAGATGCGCAAGGCGCAGGAGCGCATGCGCGCCGCGCGGCCGTATGCCGAGAAGATTCGCCGCCTGGCGGCGAATCTCTCGCAGGCCAACATCACCGACTACCGCCACCCTTTCCTCGTCAAGCCGGCAGCGGTCAAGCGCGTCGGTCTGATCGTCGTCACCACGGACAAGGGGCTGTGCGGCGGTCTCAACACCAACATCCTGCGCCTGTCGCTGACGGCGATGCGCGAACACGAGCGCAACGGCGTCACCGAGCAGCGCGTCACCTGCATCGGCAACAAGGGTCTGGGCTTCATGCAGCGCATGGGTGCGCGTGTCGTATCGCAGGTCACGCAACTGGGCGACAAGCCGCACATGGACAAGCTGATCGGGCCGATCAAGGTCATGGTCGACGCCTTCCAGGCCGGCGAACTCGACGAGGTGCACATCGCCTATACGCGCTTTGTGAACACCATGAAGCAGGAGCCTGTCATCGAGTCGCTGTTGCCGCTCAACGGCGATCGGTTGGGCACGCCCGAAGGCACGTGGGATTATCTCTATGAGCCAGATGCCCAGACCGTGGTTGACGAATTGCTGTTGCGTTACGTCGAGGCCATCGTCTACCAGGCGGTCGCCGAAAACATGGCCTCCGAGCAGTCTGCCCGGATGGTGGCCATGAAGGCCGCCACCGACAATGCTGGCAGCGTCATCAAGGAACTCCAGCTCGTCTATAACAAGGCGCGCCAGGCAGCCATCACCAAAGAGATTTCGGAAATTGTTGGTGGCGCCGCCGCCATCGCAGGTTAAGAACCAATCAAGGAAACGACCATGAGCAACGGAAACATCGTCCAGTGCATCGGCGCCGTGGTGGACATCAAGTTCCCCCGCGAAGCCATGCCCAAGGTATTCGAAGCGCTGACGCTCGACGAAGCCAATGCCGGCAACGCCGAAGCCGGTCTCACCTTCGAGGTGCAGCAACAACTCGGCGACGGCATCGTGCGTACCATCGCACTGGGTTCCTCCGACGGTCTGCGTCGCGGCATGTCGGTCAAGCCCACGGGCGCGCCCATTTCCGTGCCGGTCGGCACCGGCACGCTGGGCCGCATCATGGACGTCCTCGGTCGCCCGATCGACGAAGCGGGCCCGATCCCCTGCGACGAGCGCCGCCCGATCCACGCCAAGGCGCCGAAGTTCGACGAGCTGTCGCCGTCGGTCGATCTGCTGCCTACCGGCATCAAGGTCATCGACCTGATCTGCCCGTTCGCCAAGGGCGGCAAGATCGGCCTGTTCGGCGGTGCCGGCGTCGGCAAGACGGTGAACATGATGGAACTCATCAACAACATCGCCAAGTCGTACGGTGGCTACTCGGTGTTCGCCGGCGTCGGCGAGCGCACGCGCGAGGGCAACGACTTCTATCACGAGATGGACGAGTCGAAGGTGCTCGACAAGGTCGCCATGGTGTTCGGCCAGATGAACGAGCCGCCCGGCAACCGACTGCGCGTCGCGCTGACCGGCCTTACGATGGCCGAGAAGTTCCGTGACGAAGGTCGCGACATCCTGCTCTTCATCGACAATATCTATCGCTATACGCTGGCCGGAACCGAAGTGTCCGCGTTGCTGGGCCGGATGCCGTCCGCCGTGGGTTATCAGCCGACGCTGGCCGACGAAATGGGCCGTCTGCAGGAGCGCATCACCTCGACCAAGGTCGGCTCGATCACGTCGATCCAGGCGGTGTACGTGCCGGCGGACGACTTGACCGACCCGTCGCCAGCCACCACCTTCCTGCACCTTGATGCCACCGTGGTGCTTTCCCGCGACATCGCCGCGCTGGGCATCTACCCGGCCGTCGATCCGCTCGACTCCACGTCGCGCCAGCTCGATCCGCTGGTCGTCGGTGAAGAGCACTACCTGGTTGCCCGCCGCGTGCAGGCCAACCTGCAGCGCTACAAGGAACTGCGCGACATCATCGCCATTCTCGGCATGGACGAGCTGGCCCCCGAAGACAAGCTCGCCGTTTCTCGCGCCCGCAAGATCCAGCGTTTCCTGTCGCAGCCGTTCAACGTTGCCGAAGTGTTCACCGGCTCCCCGGGCAAGATCGTGCCGCTGGCCGACACCATCAAGGGCTTCAAGATGATCGTCGATGGCGAGTGCGACAGCCTTCCCGAACAGGCCTTCTACATGGTCGGCGGCATCGAAGAAGCCTTCGAAAAGGCCAAGACGCTGCAATAAGCGCGAAGGACAGTCCCATCATGGCCATGACCATCCACGTCGACGTCGTCAGTGCCGAAGCCGCGATCTTCTCCGGCCTCGCCGAGTTCGTTGCCCTGCCCGGCGAAGCCGGCGAACTGGGCATCCTGCCCGGCCACATGCCGCTGATGACGCGCATCAAGCCCGGCGAAGTGCGCATCAAGCTGCCCGGCGGCGACAAGGAAGAGCTCATCTTCGTCGCCGGCGGACTGCTCGAAGTGCAGCCCGGCCTTGTCACCGTGCTTGCCGACACGGCCATCCGCGGTGCCGATCTCGATCAGGCAAAGGCCCTCGAGGCCAAGCAGAAGGCCGAGGAAGCACTCGCTTCGCGCGCCTCGGAAATCGACTACGCCCGCGCGCAGGCCGAATTGGCCGAAGCCGTCGCGCAGTTGGCAGCCATCGACCGCCTGCGCAAGCGCGGACACTGATCGCGTCAGCACGAAGCCTGACGGGCGCCTGCGGGCGCCCGTCTTGTTTTGCAGTTATTGCAGCGCGCCCAAACTACAGTGGTGGTGGCACGGCGCCTGTCGATTCGCGGCAGGTCGGGCGCGACGCGTGCGGCCCGCGCGGTACAATCGGCCGCATGTCCATCGTTTGCGACGGCGCCGGCCGCGTCATGACGTACGCATCCATTCGGCTGCGCCGCGGGGTTGCGCGCGAATGAGCGACGACACCTCGGATCTGGTCGTCTTCACCGACGATCCCGCAGCGGTCGCGGCGTTGCCCCACGCGGCGCCGTGGCGCATCCTGATCGTCGATGACGACGAAGACGTTCATCACGCCACCGAGTTCGCCCTCGCCGGCATCACCATCCTCGATCGTCCGGTCAGCTTTCTGCATGCCTACAGCGCGCTCGATGCCATCGACCTGCTGATGCAGGAGCAGGACGTCGCCGTGATCCTGCTCGATGTCGTCATGGAAAGCGAGTCGGCCGGCCTCTCGGCGGTCACCACCATCCGCCGCGACCTCGGGCTGACCAACACCCAGATCATCCTGCGTACCGGCCAGCCGGGTTATGCGCCAGAGATCGAGACCATACGCCGATACGAGATCAACGACTACCGCACCAAGAGCGAACTCTCGCGCGTCAAGCTCTACACCGCGATCACCGCCGCCGTGCGCGCCTACCAGCAGTTGTGTCGCATCGACGCCGACCGCAATGCGCTCGAACTGGTGGTCGACACCGGCAACCGCCTGATCAACTGCGCCGACCACGCCGCATTTGCGGAGGCCGTCCTTGAGCGCGCTGCCGTACTGCTCGATCTGCCCGGACGCGGCATGCTCGTGTCGCCCACCACGGCCGGCGACCATGCGCTGGCAGCCGTGGCGGGCGGCTGCGATGCGCATCCGGGCGATCCGCTCGATGCCGTGAATGGCATTTGCCCGCAAGGCGTCGAGATGGTCCGCGAGGCACTGGCCAAGACGCACACGTTGCTCGATGCCCGCGGTGCAGCGCTCTACATTCCGTCCGCGCGCGGTCAGGCGATGGTCGCCTACCTGCAAGGCGGCACGCGCATGCCGGCTGTCTCGCGTCAGATGCTCGATGTCTTCTGTACCACCGTGTCGGTGTGCAGCGAGAACGTCCAGCTGGTCGCGCGCCTGTCGCACATGGCCTTCACCGACCAATTGACCGGCCTGGCAAGCCGCCGCGCGTTTGCCGTCGAGCTCGACCGCCGCCTCGATACGCTACCGCGGGCCGATACCGCGATCGTCCTGCTCGACGTCGACCAGTTCGCCGAAATCAACGACATGTTCGGCCACGTTTACGGCGACAAGCTGCTGTGCGCCATCGGCGCGCGCTTGCGCGAGGGCCTGCCGGCCGACGTACTGATCGGCCGTCTGGGCGCCGATACCTTCGCGCTGCTCGGCCTGCCCGAGCAGTTCGCGCGCACGCCGTGGCGCGAACTGCTCGAACGGCCCTTCCTCATCGACGGCGAGGAACGCGCGGCCACCGTCTCCAGCGCCCTCGTCGTGGCAGACGACGTGGAAGGTTCCGCGCTCGACATCATCAAGGACGCGACGATCGTCATCAAGCGCGTCAAATTGCGCGGCATCGGCCGGCACGGCACCTACAGTCCCGACCTGTCGGCGCAGACGCGCGATCGCAGTCGCCTGCTCCACGACCTCGGGCTGGTGTTCCGCCGCAACGGACTGTTCCTCGAATACCAGCCGCAATTGGCACTGGCCGACGGCGAGGTGCGGGGCGTCGAGGCGCTCTTGCGCTGGCGACAAGACGACGGCATCTTCATTCCGCCCGACCAGTTCATTCCGCTTGCCGAGCATTCCGGGTTGATTGTGCCGATCGGCTACTGGGTGATCGAAACCGCGCTCGCCGCGCTGGTGGCGCTGCGCGCCGCGGGCCATCCGGACATCCGCATGGCCGTCAATGTCTCGCCGCAACAGTTCAAGCAACCCGAGTTCGTCGAGCGCTTGTGCTCTGCTGTCGAGCGCGCCGCCATTCCGCCCGGGCAGTTCGAAATCGAAGTCACCGAAGGCGTGTCCATCCTTGGTCTCGCCGATGCCTTTGCGCAGATCGAAGCGATCCGCGCGCGCGGCATCGCCGTGGCCATCGACGACTTCGGTACCGGCTATTCGTCGCTGTCATACCTCGATCAGCTGCGTGCCGACCGCATCAAGATCGACCGCATGTTCGTGCGCACGCTCGATGCGCAATCGCCGCAACTGGCCCAGACCATCGTCGAGCTCGGGCGCCAGATGCGCATGTCGACGCTGGCCGAAGGGGTCGAAACCCAGGCGCAGGCCGATGCCCTGCGCGCGCTCGGCTGCGACGAAGTCCAAGGCTTCCACTTCGCGCGGCCGATGCCCTTCGATGCCTTGACCGGTTGGCTGGACGCCAGGGCTTGATCGGATTCGCCCCGCATGATGCCGCTGCGTAGGCGCCTCGCGCCACTGCTGTTCATCGTCATTGCCGCCTGCGGCAAAAGCGAGGCGCCATCCGGCCCGGCGCCGGCGGGCAATACGCCGCCCCCGGCCACGGTCGACGTGCTGACGCTGCGCAGCGCACCCGCCGTGCTCACCGACGACCTGCCCGGCCGCGTGCTGGCGCTGCGCACGGCACAAGTGCGCGCGCGCGTCGAGGGCGTGCTCGAACGGCAGCTGTTTGCCGACGGCGCCGCGGTTCGCGCCGGGACACCGCTCTACCGGATCGATCCGCGCGCCTTCGACGCCGCGGCCAAATCCGCAGCGGCGGAGCTGGCCAATGCCGGCGCCCTGCTCGCACGCTATCGCCCGCTGCGCGACTCGGGCGCCGTCAGCGCGCAGGAAATCGACGCCCAGATGGCGCGTGTCGCCGTGGCCGAGGCGGCCCTCGCCAGGGCCCGGCTCGATCTCGAGAACGCCACGCCGACTGCGCCCATCTCGGGACGCGCCGGTCGCTCGCTGGTTACCGAAGGCGCGTTGGTCGGCCGGGGCGAGGCAACCCACCTGGTCACCATCGAGCAGATCGATCCGGTGCGCGTCGAGTTCACGCAAAGCCATGCCGATTGGCTGGCGTTGCGGCAGCTGCTCGCCGGCGGCAAGGCCACCTTGCCCAAGGATGCCGAGGTCGAGCTGGTGCGCGAGGACGGCAGCCTCCATCCGCAGCGCGGCCGCCTGCGCTTCAGCGATCTCGCGGTCGATGCGGCCACCGGCGCGCTCGTCCATCGTGCCGAATTCCCCAATCCGGCCGGCGAGCTGCTGCCCGGCACCTTCGTTCGCGTGCGCCTGCCGCGCGCCCAGCTGGCTGAAGCGCTGACCGTACCGCAGCGTGCCGTCATCGCCGCCAACGACACGCAAAGCGTGCTCCTGGTCGACGCCGACAACAAGGTGGTGCCCAGGCCCATCGTCACCGGCGGCATGGCGGGCGGCCATTTCATCGTCGCCAAGGGACTGGCGGCCGGCGACCGGGTCATCGTCAACGGACTCCAGAAGGCACGACCCGGCAGCGAGGTCACGCCCATGCCGTGGCAGCCGGGCGCGCCCGTGCTCGACCCGGCAAAGCCCGCGGCGTCGGCGAAGCCCTGACGCCCGCAGGGCCGCACGTGATCGCGCGCTTTTTCATCGACCGACCCATCTTCGCGTGGGTCATCGCGCTGCTGGTGTTGTTCGTCGGCGCGCTGGCGGTGCGTCAATTGCCGGTCGCCAGCTATCCCGCGGTGGCGCCGCCGTCGCTGGCCATCTCGCTCAACTACCCCGGCGCGTCGGCGCAAGTGGTCGAGGAAACCGCCGTGGCGTTGGTCGAGCAGGAGCTCAACGGCATCGACCGCCTGCTCCATGTCGACTCCGCCGCCGAGCAGGGCATCGGTACCATCACGCTGACCTTCGAGGCCGGCACCGAACTCGACCTGGCATCGGTGGAAACGCAGAACCGGCTCAAGCGCGTCGAGGCACGCCTGCCTGAAGACGTCCGCCGGCTCGGCGTGACGGTTGCGCAGGCGGCGCGCAATTACCTGATGTTCATTTCCATCAATTCGCCCGACCGCAGTTTCGACGCCGTGCAGCTGGGCAGCTATGCATCGGCCAATGTGCTGGAGGCAGTGCGCCGGGTGCCCGGCGTCGGCGAGGCGACGCTGTTCGGCACCGATTACGCCATGCGCATCTGGCTGCTGCCGGAGAAATTGCGGGCCTATGCCCTGACGCCGGCCGAGGTCGCCGCCGCGGTGCGGGCCCAAAACGTCCAGCTCGCCACCGGCCAGATCGGCCTCTTGCCCGCGTCGCCCGGACAGGAGATCTCCGCGCCGATCGTGCTGCGCTCGCGGCTGTCGACGCCGGCCGAGTTCGGCGACGTGCTGCTGCGCACGTCCGCGGGCGGCGCCAGCGTGCGCCTGCGCGACGTTGCCCGCATCGAGCTGGGCGCGGCCGCCTACGACATCACGGCGCGCATCGACGGTCTGCCGAACGCCTCGGTGGCAATCCGCCTCGCACCGGATGCCAATGCGCTCGACGTCGCCCGCGCCGTGCGCGCGCGCATGGCGGAACTGCAACGCTTCTTCCCGCCCGGCATGGCCTGGACCGTGCCCTACGACGTGTCCACGTTCGTGGACATCTCGATCCGCGAAGTCGTCACCACGCTGTTCGAGGCGATGGCGCTGGTATTCGTCGTGATGTACCTGTTCATGGGCAACCTGCGCGCCACCTTCATCCCGACCATCGTCGTGCCGGTGGCGCTGGTCGGCGCCACCGTGGGCCTGTGGGCCATCGGCTTCTCGATCAACGTGCTGACGCTGTTCGCCATGGTGCTGGCCATCGGTCTCGTCGTCGATGATGCCATTGTCGTCGTCGAGAACGTCGAACGCATCATGACCACCGAGGGGTTGCCGGCGCGCGAGGCCACGCGCAAGGCCATGGACCAGATCATCGGCGCCATTATCGCCATCACGCTGGTGCTCTCGGCGGTCTTCGTGCCGATGGCCTTCTTCGGCGGCTCCGTCGGCGCCATCTACCGCCAGTTCGCCATCACGCTGGTGCTGGCGATGGGCTTTTCGGCACTGATGGCCTTCACGCTGACACCGGCGCTGTGCGCCACGCTGCTCGACCATCCGGGCGCCGGCGTGCTGCCCACGCGCGGTCCGCTTGGCGCCTTCAACCGCGCCTTCGCGCGCTTCACCGAGCGCTACCGCGCGCGCGTGTCCCGCATGCTCGGGCGACCCGGCCGCTGGATGCTGCTCTACCTGCTGCTGCTCGGCCTTACCGGCTGGCTGCTCGCCAAGCTGCCGGGCAGCTTCCTGCCCGACGAGGATCAGGGATACTTCGTCAGCGTGATCCAGCTGCCGCCCGGGGCGACGCGCGAGCGCACGCTCGAGGTGCTCGACGCCGTCGAGAAGCACTACCTTGCGCAACCGGAAGTCGAACACGTGGTCGGTGTCGCCGGCTTCTCGTTTTTCGGGCGCGGACAGAACGGCGCCATCACCTTCGTGCGTCTGAAAGGCTGGGACCAGCGGCCCGGCGAAGGCAGCAGCGCGCCGGCCATCGTCCAGCGCGTCAATCAGGTGTTTTTCCGCATCAAGCAGGCGATGATCTTCGCCGTCAATGTGCCGCCGATTCCCGAGCTGGCGGCGCTGGGCGGTTTCGATCTGCGCCTGCAGGACCGTGCCGGCCTCGGCCGCGATGCGCTGCTCGCCGCGCGCAACATGGCGCTGGGCCTGGCGGCACAGCACCCGGCGGTGGCCGGCGTGCGGCCCGAGGGTCAGGAAGCCGGCCCGCAGCTGCAGGTGAATGTCGATCGCCTCAAGGCGCGCGCGCTCGGCATCGACCTTGCCGTGCTCAACGACACCCTGCAGGCGATGCTTGGCAACGCCTACATCAACGACTTCGTGCGCGAGGGCCGCATCCTGCGCGTCATCATGCAGGCCGATTCGGATACCCGGCGCACGCCCGAGGATGTGCTGCGCGTGCCGCTGAAGAACGCGCGCGGCGGGATGGTGTCGCTCGGCGAAATCGCCAGCGCGCAGTGGATCGCCGGCTCACCCAAGCTCGACCGCTTCAACGGCCTGCCGGCGATGAAGCTCTCCGGCGGCCCGGCGCCCGGGCGCAGCACCGGCGAAGCCATGGCGGCGATGGAGGAGATCGCCGCCAAGCTGCCCCCTGGCATCGGCTACGACTGGGCCGGCGCGTCATACGAAGAACGCGTCGCCGGCAGCCAGGCACCGCTGCTGTTCGCCGTCTCGATCATCGTCGTCTTTCTCGTGCTGGCCGCGCTCTACGAGAGCTGGTCGATCCCCGTCGCGGTGTTGATGGTGGTGCCGCTCGGCGTCTTCGGCGCCGTCGTTGCCGTGATGCTGCGCGGCCTGCCCAACGACGTGTATTTCAAGGTCGGCCTCATCGCCATCATCGGCCTGTCGGCCAAGAATGCCATCCTCATCGTCGAGTTCGCACGGCACCTGCGCGAGGAAGGCGCCGATCTCGTCGAGGCGACGCTCGAAGCCTGCCGGCTGCGCCTGCGGCCGATCCTGATGACCTCGATCGCCTTCATCTGCGGCGTGCTGCCGTTGGCGATCTCCAGCGGCGCCGGCGCCAACGGCCGCCATGCCATCGGTACGGGCGTCATGGGCGGCATGATCGCGGCGACCGTGCTGGCCATTTATCTCGCCCCGGTGTTCTATCTGGTGATCAGCCGCTGGTTCCCCGGCAAGAAGGGGCATCGATGAGGATCGCGTGTGCCGCACTTTCCGCCACGCTGCTGTCCGGTTGTGCCGGCGTCTTCGCACCCGCGGTGCCGCCCGCACCGGTACCGCCGAACTGGCCGGCGGATGTCGCCGCCATCGCCGGGCCGTCGCCGCCAAACTACAGTGGTGGCGACACGGCGGATGACGCCGCAAGCGCCGCGCCGAGCTGGCGCGCGTTCTTCGCCGAGCCGGCGCTGCAGGCGACGATCGCGCTGGCGCTCGCCAACAGCCGCGATGCGCGTCTGGCCGCCGCGCGCCTGCTCGAAGCCCGCGCGCAGGCCGGGCTTTCCGGCGCGGCGCTGCGCCCGACGCTCGATGCCACCGCGCAACGCAATGTGCAGCATCAGCCTGACGGCCTGGGCAACCGCGACCAGGGCGGCACCAGCCAACGCTATGACGTCGGCTTGGGCGCGAACTGGGAGCTCGACTTCTGGGGCCGCCTGGCCGCGCTCGATGCCGCCGCCCGTGCGGCGGTGCTCGCCAGTACCGAAGCACAACGGGCGGTGCGCCTGTCGCTCATCGGCAATGTCGCCGCGGCGACCTACGATTACGTCGACCTGCTCGCCCGCGAGGCCCTGCTGGGGCGCGTACAGGCCAACCGCGCGCAGCGCCGCGACCTCGTGCGCGCGCGCCGCGACGTCGGCCTGGCTGGCGACATCGAACTGCATGTCGCCGAGGTTGCCGTGCATTCGGCGCAGGCCGACGCGCTGGTCGCGCGCCGCAATCGCGCCAACGGCGAGAATCTGTTGCGCCTGCTGTGCGGCGCCGAACCCGACTGGGCTGCCCTGCATGCGGCCCTGGGCGCCATCGAACCGGCGCCGGCCGGCGCTGGCGAAGCCTCCACCATCCTGCCGCCGCTACCCGAATATCCCGCCTTGCCCGTCGGCCTGCCCAGCGACGTGCTGCTGCGGCGACCGGATGTCGCCGCCGCGGAACAACGCCTGACGGCGGCGCAAGCGAATGTCGACGCCGCGCGCGCCGCGTTTTTCCCGCGCATTTCGCTGACGGCAGGCGCCGGCACGGCGAGCGATGCGCTGTCGGGGCTGTTCGCCGCCGGCAGCAACACGTGGAACTTCGTGCCGCTGCTCCGCCTGCCGCTCTTCGACGCCGGCAAGCGCGAGGCCGAGCACGACCTGGCCAAGGCGCGCGAGATCGCCGCCGTCGCCGACTACGAGCAGGTCGTGCAGACCGCGTTTCGCGAGGTCGCCGATGCGCTGGCCGTGTTGGCGTGGGGTGGCCCGGCCACAGTTGCCGCACACCGCGCCGCGCAGGCGCAACTCGCGCGCCTGCCGCTGGTCGATGCGCGCGTCGCGGCCGGCGTCGCCAATCGCATCGAGCAACTCGACGCGCATCACGATGCCTTGCTCGCGCATCTGGCGCAACGCAGCGCACGACGGCAGATCCATCTGGCCGCCGTGAATGCCTGGCGTGTCGTCGGCGGGTTGTAGCGCACCCGAATCCGCCGCGCGGAAAGGCTCTTCGCATGCGTGCAGGCGACCACGACATCGAAGCCGGCTGGACGCTGTTCCACACCTGCAACTATCGGTGCGACTACTGTTTCTTCCCGCCCGCGCTGCTGGGCAGCAAGCGGCCGGAGTTGGCCGCCAACGCCGATTGGCAGCGCGCCTTCGATGCCACGGGCCTGGTCTGGCTGATCAACCTCACCGGCGGCGAACCAAGCCTGCACCCGGCGTTCGCCGACCTTTGCCGGCGCCTGACGGCGCGGCACTGGCTGAGCGTGAACAGCAACCTCGTGCCGCGCGCGTGGCAGACGTTCGCCGACACCGTCGATCCCGCGCGCGTGCGCATGGTGCATGCCGCCTTCCACCCGCTGGAGCGCCAGGCGCGCGACGGTGACGGCGCCTTCATCACGCACTTCAACCGCCTGCGCGACAAGGCCTTCCCCATCATGGCCAGCGTCGTCGCCACGCCGCAGGTGCTGGCCGGGATGGCCGCCATCGCGCGCCGGCTGGATGCCTACGGCATCGTCGTGGTACCGAAGCTGCTGCGCACCGTCTATCTCGGCAAGCCCTACCCGGCGAGCTACACCGAGGCCGAGCGCGAGCAGTTCCGCACCGCGCTGACGCGAGCGCGGGCGCACTACGCGCCGCTGCTCGCGCGCCTGCCCGAGCCGCCGCCGATCTACCCGTTCGACGACGACACCTGGCTTCACGACCTGCCGGATTACGTTGGCCGGCGCTGCGGCGCCGGGCGCACTTTCGTCCAGATCGACCCCCAGGGCAATGTCCGCCATTGCCCCGATGTGGCGCAAGGCAACCTGCTCGACGGCACGTTCCGGCGGCGTCCGGGCGATGTCATTTGCACGACCCAGTTCTGCCATTACTGGTGCGAGCGGCATGCCGATACCCGCGAAGACGCGTTGCGCGTCGCGCAACGCCGCGACCTGATCGTGAACATCGCCGGCACGGCCAACGCGCTGAAGGTGCAGGGCGGCGATGACGCGGGATTGCGCCAGCGCCTCGACGAACAGCTTGCCGCGCTGCGCCGCGCGATCTGACGCGCAGCAAACGACAGAAGTAGCGGGACGGCGCGGGCTCAGGCGGTGAGCGAGGGCCGCTGGCCGACGCGCTCGCGCCACGCGGCGATGTGGGCGAGGCCCGCGTCGGCCGGCTTCCATTTCATCAGCCGCGCGAAGTCGATGGCGCACACGGCGGTGATGTCGGCGATGGTGAAGCGTTCGCCGGCCACATACGGCTGCGTGGCAAGACGCTCGTCGAGCCAGCGGGCGTTGCCGGTGAGCTTGCCCAGTTGCGAGGCGCCGAAGTCGGGAAACTGCGGCACTTCCAGCGTCGCCAACCCGGGATGGGCATGGCGCACGGCGTTGGCAATGGTCAGGAAGATGGAGAATTCGACCTGCCGATCGGACGCTTCGACGAACGCACGCTCGGTGGCATCGACGCCCATCAGGTTCGGCGCTGGATACAGGCTTTCGATGTAGCCGCAGATGGCGCGCGATTCGGGCAGGCAGCGGCCATCGTCGAGTTCGAGCACCGGCACGCGTGCGATCGGATTGCGGGCGCGAAAGTCGTCTGCCTTGTGCTGCTGGCTGTTCAGGTCGACGAGTACGCGCTCGATGACGATGCCCTTCTCGGCGAGGAAGATGTCGACGCGGCGCGGATTCGGCGCGCCCTTCGAGGTATGCAGTCTCATCGGCGGATCACCAAACTACAGTGGTGGTCGCACGGCGCTTGACGCGAATGGCTACCGATGTGCGGCGTTGAAGGCGTCAAGCACCTTGCTGCCGGGACACAGGTAGGCGTCGCCAAGCTGGTTGAGCGGCTTTTCGACGGTGTTGAGGTGGCCGTGGATGTCGTCGGCGGTGCTATCGACGAAGATCAGGCCGGTGACGATCTCGCCCAGTGCCTTGCGTTCCTGCAGGTGGTTCATGGCGCCGATGCGGTCGGTCGGATCGTAGTCGCTGGCGACCTTGCGCAGCAGCAGCACCGAGCCGTCGTGCTGCACGACGCGGCGCACGCTGCCCGGCTCGTAGCGCGCGGTGATCGGGTCGCGCGGCAGGATGAAATCGAGCCGGTTCACCGACTCGTTGTGCTCGCGCACGTAGTCGTAGCTCTTGGTCGAGCCGGCGTGGTTGTTGAAGGTGACGCAGGGGCTGAGGATGTCGATGAAGGCCGGGCCGCGATGGCGGATGGCGGCCTTGATCAGCGGCACGAGCTGCTCCTTGTCGCCCGAGAAGCTGCGGCCGACAAAGCTTGCGCCCAGCTGCAGCGCGACGGTGACGAGGTCGATCGGACTGTCGCTGTTGACCACGCCGCGCTTGTTCTTCGAGCCCTTGTCGGTGGTCGCCGAGAACTGGCCCTTGGTGAGGCCATACACGCCGTTGTTCTCGACCAGATAGGTCATGTTCACGCCGCGGCGCATGGCGTGGGCGAACTGGCCGAAGCCGATGGAAGCCGAATCGCCATCGCCGGAGACGCCGAGGTAGATGAGGTCGCGATTGGACAGCGCGGCGCCGGTCAATACCGACGGCATGCGACCGTGGGTGGTATTGAAGCCGTGCGAGTTGCCCAGGAAGTAATCCGGCGTCTTCGACGAGCAACCGATGCCGGAGAGTTTGGCCACGCGATGCGGCTCGATGTCGAGGTCGAAGCAGGCCTGCACGATGGCGGCGGAAATCGAGTCGTGGCCGCAGCCGGCGCAGAGCGTCGAGATCGCCCCTTCGTAGTCGCGCCGCGTGTAGCCGAGCGCGTTCTTCGGCATCTCCAGCCGGGCGAGTTTGGGCTTGGCGAGATAAGTCATGGGCATTCCCTCCCTATCCCTTGCCGAGCAAGGGGGTGACGACAGTTCGCCGCTGCGCGGCTTCGGTTGATTGGCGGCGCCCGCCTCGGGGCGGCGCGGCGGCGGGCGCTCATGACGCCACCTTGCGCAAGGGCGCGATGTTGCGTTGTTCGAGCGTGCGGCGGATGCCGTCGGCGATGAAGCCGGCGGTGATCGGCGTGCCGTCGTAGTGCAGCAGCTTGATGAGCTTTTTCGGGTCGCAGTCGCCTTCGGTGAGCAGCAGCATGCGCAGTTGCCCCGATTCGTTCTGCTCGACGACGAAGACATGGTCATGCGCGTCGATGAAGCGGATGATCTCGTCGGCGAACGGAAAGCCGCGCACGCGGCAGCGATCGACGGCGACGTCCTGCGCGGCCAGCATCGCCGCGGCTTCGTCCATCGCCGGCGCCGTCGAGCCGTAGTAGACGACGCCGATGCGGCTTTGCGCGCCGGCGTCGATCAGCGGTGCCGGCACCAGCGTCCTGGCCGTCTCGAACTTGCGCCGCAGCCGCTCCATGTTGTAAACGTAGTCGGTGCCGGCCTCGCTGTATTTGGCGTAGGCGTTGCGCGTGGTGCCGCGCGAGAAGAAGGCGCCTTTGGTCGGATGCGTGGCGGGGATCGTCCGCCACGGTATGCCGTCGCCATCGACGTCGAGGTAGCGGCCGAAATTCTTGCCGGCCTCCAGCTCGGCGGCGGTCATCACTTTGCCGCGGTCGTAGCGGCGGCTGTCGTCCCAGTCGAAGGGCTTGCACAGCCGTTCGTTCATGCCGATGTCGAGGTCGAGCATGACGAACACCGGCGTTTGCAGCCGCTCGGCGAGGTCGAAGGCCTGCGCGCCCATGGTGAAGCACTCGTAGGGGTCTTCGGGGAACAGCAGCACGTGCTTGGTGTCGCCGTGCGAAGCGTAGGCGCAGGAGATCAGGTCGGACTGCTGCGTGCGCGTCGGCATGCCGGTGCTGGGGCCGCCGCGCTGGACGTTGAAGATCACCGCCGGCACCTCGGCGAAGTAGGCCAGACCGAAGAACTCCTGCATCAGCGAGATGCCCGGCCCGGAGGTGGCGGTGAAGGCGCGGGCGCCGTTCCACGACGCGCCGATGACCATGCCGATCGAAGCCAGCTCGTCTTCGGCCTGCACTATCGCGTAGCGCGCCATGCCGTTGTCCGGATCGGTGCGATATTTGCGGCAGTAGGTCGAGAAGGCCTCGATCAGCGACGTCGATGGCGTGATCGGATACCACGCCGCCACGGTCGCGCCGCCGTACACGGCGCCCAGGCCCGCGGCGTCGTTGCCGTTCATGAAGATGCGCTCGCCGACGCTGTGTGCGCGCGCCACGGTGAGGCCGATCGGGCACGGCAGCTCGGCGCGGGCGGCATCGAAGCCGAGCTTGAGCGCGCCGACGTTGGCGGCCAGCAACGCGTCCTTGCCGCGGAACTGTTCGGCGAGCAACTGCTCGACGATGGCGAAGTCGATCGACAGCAGCGCCGCCAGCGCGCCGACGTACATGATGTTCTTGAACAGTTGCCGCTGGCGCACGTCGGTGTAGGTGCGCGCGGCGATCTCGGTGAGCGGCAGCCCGAGCACGGTGATGTCGTCGCGGAACTTCGAGCGCGGCAAGGCACGCGTCGAGTCGTAGAACAGGTAGCCGCCGGGCGCGATCTCGGCCAGGTCGCGATCCCACGTCTGCGGGTTCATCGCCACCATCATGTCGCAGCCGCCGCGGCGGCCGAGCCAGCCGGCGTCGCAGACGCGCACCTCGTACCACGTCGGCATGCCCTGGATGTTCGACGGGAAGATGTTGCGCGGCGCCACCGAGACGCCCATGCGGATGATCGCGCGGGCGAAGATCTCGTTGGCGGAAGCGGAGCCCGAGCCGTTGATGTTGGCAAACTTGATGACGAAATCATTGACGCGCTCGATGCGCGCGGGCGAAGCAGTACGTGCGTTCATTTCCGGGTCACCTCCGCGCCGGCCTGGGCGGTCTGGATGAAGGTCTTCTGCATGTCCCACGCGCCGGTCGGGCAGCGCTCGGCGCACAGCCCGCAATGTACGCAGACGTTTTCGTCCTTGACCATCACACGGCTGGTCTTGAGCGGGCCGGAGACGAGGATCTCCTGGTCCATGTGCGTGGCCGGCACCTTCAGCTTGCCGCGCAGCGCGGCTTCCTCGGTCTCGGGCGCGGTGAAGGTGATGCATTCGGTCGGGCAGATGTCGGCGCAGGCGTCGCACTCGATGCACAGCTTGTCGGTGAATACCGTCTGCACGTCGCAGTTCAGGCAGCGATCGGCCTCGGCGCAGGCGAGCAGCGGATCGAAGCCGGTTTCGAGCTCGAGCTTGATGTCCTTGAGCGCCTTCTGCAGCGTCTTCGTCGGCACCTTCCGGCGCGCCTCTTCGGACACGCGGTTGTCGTAGCTCCACTCGTGGATGCCCATCTTCTGGCTCATCGCGACGAGGGTCGCCGGCGGCCGCGCCTTGAGGTCGAGGCCGCGGCAGAAGCGGTCGATGGAGATCGCCGCCTGATGGCCCTGGGCCACGGCGGTGATGATGTTCTTCGGCCCGAGCGCCGCGTCGCCGCCGAAAAAGACCTTCGGCAGCGTCGATTGCAGCGTCGCTTCGTCGAGCACCGGCAGGCCCCACTTGTTGAAATCGACGCCGCTGTCGCGCTCGATCCACGGGAAGCTGTTCTCCTGGCCGATGGCGACCAGCACTTCGTCGCAGGCGTGGAATTCGTCCGGCTCGCCGGTGGGGATCAGCGAGCGGCGACCCTTGTCGTCGTATTCGGCGCGCACGATCTCGAAGCTCACGCCGGAGAGCTTGCCGCCGTCATGGACGAAGGCCTTCGGCACGCGCATGTTGAGGATCGGGATGCCCTCGTGCTGCGCATCCTCCTTTTCCCACGGCGAGGCCTTCATCTCGTCGAAGCCGCTGCGCACGATGACCTTGACGTCCTCGCCGCCCAGACGACGGGCCGAGCGGCAGCAGTCCATCGCCGTGTTGCCGCCACCGAGCACGATGACCCGCTTCGAGACCTTGTCCACATGGCCGAAGGCGACATTCGCCAGCCATTCGATGCCGACATGGATGTGCGCCGCGGCTTCCTGCCGGCCGGGGATGTCGGCATCGCGACCCTTGGGCGCGCCGGTGCCGACGAAGATGGCATCCCAGTCCTCGGCCAGCAGCGCATTGAGGCTGCCGATCCAGCGCTCGTACACCATGTTCACGCCCAGGTCGGTTACGTAGGCGCATTCCTCGTCGATCACCGCGTCGGGCAGGCGGAACTTCGGAATCTGGCTGCGCATCATGCCGCCGGGCTGGTGCGCGCCGTCGAAGATCGTGATCTCGTAGCCGAGCACCGCGAGGTCGCGTGCGAGCGTCAGCGATGCCGGGCCGGCGCCGACGCAAGCGATGCGCTTGCCGTTCTTCTTGACCGGGGCCTTGGGCAGGCGCGGCGCGATGTCGTCCTTGAGGTCGGCGCAAACGCGCTTGAGGCGGCAGATGGCGACCGGCTCGGCATCGACGCGACCGCGTCGGCACGCCGGCTCGCAGGGTCGATCGCAGACGCGGCCGAGGATGCCGGGAAAGACGTTGGAATGCCAGTTGATCAGGTAGGCGTCGGCATAGCGGCCGGCGGCGATGAGGCGGATGTACTCCGGAACCGGCGTGTGGGCCGGGCAGGCCCACTGGCAATCCACCACCTGATGGTAGTAGTCGGTACCGACGCTGCGGGTCGATTTCAAGATCGTTCTCCGTGGGCAGGCGCGCCATCCAGCGAAGGCGGCACGGCCGCCCGGCGCGTTTCGCGCGGAGTCTAGCAGCCCGCGCCGGGCAGGCCTTGACGCAGGACAGTCCGGCGCTTCGACGGCTTGCTAGACTGTGGCCGCCGCCACGTTCCGGGCGGCCGTGCAAGGAGGTACTCATGGCGCTGCGCGCACTCATATTCGACGTCGATGGCACGCTCGCGGACACCGAGCGCGACGGTCATCGCCCTGCCTTCAACGCGGCCTTTGCCGAGGCCGGCCTGCCGTGGTTCTGGGATGAAGCCTTCTACGGCACGCTGCTCGGCGTGACCGGCGGCAAGGAGCGCATGCGCCACTATGCGCAAAACGCCGATCCGGCGACCGCGCAGCGCCCCGATTTCGAAGCCCTGCTCGACCGCCTGCACGAACTCAAGACGGTGCATTACCAGCGGCTGCTGACCAGCGGCACCATCCGCCTGCGGCCCGAAATCGGCCAGCTGATCTGCGATGCGCGCACCGAAGGCCTGCGTCTGGCGATCGCATCGAGCTCCAAGCGCGAGAACATCGTCGGCCTGCTGCAGGCCAACCTCGGCCCGCAGGGCGATACGTGGTTCGAGGCCATCGCCTCGGGCGAGCTGAAGATGCCCAAGAAGCCGGCGCCCGATCTCTACAACTGGGTCCTCGAGCGCCTTGGCGTGCCGGCGCGCGACTGCATCGCGGTGGAAGACTCGGCCCACGGCCTTGCCGCCAGCCATGCGGCGGGGATCCCGACGGTGATCACCCGCGGCGGCTACACGGCGGACGAGGATTTCGACGACGCCCGCGTGGTACTCGCCGGCGCCGGCGATCTCGATCTGGAACATTTGCGGCTGTGGCATGCCACGGCCGGCACCGGTTAGAAAGCCGCCGTCGCCGCGAAACTACAGTGGTGGTGACACGGCGCTTGGCGCCACGCGCCGTGCTGTGTCCCGCTCAGAGCCGCTGGTTGGCCAGGTCGATGGTGACGGTCGGCCGGCGCAGTGCGGCGAGCACGGCAACGAGGAACAGCTTGGTGCGCGTGTCGGGCGCGGCCCACAGGGCCTCCTTGTGTTCGCGCGCCAGCAACAGGATCTGATCCACCAGCAGGATCTTGCCGACCGGATTCGTCGTCTCGAGACCGGCCTCGGCAAAGGCCTCGCCGATCATGGCGCGCGCCGTGGTCGCATCGACCGCCGCGACCTCGTCGGCGGCCAGATGGATGTCATAGCGGTTGCCGCCGGGCATGATGATGCTGGCCTGATGATCCACGCTGACTACCTCCATTCGCATCGCGGCCACCGACCGCGCAAGCCGCGAGTTTAGCCTTCGGCCGCGGCGGCGATTGTCGTCCGCGCAACGATCGCCCGTTGCAGGCGGACGGCAAAAAAAAGCGCCCCGGATGCCGGGGCGCTGAAGTTGCTGCTTCGGAGGAGTTGCACTGTCGCCCGGCGCGTCGCGCCGGGCCTGTCCGGTCTGCCCGGCCCTCGCGGGCCGGGCGGTGTTTCAGTAGTGGTAGGCCGACTCGCCGTGGGCGGTGATGTCGAGGCCTTCGCGCTCTTCGTCTTCCGGCACACGCAGCCCGATCAGCACATCGACGATCTTGTAGGCGATGAAGGCGACCACGCCGGACCAGACGATGGTGGTGCCCACGCCAGTGGCCTGGATCATCACCTGCGCGCCGATGTCGTAGCCGTCGGCGACCTTGTTGGCGACGTAGTCCCAGACGCCCGTGCCGCCCAGACTCGGCGCCGCGAAGACGCCGGTGAGCAGCGCACCGAGGATGCCGCCGATGCCATGCACGCCGAACACGTCCAGCGAGTCGTCCGCGCCGAGCAGCTTCTTGAGGCCATTGACGCCCCACAGGCAGACGACGCCGGCCGCAAGGCCGATGACCAGCGCACCGCCGACGCCGACGAAGCCGGCGGCCGGGGTGATGGCGACGAGACCCGCCACCGCGCCGGAGGCCGCGCCGAGCATCGAGGGCTTGCCCTTGAACGCCCATTCCGTCGCCATCCAGGCCGTGGCCGCCATCGCCGTCGCCACCCAGGTGTTGACGAAGGCCAGTGCCGCGATGCCGTTGGCTTCGAGCGCCGAGCCGGCGTTGAAGCCGAACCAGCCGAACCACAGCAGCGAGGCGCCGATCATGGTCATCGTCAGCGAGTGCGGGGCCATCGACTCACGGCCGTAGCCGATGCGCTTGCCGGTGAGGTAGGCGCCGATCAGGCCGGCCACCGCGGCATTGATATGCACGACCGTGCCGCCGGCGAAGTCGAGCGCACCCTTCTGGAACAGGAAGCCCGCCGTGGCGCCGGCCGTCGTTGCTGCCTCGGCCGAGGTGTAGGCGTCGGGGCCGGCCCAATACCACACCATGTGCGTGATCGGCACATAGCTCAGGCTGAACCAGATCACCATGAACAGCAGCACGGCGGAGAACTTGACGCGCTCGGCGAAGGCACCGAGGATCAGGCCGCAGGTGATCGCCGCGAAGGCACCCTGGAAGGCGACGAAGATCAGCTCGGAGGTATACACGCCTTTGCTGAAGGTCGCCCCCAGCGAATCCGGCGTGATGCCGGCGAGGAACAATTTCGCCGCGCTGCCGATGAAGGCGTTGCCCTCGGTGAAGGCGAAGCTGTAGCCATAGACGACCCACAGCACGCTGATCACCGAGAACACCATGAACACCTGCATCAGCACCGACAGCATGTTCTTGCTGCGCACCAGGCCGCCGTAGAACAGCGCCAGGCCCGGGATGCTCATCAGGATGACGAAGGCGGTGGCGACCAGCAACCAGGCGTTGTCGGCCTTCGACAGCGTCGGCGCCGGTGCCGCTGCCGGGGCGGCCTCGGCAGGCGCAGCCGCGGCATCGGCGGGGGCCGCGGTGGCGGCGGCCGCAGCCGGCGCCGCCGGCGGATCGTCGGCGAGCGCGCCGGCCGAGAAGCCGAGCGTGCAGGCCGCAAACAGGATGGCGAGGAATTTCTTCATGTCTGGCTCCTTTTACAGCGCAGCCTCACCGGTCTCGCCGGTGCGGATGCGGATGACTTGTTCGACGTCGAAGACGAAAATCTTGCCGTCGCCGATCTTGCCGGTGCTGGCGGATTTCTCGATCGCCTCGACCACCTGATCGACGATGTCGTCGCGGACGGCGGCCTCGACCTTCACCTTGGGCAGGAAGTCGACGACGTACTCGGCGCCGCGATACAGCTCGGTGTGGCCCTTCTGGCGACCGAAACCCTTTACTTCGGTCACCGTGATGCCCTGCACGCCGACGGCGGCCAGGGCTTCGCGCACCTCGTCGAGCTTGAACGGCTTGATGATGGCGGTGATCAGCTTCATTGCTTCTCCTCGGGATGGGGGCGCGTCAGAACGTCGCGCCGTAGGTCAGGATCAGGCGGCCATCGGCGATCTTGCTGCCGTCGATGTCCGTGTCGGTGTAGGCCAGCCCCAGCGTGCCGACCGGCAGCGCCTTGGCGATGCCGATCTTCCAGTCGCTGTAGTCGGCGGCCGAAAGGTTCTTCACGCGCTGCTTGCCGACGTGGGCGGTGGCGCTCCAGCCGTCGCCCAGATCGAAGCTGGCGTTCAATTCGAGGTAGCCGCTGCCGTCCGAGTCGGGCACGCCGAACAGGTCGGTGGTCGAGCGCGAATACTTCAGCGTCAGCATCTTCCAGGTCAGCGCGCCGTACAGCTCGACCGTATCGGCGTCGGTGAAGCCGGTCGGGTAGGTGCCCGGATAGCGGTAGGCGAGCAGGCCGACGTCGTAGCCAAGGTCTTCGCTGATGGCGCCCTTGTAGCCGCCATAGACGTCGAGCTCGACGCTCGAGCTGATGCCGCCGCCCAGATCGGCCAGCCAGGAGACGTTCGATCCCCAGACGCCGAGATAGAAGCCCGACGCGTGCGAATAGTCGAAGCCGCCCTGGATGGCCGGCTTCTCGTTGGTCTGGCTGATGCCGCGGAAGGCGTAGTCGGTGGCCAGCGTGACGTTGCCGGCAAAGGTGTGCGGGCTGGCAGCCTTTTCCTGCGCCATCGCCGGGGCGGCGAAGGCGAGGGTGAGGGCGGCAGCGACAATGCTTTTCTTCATGGCGATCTCCAAAGGGGGGGAAAGAGGGCATCCATCCTCTGCAGGGACCGTGCCAAGTGAAAATTGTGTGACGATTCAATGAAATGGTCCCGATCGTCGGGCATCGGCGGATGACCCCGCGCACCGCAATGCACCGCAACAAGTTCTCCAGCGCACCAACACGGTGCGAGCGCGCGCTGTGCCCATGCCCGCTGGCGGGGCATCATGAAAGGGGCTGCTAGACTGCATTCACGCCATCTGCATTGCATGGAGCCGTCATGTTCGACACCAAAGTCCTCGAAGACCTCGCCGCCCGCGCCGCGGCGCTGGCGGCCAACACGCCGGCCGCCGAAGTCGAAAAGAACGTGCGCGCGCTGCTCTCCTCCGCCTTCGGCCGGCTCGATCTGGTGACCCGCGAGGAGTTCGACGTGCAATCGGCCGTGCTGGCGCGCGCGCGCGAAAAGCTCGGCGAACTCGAAGCGCGGCTGGCGCAGATCGAAACCAAGCGCAAGCCATAGGCGCATGGCGCTGGCCACGCTGAGAAGCCGTGCGCTCGACGGCATGGCCGCGCCGCCGGTCACCGTCGAAGTGCACCTGGCCGCCGGTCTGCCCGGCTTCACGCTGGTCGGCCTGCCCGACACCGAAGTCAAGGAGGCGCGCGACCGCGTGCGCGCCGCGATCCAGAACAGCGGCTTCGAATTCCCCCAGCGGCGAATCACCGTCAACCTCGCGCCGGCCGACCTGCCCAAGGAATCCGCGCGCTACGACCTGCCCATCGCGCTGGGCATCCTCGCCGCCTCCGGGCAGATTCCGCAGGATCGGCTCGACGCCCACGAATTCGCCGGCGAGCTGGCGCTCTCGGGCGAGCTGCGCGGCGTGCGCGGCGCGATCGCCATGGCGGCGGCGATGGCGCGCGATGCCGGCGGCCGCGCCTTCGTCCTGCCCGAGGCCAGCGGCATCGAGGCCGCGCGCATCGGCGGCATCGGCGTACTCGGCGCCGCCACGCTGCTTGCCGTCGCCGCGCATCTGGCCGGGCGCGCGCCGCTGGCGCCAGGCGCCGTGCCACCACGACTGTATTTTGCCGACGTGCCCGATCTGGCCGACGTCAAGGGCCAGGGTCCGGCCAAGCGCGCGCTCGAAGTCGCCGCCGCCGGCGCGCATTCGCTGCTGCTCTCCGGCCCGCCGGGCGCCGGCAAATCGATGCTCGCGCAGCGCCTGCCGGGCCTGCTGCCGCCGCTCGACGATGCCGAGGCCATCGAGGCAGCGGCCGTGCAATCCCTGGTCTCGGCGTTCGATCCGGCGCGATTCGGCGTGCGCCCGTTCAGACACCCGCATCATGGTGCCTCGGCCGCGGCGCTGGTCGGTGGCGGCGGCGTGCCGCGCCCCGGCGAAATCTCGCTCGCCCACCACGGCGTACTGTTCCTCGACGAGCTGCCCGAATTCGCCCGCGGCGTCCTCGAAGCGCTGCGCGAGCCGCTGGAAAGCGGCCAGATCCACATCGCCCGCGCCGCGCGCCGCGCCAGCTATCCGGCGGCCTTCCAGCTCGTCGCCGCCATGAACCCCTGCCCCTGCGGCTGGCACGGCCATGCCAGCGGCAAATGCCGCTGCACGCCCGACCAGATCGCGCGCTATCGCGGCAAGCTCAGCGGCCCGCTGCTCGATCGCATCGACATCCATCTCGACGTGCCCGCCGTCAGCGAAGCCGACCTCGCCGCACCCGGCGACGGCGAGCGCTCGGAGGCCATCCGCGTGCGCGTCATCGCCGCGCGGCAACGCCAGCTCGCGCGCCAGGGCAAGCCCAACGCGCGCCTCGCACCCGCCGACATCGACGCCCACGCCACGCCCGACGCCGCCGGCGCCGCACTGCTCAAGCGCGCCATGGCGCAACTGGGCTTTTCAGCGCGCGGCTATCACCGCATCCTCAAGCTGGCGCGCACGCTGGCTGATCTGGCCGACGCGGAACAGGTCGGCGCCGCGCACGTCGCCGAGGCCGTGCAGTACCGGCGGGCGCTGGCGGGGTAGCGGGGCGACGTGCGGCTCGGCCTGGAAAAGTTCAAGCGCCGGAATACGCGCGTTGCGCCACGAAGCGCAAGGGCCATTGCCGGACTGGCGGTCGTGTTCTGCTTGGCCGCGTGCGATCGGTTTGCCAGCGAGCCGTTCCCGGTCACCCGCACCGAGATCAGCGTCGGGTACGGGACGATGCGCAATGGCGCCCAGAGCATTGGCTGGATCGACGACCAGCGGCTCGCCGTGCTGGTAGGCGAACGCAAAGACACGACACCTCGCCAGTCGGGGCGCGAAATCCAGTCGCTGCAATTCTGGGATGCGCAATCAAAGACCTTGACGCCGTTGGTTCCGGCCGATGTTGCTGGGCTGTGCGTGTCAGGCAATTACCTGCGCTTGCATGTTCGACACAGAAACGTAGGCGGAGGGATCACGCCGAAATTCTTTGCCGGACCCGTTGAGAGCATTCGTCCGAGCGACCCAGGCCCCTTCAATCCGATGAACTGCCGACTGCTCAAAGACCAGTCGTTACCCGAATGGACCCAAGGCCTGCCGGAGAAGGACGTTTTGCGCCTGCGACCCGAACACGGCTTCATTGCCATCGAACGCGAAGGTCAGACGCCTTGGGCGCGTTCGGTCATGTTCTATCGGCCGGGTGTTCAGCGCGGGCGTGGCGTGGAACTCTATGATCAGTTCGCCGGGCTCAACGGTTCAGCGCGCATCGACATCTGGCCGCAATACGTTGAGTTTGCGCATGCCTACATCCTTGGTCGTTCGCAGGCGAAGGATGTGCCAATCTGGCTCGATCCTCTGGCGCGCCGGAGCAACTGGCCGCTCATGCCCATGTCAAGCGACAGCCGCTTGCCCAACCACCTGGGCGGCGGGATGTGGCATCCAACAGGCCGTGGTGCCGTCATTGGAGTAGCACCCATTGATATTCGCACCCCGGGGAAGGGCGGGCTTTACCTGCACCAGCCCGGCGCGCCCCCGAAGCGGATCGTCTCCGGCCGTATCGGCAAGGAAATCCGCGTCTCGCCCAATGGCTGTTTAGTCGCCTACGGCAACGACGATCGCGAATCCATCGTCATCGGCCCGCCAGGCAGCGGCGTACTGCACTACAAACTTCAAGTCATCGACCTTTGCCAGCCAAAGCTGCGCTGAATGGCGACTCTCCGTGCGTCGCGCAACCCTGCGTCAAGCGTGATTTTCAGTCGTGGCGCGTCGGCGGCCTATCATCGGCGCTCCCGACCCGCGAAGGAGCCCTCATGAAACTCGGTGCGTTTTCCATCAGCCTTTCCGTCAAGGACATCGCCGCCTCGCGCGCGTTTTACGAGACGCTGGGGTTTTCGGTATTCGGCGGCAATCAGGAACAGGGCTGGCTGATCCTCAAGAACGAATCGACGCTGATCGGTCTGTTCAAGGGCATGTTCGAAGGCAACCTGCTGACCTTCAATCCCGGCTGGGACAGCGACGCCCAGCCGCTCGACGCCTTCGACGACGTGCGCGCCATCCAGCGCCACCTCAAGGCGAACGGCATCGCGCTGACCAGTCAGGCAGACGAATCGACCCACGGCCCGGCGAGCATCACGCTCACCGATCCGGACGGCAATGCCATCCTGATCGACCAGCACCGCTGAAGAAACTTGAGGTCAGACCCCTGGTAACTCGCGGCAAGTCAGGACAATGGGGGACTGACCACAGCTTTCTCCAAACGGGCAAAGACCCCAATTGCGTCAAGTCATCATTCGTTGCGCGTCAAATCCGCACTGGATGACGATGCGCCGTTCTCCCTCAGGCCCCAACCGCCGTCCCCCCACCACTGTATTTTGTCCGGCCCGTCCGCCCCTTTCGGGCGATGACAGGTGACTTGCAGGATCGCCATGCAAATAGTCTAATTCGCGCCTTTCGTACGCGACAGGCTTGATTGAGACAGCATATGCAGAAGGACGAATTCGAAAAACTGGTCTCGCGGCTGGAATCCGGCGCGCGCAACAACCCCGAGGGCTATCGGCTGAAAGTACTTGGGCTGGCCCTGCTCGGCAACGCCTACATCGCCGCGATCGTCCTGCTGCTGGGCGCGGCGCTGGTGCTGTCGGCGATGGCCGTGAAATCGGCGCATGCCGTCGCCTTGAAGCTGGCGTTCGCGGTCGGCGCCCTGATGTGGGTGGTGCTGAAGGCGATGTGGGTACGGATAGACCCGCCGCAGGGCGTGGAAATCCGCCGCGACGATGCGCCAGCGTTGTTCGACATGATTGACGAGCTGCGCCAGCGCCTGGGATCACCGCCGTTTCATCATGTGTTGGTGGATGGCGAATTGAACGCCGGCGTCGTGCAATCGCCGCGACTGGGGCTTTTGGGGTGGCCCCGCAACTACCTCATCGTCGGGCTTCCGCTGATGAAGATGTTGTCGGCCGAGCAGTTCAAGGCTGTTCTGGCGCACGAATTCGGGCATCTCGCACGCGGCCATGGTCGCGTGTCGAACTGGCTGTACCGGCAGCGCCTGCGCTGGAATCAGTTGTGGGACGTGCTCGAACAGAGCGAACAGTGGGGCAATTTCCTTTTCAAGCCCTTCCTCAAGTGGTTCGTGCCGTACTTCCATGCCTATTCGTTTCCCCTTGCGCGGGCCAACGAATATCAGGCCGATGCCACCGCAGCCCACCTGACCTCGTCGCGCGCCGCTGCCGAAGCGTTGTGCGGCATCGACGTGACGGGGGACTTTCTGGCACGACACTATTGGCCCGGAATCTACCGCCGCGCGGCGGACCAGGCGCAGCCTGCCTTCACGCCTTACCGTGACATCGGTCAAGGGGTCGCGAGCGGACTCGATCCGGATGCGGCCGCCTCCTGTCTGGAACGGGCCCTGCAACGGAACACCGATCATGCCGACACGCATCCGGCATTGCGCGACCGCCTGGCGGCACTCGGCGTTGCCGCGTCGTTGCAATTTCCTTCGGCGGCGGAGGCGGCCGACCACTTGCTTGGGCCATCCCGCCAGCGACTGACGGAGCGATTCGATACGACGTGGCAACAGGAAATTGCGACCTCATGGCGGCAACGCTTCGACGAGGTGCAGGAAGGCCGTGCGCAGCTGGCACGGCTGGACGGGCAGGTGGCCGAGGGAATCGAGCTGTCGGCAGACGATGCCTTTGCGCGCGCCCAACTCACGGAGTCTGTCGCCGATGCACCGGACGACGCACTGGTGCAATACCGCGCCTTGCATGAACGATTTGGCGACAACGCGTACTTCGCGTTCGTTCTGGGTGAGCGGCTGCTCGAGCGCAACGATGCCGCCGGGGTCGCACTCATCGAGGATTGCATGCGGCGCGCGGAGCGAACGCGCGCACGCGGTTGCGAACTGCTGCGCGCATTCCACGAGCGACAGGGCAATGCGGCGGACGCGGCGCGCTGGGAAACGCAATGGAATGCCGAACTCGAAAATGACCATGCCGCGCAAGTCGAACGCAACCGGATCCTGGTGAAAGACACCTTCGTCTTCCACGGGCTCGACGACCCGGATTTGCAGACGCTGAAGGCCGCCTTGTCCGCCGTGTCGGGAATTCGCGCCGCGTTTCTGGTACGCAAGACCACCCGGCATCGCAGCGATGAGCCGCTCTATCTGCTCGGCTACAGCGTGACGGCGTGGTACCAATGGCACAACCGCCGCAGGGCGGAGCGCGTACATCGGCAGATCATGGAGACCGTGTCGTTTCCCGGAGAAACGCTGATCTTCTGCGTCGATGGCGACAACAGCGCATTCAAGAAGAAGCTGCGCAAGGTCGACGGCGCGCGGATCCGCTGACCTTCAATCCCGGCTGGGACAGCGATGCCCTGCCGCTCGACGCCTTCGACGACGTGCGCGCCATCCGGCGCCACCTGCTGCGCGTGCCGCGGTCGCCCGCCACGCGCCGCATGACCACGGCCGCGAGATTGTTTAATCTTGCTGGCCTTGCGGCGCGCCAGGCGTCGTCGCCCATTCGTCCAGGTGTCTGCCCATGTCCCCCACCCTGCTGTTCATCCTCGGCGCCATCGCCGTTGCCTTGCTGCTGGCCGGCCTCTTCACGCGGCTCTACTTGCGCGGCGAAAATCTTGCGCCGCTCGACGCGCTGGCCGGGCCGTGGGCGCCCAGCCAGCGGCCTCCGAGCGAAGCGCACGCCGAGGTGTTGCGGCGGCTTGCCGACATGCTCGGTGGCGCCGGCGGCAATCCGATGGGCGGTCGGCTGCGCACGCTGCGTGCGACCATCAATGCCATGGGCGATACCGCCGATCTGTCCGGCATCACGTTGCGCACCGTGGATGCCGGCAACGTGCCGGCGGAGTGGGTGCTCGCTGAAGGCGCCGATCCGGATCGCCGGCTGCTGTATATCCATGGCGGCGCGTGGATGATGGGCAGCCCGAAAAGCCACCGCGTCATCACCACCGAGCTGGCCCGCCGGACCGGCGCCGCGGTGCTCGCCATCGACTACCGGCTGATGCCCGAGCACGCGCGGCTGGCCTGCTTCGAGGATTGCCAGACGGCTTACCGCTGGGTGCTTGACCATGGCCCGGACGGCCCGTCGCCGGTGCGCCAGTTGTTCATCGCCGGCGATTCGGCCGGCGGCAACCTGACGCTGGCGATCACGCCGTGGGCGCGCGATGCCGGCCTGCGCGCGGCCGATGCGGTGATCGCGCTGTCGCCGGCCACCGACGGCACGCTGTCGGCGCCGAGCATCAACGGCAATCTGGCCACAGACGCGATGCTGGCGCCGATGTTCGGGCGCCTGGCGTCGACGCCGCGCTGGCTGCTGCTGTGGGGCTTCTGGCTCAAGACGCGGCTGCGTCCGTGCGACCCCCGCGTCTCGCCGCTGCACGACACGCTCGCCGGCCTGCCGCCGACGCTGGTGCATGTCAGCGAGGCCGAGATGCTGCTCGACGATGCGCGGCGCTATGTCGCCAAGGCGCGCGCCGCCGGGTCGCCGGCGTCGATCGAAAGCTGGCCGCACATGGTGCATGTGTGGCATTTCTTCGCACCCATCCTGCCCGAAGGCCGCGAGGCGCTCGCGCGCATCGCCGACTTCATCGATCGCCATGCGCCACGCGCCGTCCCGCCACCACTGTAGTTTCGTCCGTCACCCATGACCCTCGCCTACCGCATCGTGCCCGTCACGCCCTTCGAGCAGAACTGCTCGCTGATCTGGAGCACGCAGTCCATGCGCGGCGCCCTGGTCGATCCGGGTGGCGACATCGACCGCCTGCTCGCCGCCGCCGAGCATCATGGCGTGCGCATCGAGAAGCTGCTGCTCACGCACGGCCACATCGACCATGCCGGCGCCACCGGCGAGCTGGCGGCGCGGCTGGGCGTGCCGGTCGAAGGCCCGCACGAAGACGAGCGCTTCTGGCTCGACCAGCTTGGCGCGCAGTCGCGGATGTTCGGCTTTCCGCCGGCCCGGCCTTTCACGCCCGATCGCTGGCTGGTCGATGGCGATGTCGTCGATGTCGGCGGCGAAGCGCTGGCCGTGCTGCACACGCCGGGCCACACGCCGGGCCATGTGGTGTTCTTCCATGCGCCGTCGCGGCTGGCCATCGTCGGCGATGTGCTGTTCGCCGGCTCGATCGGGCGTACCGACTTTCCGCGCGGCGACTACCAGACGTTGATCGATGCCATCCGTAATAAGCTGTGGCCGCTGGGCAATGACGTGCAATTCATCCCCGGCCACGGCCCCATGTCCACCTTCGGCGCCGAACGGCGCAACAACCCGTTTGTAGGAGATCACGCGTAATGGCACACACCTGGGAATTCTTCCGCGCCGGCGGGTTCGATCAGGTCTCGCTCGATTCGGCCGACGACCTGCTCAACCTCAAGCATCTGGACCAGAAGCTGTGGGTCAGCCTTGCGTGCCCGACCACCGGCATCGAATTCGACGGCCGCACGCTGGCCCTGATCGATACCGACCATGACGGTCGCGTGCGCGCGCCGGAGCTGCTGGCCGCCATCGCGTGGGCCGCCGAGCGCCTGGGCGAGCCCAAGGCGCTTGCCGCGCGCGCCGCCGGCGTGCCGCTCGCCGCCATCAAGGACGAGGCGCTGCGCGCGCTGGCGCAAGGCGTCGCCGGCGACGCAACGGTGCTGTCGCCCGATGCCATCCGCACCGCGATCGACGCCGCCATTGCGCAGGCGCAAACCGACTGGGAAGCCGCCGGCGAAGCCACGCGCGCGCAGAACCAGACGGCGGCCGATGCCACCGCGCCGGTCCGCGCCAAGCTCGACGACTTCTTTGCCCGCTGCCGCATTGCCGCCTACGATGGCCGCGCCACCGAAGCCATGGCCGGTGCCGCCGAGGAGTTCGCCGCGCTCGCCGCGCAGGCGCTGACCAACGACAACGACGCGCTCGCCGCGCGTCCGCTGGCCGCCGTGGCGCCCGGCGCCGCCGTGCCGCTCGCCGGCAACGCGCTCAACCCGGCGTGGAGTGCGCGCATCGCGGCCTTTGCCGCCGATGCCGCGACGCCGCTCAGCGGCGCGCGCGAGACGCTGGGCGAAGCCGACTGGCTGGCGGTCAAGAGCAAGCTCGCCGACTACGACGCATGGCTGGCGGCCAAGCCCGCCGGCCTGCCCGACGACAAGGCGGGGCTGGCCGATCTCGAGCGGCTGGCGCATTACGTGCGCGACCTGATGCCGCTGGCCAACAATTTCGTCGCCTTCCGCGATTTCTACCAGCGCACCGGCAAGGCGATCTTCCAGGTCGGCACGCTGTATTTCGATGCGCGTTCGGCCGAGCTGTGCGTCACCGCCGCCAACGCCGATCGTCACGCCCAGCTCGCCGGGCTGTCGAACATGTACCTGATCTACTGCGACTGCACGCGCGGCGCCGACAAGATGCAGGTCGCCGCGGCCTTCACCGCCGGCGATTCCGACCAGCTCATGGTCGGTCGCAACGGCGTGTTCTACGATCGCGCCGGCAACGACTGGGACGCCACGGTGACCAAGATCGTCGACCAGCCGATCAGCCTGCGCCAGGCCTTCTGGTCGCCGTACAAAAAGCTGGCGCGCTTCGTCTCGACGCAGATCCAGAAGCTCGCCGCGGCCAAGTCCGCCGGCGTCGAGGGCCAGATGGCCGCCGCGGCGGTCAAGGCCGGGCAGCAGAGCACGGCGACCGCCGCGCCGCCGCCCCCGCCGCCGCCGGTCGACATGGGCAAGTTCGTCGGCATCTTCGCCGCCATCGGCCTCGCGCTGGGTGCCATCGGCACGGCGCTGGCAGCGCTGGTGACCGGCATCCTCGGCCTTGCCTGGTGGAAGATCCCGCTGGTGTTCATCGGCATCATGGTGCTCATCTCGGCGCCGTCGGTCGTCATGGCGTGGTTCAAGCTGCGCACGCGCGCGCTGGCGCCGTTGCTCGACGCCAACGGCTGGGCGGTCAATGCACGCGCGCGCATCAACATTCCGTTCGGCACGGTCTTGACCCGCCGCGCCGAGCTGCCGCCCGGTGCACAGCGCTCGACGACCGACCCGTACGCCGAATCCGAGCCGCCCTGGAAGTTCATCGGCATCATCGCGCTGATCGCCTTCGTGACGCTCGCCGTGTGGACTTCCTGAGGCCGCGTGTCGCGCTGATCGCCGCCGGCCTGATGGTCGGCGGCTGCGCAGCCGTGCCGCCACCCGTGCCGCCGGCGCCCGCGCCGGCCACATCGGCCGCGCCAGCGGCGCCAGTGGAGGAGCCCAAGCCCAAGGTGCCCGAATCCTTTGCCGCCCGGCCGGTGCTGGTGCCCGCGCCGCCGCCGGCGCCACCGCAGTCCGGCAACACGGCGCCGGCGGACATGCGCCCGCCCGGCTGGCATTGCCACATCATCGGACCGGGCAAGAAATATTGCCACGGGGGCATGGATTGAGCACGCGTAAGGGGGCCGCCCCAAGGTGGGTGCGGTCACGGGCAAGGAGCCGCGCAGCGGCGAACCGGAATCGCCCCCGCCCGTGGGGCGGGGGTTGGGGGGTGGGCAAATGAAGATCGGTGTCGACCTGGGCGGCAGCAAGATCGAGGCGGCGATCCTCGCCGATGACGGCCGCATCGCGTGGCGCGCGCGCGTGCCGACTCCCCGCGGCGACTATGCAGCAACCGTCGGCGCGGTGGCCGCGCTGGTGAATGAAGGCATCGCAAACTACAGTGGTGGCGGGACGGCGGTCGACGCACGCACGCCGGTCGGCGTCGGCATCCCGGGCGCCGAATCGCTCGACAGCGGCCTCGTCAAGAACGCCAACTCCACATGGCTGATCGACCGGCCCCTGCGCACCGACCTTGCCGCCGCGCTCGGCCGCCCGGTGCGCCTGGCCAACGATGCCAATTGTTTCGCGTTGTCCGAGGCCGTCGATGGCGCCGCCGCCGGTGCGGATGTCGTCTTCGGCGTGATCCTCGGCACCGGCGTGGGCGGCGGCATCGTGATCCGTCGGCAGGTGCTCGCCGGCGCCAACGCGATTGCCGGCGAATGGGGCCACAACCCCTTGCCCGGCGCCTCCGAGGGCCGCGCCTGCTATTGCGGCCGCACCGATTGCATCGAAACCTATCTGTCGGGCCCTGCGCTCGAAGCCGAGGTGGCGCGCGCCGGCGGCGCCGCCGTGCCGGCGGACGAGATCGCCCGTCGTGCTGCGCTTGGCGACGCGCTGTGTGCCGCGGCGCTCGACCGTCATACCATGCGGCTGGCGCGGGCGCTGGCCGGCGTCATCAACCTCCTCGACCCGGACGTCATCGTCCTCGGCGGTGGCCTGTCGAACATCGACAGGCTGGTCGCCGACGTAGCGCGCCGCTGGCGGGCCTGGGTGTTTTCGGACAGCATGCACACGCAACTGGTGCGCGCGCACCATGGCGATTCGTCCGGCGTGCGCGGTGCCGCGTGGTTGTGGCCATGAGTCGTCTCTGCGTAGTGGAGGCGGTTTACGTCGGCAGCGTCGGCGCGCTGCCGCTGGAAAGCCGTCCGACCGCCATCGTCAAGCGGGCGGTGGCCGGGCGCGTTGCGCTCGGGCCGCTGGGCCTGGCCGGCGACGAGCACGGCGATCCGCGCGTCCATGGCGGGCCGGACAAGGCCCTGCACCTGTTCCCGGCCGAACATCACGCGCGGCTGGCCGCCGCCTTTCCCGCCGCGCGGCACCTTGAGCCGGGCGGCCTGGGCGAGAACGTCTCGACGCACGGCCTGGATGAAGCGGGCGTGTGTCTGGGCGACCGCTATGCCATCGGCACGGCCGTGGTCGAGGTTTCGCAACCGCGTTCGCCATGCTGGAAGATTGACGCGCGCACCGGCGTCGAGGGCGTCGCCGCGTATGTGGCGATGCACGGCTGCACCGGCTGGTATTTCCGCGTCGTGCAGGCCGGAAAGATCGGTGCCGGCGATGCGATCGCGCGCGTGGCGCGCCCCGACGGCGCCGTGACGCTGGCCGACTACTGGCGCGTCGTGCAGATGCCGCGTCCGCCGCTGGCCGAGCTGGCCCGCGTGGCGGCGGCGCCGGGGTTGTCCGCCGACAAGCGCACGCAGTGGCTCGATCGGCTGGCGCGGCTCGCCGCGCTGGGCGACCAACCGTGATGGTCGTGCGCGCCCGCCGTCCTTCGCAGCGCCGCGGAGCGAGGCTGGCATGAACCTCTGGCTGCGCCTCTTCCTGCCGTTTGCCGCTGGCTACTTCTTCTCGTATTTCCTGCGCAATGCCAATGCCATCATTGCGCCCGAGCTGACGCGCGAGCTGGGCTTGTCGGCGGCCGACCTCGGTGCGCTGACCGGCGCCTATCTGGCGACCTTCGCCGCCGCGCAACTGCCGCTGGGCATCGCGCTCGACCGCTTCGGTCCGCGCCGCGTCGAAGGCACGCTGCTGCTGCTGGCCGCCGCCGGCTGCGCACTGTTCGCCGTCGCCGCGGGGCTGCCGGGGCTGGCGCTGGCGCGGGCGCTGATCGGGCTGGGCGTGTCGGCGTGCCTGATGGGCTCGTTCGCCACCTTCGCCCGCTGGTTTCCGGCCGAGCGCCAGCCATCGCTCAACGGCGCGGTGATGGCTTTCGGCGCCGCCGGTGCGCTGTCGGCCAGCCAGCCGTTGCTCTGGCTGGTCGAGCAACTGGGCTGGCGCGGCATGTTCGGCGCCTTCGCCGGTGTCGGCCTGCTGCTGGCGCTGGGCATCTTCAGCACGCCGGAGAAGCCGGTGCCGGGCAGCGGCGCCAGCCTGCGCGCGCAGATCCGCGAGATCGGCGGCATCGCCACCAGCCGCGCCTACTGGGTGTTCGCGCCGCAGGCAACGTTCATGATCGGCGGCTTCATGGCGCTGCAAAGCCTGTGGGCGGTGCCCTTCATGCTCGAGGCCGACGGCCTCGTCCGCGAGGTGGCGGCGGTGCATCTGCTGCGTTCGGCGCTGGGCATGCTGATCGGCTTCATCGCCATCGCCTTCCTGGCGGCGCCGATCGAACGGCGCATGCCGCTCGAGCGCGTGCTGGCCATCGGCGTCGGCCTGGCGGTGGCGGCGCAGGCCGGCATCGTCGCCGGCTTCGATCGACACGGCCTGCTGTGGCTGCTGCTTGGCATCTGCTACGGTGCCAGCAACCTCTCCTACGCACTGCTGCAGCGGCGCTTCCCGCTGCATCTGGCCGGGCGGGTCAACACCACGCTGAACCTGCTGGCCTTCGCCGGCGCCTTCTTCATCCAGTGGGGCTACGGTCTGGCGATCGATGTGCTGCTGGCCGGCGGCAGCACACCGGCGGCCGCACACCGGCTGGTCATGGGCGGGCTGACGGCGCTGATGGCGGCGGGCTGGGCGTGGTACGCGGCGAACGTGCGGCGGCTGGCGTCATAGCTCCAGCGGATCGACATCGAGGTGCCAGCGCAGGCCGGCTGGCACCTTGAGCGCATAGAGCGCCGGCATCCATTCGGCCAGAAAGGCCTGCAGCGCGCCACGCTGCGTGCTCTCGACGAGCAGTTGCGCGCGCTCCAGCGTCTTCAGCCGCGACATGCGCATCGGCACCGGGTCGTAGCAGATCACCGCGTCGCGGCCGGCGACGACGCGTTCCGCCGCTTCGCGCGCGGCGCGCAGGAAATCCAGCGCCTGGGCCATCTCGCGGCCATGGGCGAGCAGCAGCGCCTGGTGGCTGAAGGGCGGAAAGCCGGCGGTCTCGCGTTCGCCGAGCAGGTGTTCGGCGAACCGCACGTAGTCGTGGTCGATCAACGCGCGATACAGCGCATGGTCGGGGTATTCGGTCTGGATGAACACTTCGCCGGGCAGCGCCGCGCGTCCCGAACGGCCGCCGACCTGCATGAGCTGGGCGAACAGCCGCTCGGGCGCGCGGTAGTCGGCAGCGAACAGCGCGGCGTCGGCGCCGACGGCGCCTACCAGCGTCAGCAGCGGGAAATCGTGCCCTTTGGCGAGCATCTGCGTGCCGACGAGGATGTCCGCCTCGCCGGCGTGAATGCTCGCCAGCAAGGCGGCCCATTTGGCCGGCGTGCTGGCCGAATCGCGGTCGATGCGCAGGATGCGCGCCAGCGGAAAGCGCGCGGCGAGCCGTGCCTCGAGCCGTTGCGTGCCGCGGCCGAAGGGCTGCAGGTCGAGGTTGCCGCAATCCGGGCAATGGCGCGGGATGGTCGCCTCGCGGCCGCAGTGGTGGCAGCGCAGCCGGCGGTCGGCCAGATGCACGACGAGGTTGGCGGCGCACGACGGGCAATGCGAGATCCAGCCGCAGGCCGGGCAGGCGAGTACCGGCGCATAGCCGCGCCGGTTGAGGAAGATCAGGCTCTGTTCGCCGGCGCCGAGGCGACGCTCGATGGCGTCCTCGAGGGCCGGCGAGAGTCCGTCGGCGAGCTTGAGGCGCCGCGTGTCGATGAGCCGCACGCGCGGCATGGCCTCGGCGAGCGCGCGGTCGGGCAGCTCGAGCATGCGGTAGCGGCCGCAGCGTGCGTGATGCCAGGACTCCAGCGCCGGCGTCGCCGAGCCCAGCACCACCGGCACGTCGCGCTGGCGCGCGCGCCAGATGGCGAGGTCGCGCGCCGAATAGCGCACGCCTTCCTGTTGCTTGAAGCTGGCGTCGTGCTCCTCGTCGACGACGATCAGGGCCAGCCGCGGCAGCGGCATGAAGACGGCCAGCCGGGTGCCGAGCACGATGTCGGCGCGTCCGTCCATGGCATCGAGGAAGGCGCGGGTGCGCGCGGCGTCGGCGACGCCGGAATGTGCGGCGACGATGCGGGCGCCCGGAAAGCGGGCCGCCACACGACCCATGAGCTGCGGCGTCAATGCGATCTCGGGCACCAGCATCAACGCCTGGCCACCGGCGGCCAGCACGCGGGCGATGGCGCGCAGATACACCTCGGTCTTGCCGCTGCCGGTGACGCCATGCAGCAGCAGGGTCGCGTAGCCGGTGCAGTGAGCGATCGCTTCGATGGCGGCGGCCTGCGCCGGCAGCAATGCCGGCAGCGCGGGCGGTTCGGCTGGTGCGCCGGATGCCGGCACCGCAGCGGGATCGGCCCGTTTCGCCTTGGCGGCGGCCCGGCGCGGCATCTTGCCGCGTCGCAGGGTCGGCGGCAGCGCACCGAACATCACTTCGCCCAATGGCGCCTGATAGTAGCGGGCGACGAATTCGCACTGCGTCAGCCATTCTTCGGGCATGGTCGGTGCATCCCCGACCGGACCGGCGACGGTTTTCAGTTTGCCGCTGTCATGCCCGTCGGCGACCCCCTCGCCGACCACGATGCCGACCCGCGAAACGGCGCCGAATGGGACATGGACGAGCTGCCCCCTATGACTTTCGGCGCAATCGCCCGGCAGGTAGTCGAACAGCCGCGGCAGGGGTACGTCGAGGGCGACGCGAACGATCTTCATTGCCGCTCAGCCGCTTGTCGGCACCATCTCGACATCACTTCGCAATCGTGCCCCAAGCAATTGGCAGGAAAGGGAAAAAAGCTTATTCACAAAATCTGTGGATAACTTTGTGGGCAACTCGCCGCGATTGCCCGCCAAGCCGCTTCCGGCAAGGCTTTCGCCGCTGCTGCGTCATTTTTGAACAAAATTAAACGTTTATAAAACAGTGACTTGCGAGGTTGTTGCGGAACGATGACGGCAAATGCGGGTTTTGCGCCGCGAACCCATTTTCTGTGCATAAGTCAAGCCCTCGGGGCGAAATTCTGCAATTCGCCGGCGAGCCTTGCGGGGCGGCCCTTCCGGCGGATTTTGCGCCGCAACGAAGACGACGGACGGCGGTTTTTCAGGTGCGTCGGCTGTGCAAATGTACGGCCTCGACCAGTGCGGTGACGTGCTCGGGCGGCGTGAATTGGTTGATGCCGTGGCCGAGGTTAAAGACATGGCCGCCGTTGGCGTTGTCGCCGAAGCTGTCGAGGATGCGCGTGGCTTCGCGGGCGATGGCGTCAGGCGCCGCGAACAGCGCCATGGGATCGAAATTGCCTTGCAGCGCGACGCGATGGCCGACGCGCCGCCGGGCGTCGGCGAGGTCGGTGGTCCAGTCCAGGCCGATGGCGTCGCAGCCGGTGTCGGCGATCGCTTCCAGCCATTGGCCGCCGCCTTTGGTGAAGACGATGTTGGGCACGCGCCGGCCGTCGGCTTCGCGCGTCAACCCGGCGACGATCTGCGTCATGTAGGCCAGCGAGAATTCGCGATAGGCCGCATGGCCGAGCGCACCGCCCCAGCTGTCGAAGATCATGACGGCCTGCGCGCCGGCGGCGATCTGCGCGTTGAGGTAGGCGATCACCGCGTCGGTCGTCACCTTGAGGATGCGGTGCATCAGGTCGGGACGGTCGTAGGCCATCGTCTTGACGGTGCGGAAATCCTCCGACGAACCGCCTTCCACCATGTAGCACGCCAGCGTCCACGGGCTGCCGGAAAATCCGATCAGCGGTACGCTGCCGGCCAGCGCGCGGCGGATTTCGGCGACGGCATCCATCACGTAGCGCAGATGCACGTCCGGATCGGGCGCCGCCAGATCGCGGATTTCCCATTCGCTGCGCAGCGGGCGCTCGAACTTGGGCCCCTCGCCCTCGGCGAAATACAGCCCGAGCCCCATCGCGTCGGGCACGGTGAGGATGTCGGAAAAGAGGATCGCCGCATCGAGGTTGTAGCGCGCCAGCGGCTGCAGCGTGACCTCGCAGGCCAGCCGCGGGTTCTTGCACAGGTTCAGGAAGCTGCCGGCACGTTTGCGCGTCTCGCAATATTCGGGCAGGTAGCGGCCTGCCTGGCGCATCAGCCAGACCGGTGTGTAATCGACCGGCTGGCGCAACAGCGCGCGCAGAAATGTGTCGTTGTCGAGATGGGACATGGTGGCGGCAATCGTTGATTTGGCCGCGATTATCGCATTCGCCTGCCACGCGGCCTTGCGCCGGCGCAAGCGCGAAGCCCGGCAGCGCGGCGGCGCCGTACCGCCATCACGGTGTTCTCGGCATGCATGTCGACGGCATTGACATCAGGACAGCAGTCAAGCGCACGCGGGTCAGCCAAGTTTCTGAATTTTTGGAATGTTTCCCATTTGGCGTGAAGTTTGCATCCGTCGCCGGACCTTGCCGCAAAAAAAAGAGATATTTTGATGAAGAGACCTTCCATCGCACGCCAGTGGCTGATGGCCCTCGGTGCGGGCGTCGCCATGCTGTTTGCGCCGATGGCCGCCGCGCTCCCCGTTCCTGCCATGGGTACCTGGGCGACGTCGCTGCACGCGCGCAATCTGGCCGGCAATCCCGTTGCGCTCGACAATGCGGACGCGGTGTTCCTGTATGACGACATTCTCGATGTCACCTGGCTGCGCGATGCGACGGGCGGCGGCCAGCAGCAGAGCTGGTACGGCGCCAACCAATGGGCAGCGGATCTCGTCGTCGGGACGTTCGACGATTGGCGGCTGCCGCGCGTCTTGTTTCCCACGGGCCTGCCCGGCGACACGATTTGCATCGATTGCCTGGTTATGCAGAACGGCAACACCTTTGGGCGCAACTCGCCGACGAAGTCCGGCGACCCGACGCGCCATGTCCCGGGTCAGACGGTCTATAGCGAAATGGCGCATCTCTACTACGTGACGTTGGGCAACCGCGCGGACCGCGACGCCAACGGCAACCCGCAGCCGCAGTGGGGCTTGATCAATGAGGGACCGTTCCGCGATCTGCTGACCGACGTGCTGGTCGACGATCCATACTTCGGCGGTCAAGTACGCGTGATCTTTCCCTATTGGTCCGAGACCCCCCTCGATCGACTTTACCGCGATCGATTTGCATGGGAGTTCCAGTTCTTCAATGGTGTCCAGGGCTTGCTGGACCGCAATGCCGGCGGCGGCTACGCCATGGCCTTGCGCGACGGCGATGTCTTCGGCGCGCGCAACGATATTCCCGAGCCTGCCAGCCTTGCGCTATTCGGCTTGGCCTTCGCTGCGCTGGCCGGGCTGAGGCGTCACCATGCGTGGGCGGGCGCCCGCAGCGCCGTCCCGCCCGTACTGTAGTTTCAGACCGCGCGCTCAGCGCCGCCAGAACGCCGGCGTGAGCACGACGAGCAGCGTGAAGATTTCCAGCCGGCCCAACAGCATCGCAGCAGTGCAGATCCAGGTCTGCAGGTCGGTCAGACCGGCGTAGTTGCCGGCCGGGCCGACGTCATTGAGGCCGGGGCCGGTGTTGTTGAGGCTGGCCACGACGGCGGAAAACCCGGTGACGACGTCGAGCCCGGAGAGCGTCATCAGCAGCGTCATGGCGACGATCAGGCACATGTAGGCAAAGCCGAAGGCGAGCACCGCGGTGAGGATGTGCTGCGGTACGACGCTGCCGCCGACGCGTACGGGCCACACGGCGCGCGGGTGCATCGCGCGCACCAGTTCGCGGTAGACCTGCTTGTAGAGGATCAGCGCACGGATCATCTTGATGCCCCCGCCCGTGGAACCGGCGCTGGTGGCGAAGCTTGACAGGAACAGCATCCATAACGGTGCGAAGATCGGCCAGACGTTGTAATCGACACTGGCAAATCCCGTGGTGGTGGCGATCGAGACGACATTGAAAGTCGCATGGCGCAATGCCGTGCCGGTGTCGTAAACGCCGGCGCCGACGAGAACGCCGGCGATGCCCAGCACGCTGGCGATGACGACGACGAGATACCACATGATCTCCGGATCGCGCACGTAGGGTTGCGCGGAGCGCTGCTGGAAGACGAGGAAGTGCGTGGCGAAGTTGATGCCGGCAATCAGCATGAAGACGACGGTCACCGCTTCGATGGCCGGCGAATTCCAGTGGCCGAAGCTGGCATCGTGGCTGGAGAAGCCGCCCAGTCCCATCGTCGTGAAGGCGTGCATGACGGCGTCGAACCACGTCATGCCTGCCCAGCGCAGCGACAGGATGCAGGCCAGCGTGACCATCAGGTAGATCACCCAAAGCCCCTTTGCGGTCTCCGTCATGCGCGGCGTCAATTGCGAATCCTTCATCGGTCCCGGCGCCTCGACCTTGAACATCTGCCGGCCGCCGATGCCGAGCAGCGGCAGGATCGCCACGGCCAGCACGATCAGGCCCATGCCGCCCATCCAGACCAGCATGCCGCGCCAGAGGTTGAGCGAGGCCGGCAGGTTGTCGAGGCCGACGATGACCGTCGATCCGGTGGTGGTCAGTCCGGACACAGCCTCGAAATAGGCGTCCGTGACGCTGATGTTCAGGTGCAGCAACAAGGGCAACGACGCAAAGGCCGGCAACAGCGTCCACACCGCGACGACGAGCAGGAAGCCGTCGCGCACCTTGAGGTCGGCACGATAGCGGCTGGTGGCCGCCCAGCAGAACAGGCCCGCGGTCAGCGTGATGCCGAAAGCTTCATCGTAGGCACGCTCGGCGCCATCGCGCCAGAGCCACGAACACGTCAGCGGCACCAGCAACGCCAACGCGAAGCCGACCAGCAGGAGGCCGAAAACGCGCGCGACCGGGAAATAGCGTTCCATGAGCAAGACTCAGAAGAAGTGGAAGCCGACCTGGAAAAGCTTCTCGACCTTGCGGACCTCGCGCTTCTTGGTGCAGAAGACGACGACATGGTCGTCGCTGCGGATCACCGTGTCATGGTGCGGAATGATGACCTCGTCGCCGCGCGTGATGCAGGCGATGCGCGCGGTACCGATCTCGGGCAGTTCCTCGACGCTCCGGTCGACGACCTTGGAGGTCTTGCGGTCGCCGCGCACAATCAGCTCCAGTGCCTCGGCGGCACCGCGACGCAGACTATGCACCTGCGCGACGTCGCCCTGACGCACGTAGGCCAGCAGCGAGCCGAGCGAGACATGCGCCGGGCTCATGCCGATGTCGATCGGCCCGCCCTGCACCATGTCGGCGTAGGCGCGGCGGTTGATCAGCGCCAGCACGCGCCCGCAGCCCAGCCGCTTGGCCAGCGAGGCAGCCATGATGTTGTCCTCATCGTCGTTGGTGAGGGCCAGGAACATGTCCATCTCTTCGATGCTCTCTTCCTCGAGCATGGTTTCGTCGGTGGCGGCACCGGTAAGCACCAGCGCGCGGGAGAGCTGGCCGGCGATGTATTCGGCGCGGTCCGTGCGCATTTCGATGACCTTGACCTCGTGGTCGCGCTCCAGCGCCTTGGCCACACGCAGCCCGATGTTGCCGCCGCCGGCGATCATGATGCGATGGAAGGGCTTCTGCGCCGGGCGGATGATTGCCATCATCCGTTGCACCTGACTCGTCGCCGTAAGCAGGAAGACCTCGTCGCCGGCGGCGATGACGGTGTCGCCCTCCGGCGCCAGCGGCTTGTGCTGGCGGAAGATCGCCGCCACGCGGGCGTCAAGATCGGGCGGCAGGCGGCCGCGCAGCTCGCGGATGGTGCGTCCCACCGAAGGGCTGTCGGGCTGCACCAGCAGGGCCACCAGTGTCACGCGGCCGTCGGCGAAGGTGAGCACCTGCAGCGCCTGCGGGAAGTCCACCAGGCGTGCGATGTAGTCGGTGACGTCCTGTTCAGGACACATCGCGTGGTTGACCGCGAAGTGCTCCGGGCCGAGCAGCTCGGGCGCATCGTGGAAGTCGGTCGTACGCAGCCGCGCCACGCGCGTGGGCACGTTGAACAGGGTCTTGGCCACCTTGCAGGCAACGAGATTGGTCTGGTCCGACTGCGTGACGGCGACCAGCAGTTCGGCGTCTTCCATGCCCGCCTGCCGCATCGTGCTGGGCATCGCGCCATTGCCGACGACGGTGCGCACGTCGAGCCGATCGGACAGATCGGCCAGCGCCTTCGGGTCGTAATCGACGATGGTGACGTCGTTGGCTTCGGAGGCCAGCGCCTCGGCGACAGAGGCGCCGACCTGGCCGGCGCCGAGAATGACGATCTTCATCGCAGCCCGAGGTCCTTGAGTTTGCGGTACAGGTGCGTGCGCTCGAGGCCCGTCTTTTCCGCCAGCCGCGGCATGTGATTGCCGTCCTTGGTCAAATGGTATTCGAAATACATGCGCTCGAAGATCTCGCGCGCTTCGCGCAGCGGCAGGTCGAGCACACCCGGCGGCAGGCCGGGCAGCACCTCTTCGTTGGCCGCGGGGGCGAGCAGCTGGGCGACGTCGCTCTCGCTGATCTCCTCGTCGAGGCAGGCCAGCGCCAGCGAACGCACGGCACCCTTGAGTTCGGCGTAACCGTTGGGCCACGCATGCTGACGCAGTGCATTCAGCGCCGCCGACGACAGTCGCCGCAACGGCACGTCGCCACTTTCGACGTACTGGGTGAGCAGGTGCGTGGCAAGGTCCGGCACTTCGTCGGCCAGTTCGGCGAGCGTGGGCACGCCCAGCGTGGTGTCGAACAGCCGCGCCAGGCCACCGCTGTCCCAGCCCATCGCCTCCAGCTCGGCCATGCTGTGGTGCGTGCCGGCGATGAGGCGCAGGCCGTTGCGTTCGAGCCGGTCCAGTGCGAACAGCAGGTTCTTCTGCTGCGAACGGGTCAGGCGCGAGAGTTCCTCGCACCACAGGATGCCGCCGCTGGCCCGCTGCAGCATGTCCACGTCGAGCGGCTGGGTCTCATGCGCGAGGTCGATCCACGTGCGACCGGGCTGGTGCGCGCTGCGGCCCACCAGCTCGACGATGCCGCCGGACTTGCAGCGCAGCAGCAGATTCGGCTGCCGCGCCAGCAGCTGGTCCATGCGGCGCTTGAGGTCGCGCAGCGGCGCCGAGCGCGTGAAGTCGTTCAGCGACACTTCGCCGGATTGCCGTTGCGCGCTGCGCTCGAGGCCTTTCTTTACGGTGGCCAGCAGCTTCTGCATGCCGACGGGCTTTTCGAGGAAGTCCATGGCACCGATGCGCGTGGCTTCGACGGCGGTCTCGATCGTGGCGTGACCGGACATCATCACCACCGGCATGGTGAGCTGGCCGCCGGCACTCCATTCCTTGAGCAGCGTCACGCCATCGGTATCGGGCATCCAGATGTCGAGCAACACCAGATCGGGTCGGCCTGCCGCGCGCGCCGCACGTGCCGCCGCGGCATTTTCGGCGAGCACGATGTCGTGACCTTCGTCGCGCAGGATCTCCGAGAGCAGTTCGCGGATGCCCATTTCATCGTCGACGATCAATATCTTTGCCATGGTGTTTCCTTAACGTGAATCGACAGGACGGGTCGTTGGAGATATCGGGCGCAGCGAGCCGGACAGCAGCCCCGCCTCGGGGCGGTGTGTGGAGTGGGGGGTCGGCTTGCTGCCGTGGAGTTCATGGGTGGCTTGATGTTTCATCGATTGACACGCGCAATGGGACCGTCGTCTGGTGTTCAAGGCGTCACCAGCGGCAGCCAGACCATCACCTGTCCGCCGCCGTGGTCGCCGGCGCGCGCCGGCCGATTGCTCAACCGGATTTCGCCGCCGTGGTCGTCGACGATCTTCTTCACGATGGCCAGGCCCAGGCCGGTGCCGCGGGTTTTGGTCGTGATGTAGGGTTCGAATGCGCGTGACAACACCTCGGCGGTGAAACCGGGGCCGTTGTCGCGAATCGACAGCCGCGCGCGACGGCCATCGACCGCCAGCTCGATGCGCACCGCCGGATCGGCCGCGCCGGTCAGTGCGTCCTGGGCGTTGGCCAGCAGGTTGTGCAGCACCTGGCGAATCTGCGTGGCATCGGCGCGCACCAGCGGGAAGGTGCCCCCGGCCGGCAGCGCGATGTCGAGCGAGACGGGTGCGCGGCTGCCGGCGTACAGCGCCAGCACATCGCCCAACAAACCCGTGATATCGACGCCGGCCAGTTGCGGCGGCGGCAGGCGGGCATATTCGCGGAAGTCATTGACCATCCGCTTCATGGCTTCGACCTGCGTGACGATGGTGTGTGTGGCGCGATCGAGCAGATCGCGGTCGGCCTCGGCCAAGCGGCCGCCAAGCTTGGCCTGCAGGCGCTCGGCGGAGAGCTGGATCGGCGTGAGCGGGTTCTTGATCTCGTGAGCCAGGCGTCGTGCGACCTCGCCCCACGCGGCACTGCGCTGCGCGGCAATGAGTTCGCTGACATCGTCGAACACCACGACGTAGCCGCCACCGCCGCCCTCGGGCAGCGCGGTCCCCTGCAAGAGCAGGACCTGCGCGCCATGGTCGCTGCCGGTCAATTCGATCTGCATCTGCCAATCCGCACCCTTTTGCGCAAAGGCACCGAGCACGGCACATGCCAGGGCCTCGTGGCGGGGCCAGTCTTCCAGCGCCAGCCGCTCGAAGCCCAGCAGGTCGTCGCCCAGAATCGTCATCGCGCCCTTGTTGGCCGCACGCAGATGGAAGTGTGGATCGAAGGCCAGCACGCCGGCGGACAGGTTGGCCAGCACGCTCTCAAGGTAGGCTTGCGCCGCCTCGAGCGCCATGCGCCGCGTCTCGGCTTCGCGGCGCGCTTCGGCCAGTTGTTCGGTCATGTTGCGGAAGCTGCGCGTGAGCATGCGCAGCTCGTCGCTGCCGGCAATCGACGCCCGCGGCGAGAAATCGCCGGCGGCCACCGCCTGCGTGCCTTCGGCGAGGATCAGCAGCGGTTTGGCCAGCCGCTCGGCGAGCACGAAGGCCAGGCCGATGGCGGCGAAAAAGGCCAGCAGCATGGTCAGCGTCAGCGTCAGCGTGTACAGCCGCTTGAGCCCACCGCTGGCCAGCTGCAGTTCCTGATAGTCGCGGTGTGCGGCCTCGACGCTGCGTGCGTCGGTAGATATCGATTCCGGTACATCGAACGTGACCTGCAGCACGCGCGGTTCGGCGCGCAGGTCGCTGCTCGCCAGCGGCACCAGTGCGCGGACAAACAGCCGCCCGCCGGTATCGCTGACTTGCGCGAAGCCGCGACCCCCGCGCGCCTGGCGAAGTTGCGAGTGCTCCGGCAGTGGCGGCAGCACCGCACCGAGTTCGCCGGTGCTGGTCGTCTCGACGCGACCGTCGAGCGTCAGGACGGTGGCCGTGCGGGCGCCGGCATCTTCGCGCAGGCGATTGAGCACGGACGGGTTCACAGCGCCCGCATCGCCCAGGTCGAGCGAGATATCGCCCGCCTTCGCCAGCGCCTCGGTCTGCAATTCGTCGAGCACATTGCGCGCCAGCGACAGCCCGCCCTCGAGTGCGGCATCGACCCGCACGTCGAACCACGAATCGATGCTCTTCACCGCAAACTGCATCGAAACGGCATACACCAGTGTACCCGGCAGGATGGCCATCAATGCCAGCATGCCGAGCAGGCGCGTCTTCAGCCGCGTGCCGAACACCTGTGCACGCAGGTCGCGCCACAGGCGGCGCACCTGGAAGGCCACCAGCGCCAGCAGCGCCAGCACGGCGACGGCATTGACGGCCAGCAGCAGCGGATAGAACTCGGCGAACAGGGTCGTGTTGGCCGACGCCTGGGCCAGCAACACCAACAGCACGGTGCCAAGCGCGGCAAATACAGCCAACGTCAGCCTCATGGTGGGCATTCCCCCCATCCCCCTTGCCAGGCAAGGGGGTGACCGAGGTTCGCCGCGACGCGGCTCCGGCTGGTTGACTGCGCCCGCCTCGGGGCGGCCCGTCGGCTGGCGCTCATGGGGACTTCACCTGCCAGTTCAAGGTCGCGGTGTCGACCTGCCATTCGGCATTGGTCAAGGCGTCGAGCTGAAAGGGCTTGGGCAATTGGCTGCGGTCGAGCGACAGGCGCAGTGCCACGTTGTAGGTCGTTGCTGGCCGCACGGACGGCGCGTCGATCACCGGCAGCGCGGCGGCGCGACCGATGGCGGACAGCGCTTCGTCGATCGTCGCGTAGTCGCGCTGCAGCTTGCCGAAGGCGACGCGGTACTGGCGTGTGAGGCTGCTGTAGGACAGTCGATAGCGCCACACGCGCGTGGCGATGTGCTCGGCCACCCAGTATTCGCGCGGGCGGTCGAGCACCAGTTCGAGCTTGAACGCCAGCGCGATGCCGTGCTGCAGGGCATCCTCGAGACGTTCGCCGAGCGAGATCGAAAAGTCGGCCGCGAGGCTGGCGCCGTCCTCGTCGAAGGTCAGCGCGGCGCGGTTCGCCGTGATGCTGCCGGCGCATGCCGGTGTGCCGAGGAAGGCGCCGAAACAAGCCAGCGCCAGCAGCCAGAAGCGCAGCCACGCTGCGCCGTCGCATGCGCCGGCTCGATCAGGGTTGCTTGGCGAGCAGCGCATAGAAGAAGCCGTCATGTTCGGCGGTCGGCAGCAATTGCAGTTCCGTGGCGATGATCGGGCTTCCGGGCGGCTGGAGCGGTTCGAGGCGGGCGTCGGCATGCCGCGCGAGAAACGCCGCCACCTGCTGCGAGTTTTCCCGCGCGAACACCGAGCACGTCGCGTAAAGCATTTTGCCATCCGGGGCCAGCGTGCGCCACAGCACATCGATGATCTGCCGCTGGGTGTCGGCAAAGGCGTCGATGTCGCCGGCGCGCCGCAACCACTTGGCGTCCGGATGCCGGCGCACGACGCCCGAGGCCGAACAGGGCACGTCGGCGAGGATGCGCTCGAACGGCCGGCCGTCCCACCACGTGTCGGGGTCGCGGGCATCGGCGACGCGCACGTCGGCGGTGAGGCCCAGGCGAGCGAGATTGGCGCGCACGCGCTCGGCGCGTCCGCCATCGAGTTCCAGTGCCAGCAGGTCGATGGCCGCGCATTCGAGCAGATGCGCCGTCTTGCCGCCGGGCGCTGCGCAGGCATCGAGCACCCGCATGCCGTCGCGGACATCGAGCAGGGGTGCGGCGAGCTGGGCGCCTGCATCCTGTACGGAGCACGCGCCGTCGGCAAACCCCGGCAGGCGGGCGACGGGCATGGGCGTGTCGAGGAGCCACGCGCCACCTGGGAGCACGCGATGCGGTAGCGCCGAGAGCGCGGGCGAAACGACAGTCGTGGCGGGACGGCGCCCATTCAGTCGCAGGCTCATCGGCGGATGGGTGTTGCCGGCGGCGGCGATGGCTTGCCATTCATGCGCATGATCGGCCTGCAGTTGGGCGAGCCACCACGCGGGGTGGCGCCAGCGCGCCACCGCGTCGCCATCCGCGGCGGCCAGCAGCGCCGCGCGCTCGCGCAGGAAGCTGCGCAATACGCCGTTGACCAGCGGTGCGGTCTGCGCGCCAATCAGGCGGCGCGCCGCCGCGACCGACTGGTCGACGATGGTGTGGGCCGCCTCCGGGCGCGCCTCGAGGCGGTGCAGCGCGCACAGCAACAGGGCACGCAATTGTCGCGTCCTGGACGCATCGCCGGCGCGCAACGGACGCGCCAGCAGGCGGGCGAGCAGGAAGTCGCCGCGGCCGAAATCGCGCAGCGTGTTGAGGGCCAGGTCGGCGACCGCCGGCCGCACGGCATCGTTCAGTGCGGAGATCGCCGCATCGGGTGTCCGTCCATCGATCACGCCCGCGACCACGCCGGCCGCCGACGCGATGACATCGGCAAAGGGTGGCGTACGCGCGGCGGCGGGCGAGGCGGGGAACATGCCGCCAGTCTACCGAGGCCGGCGGCGTTGCAAGGCTTCGGTCAGCGGCGGTCGACTACTCGTCGAGCTTGAGTTCCTGGATCTTGCGCGTGATCGTGTTGCGGCCGATGCCAAGCTGATGCGCGGCCTCGATGCGACGGCCGGCGGTCGATGCCAGCGCGCGGCGGATGAGCAGGCCCTCGACATCGCGGATGATGCGGTCGAAGACTTCGCCGGGGTGGCTGGCGAGCAGCGCATCGGCCTCGGCGGCAAGGCCCGTCCGCCAGTCCGGTGCCGGCGACTGGGCGACGGCGTCGCGCATGTCCGGCGGCAGGTCGGCAACGTCGATGCTCTGCCCGGGGGCCATGACGGTGAGCCAGTGGCAGAGATTTTCGAGCTGGCGCACGTTGCCTGGAAAATCGAGCTGGGCAAGATGGGTGAGCGCGTCAGGCGACAGGCGTTTGGCTTCGACACCCAGATCGACGGCGCTCTTGCGCAGGAAATGCGCGGTCAGCAGCGGAATGTCCTCGCGCCGCTCGCGCAGCGGCGGCAGCCGCAGACGGATGACGTTGAGGCGATGGAAGAGGTCTTCGCGGAACAATCCGTCGCGGACGCGTTCGTCGAGGTTCTGGTGCGTGGCGGCGATGACGCGCACATTGGCCTTGACCGGCTGGTGGCCGCCGACGCGGTAGTAGTGGCCGTCGGACAGGACCCGCAGCAGGCGGGTTTGCAGTTCGGCGGGCATGTCGCCGATCTCGTCGAGGAAGAGCGTGCCGTTCTCTGCCTGCTCGAAGCGACCGCGGCGCAACGCATTGGCGCCGGTGAAGGCGCCCTTCTCGTGGCCGAACAACTCGGATTCGAGCAGATCGCGTGGGATCGCCGCGGTGTTGATGGCGATGAACGGGGCGTCCTTGCGCGGGCTGTGACGGTGCAGGGCACGGGCGACGAGTTCCTTGCCGGTGCCGGATTCGCCATTGATGAGCACCGTCGCGTGCGAGGTCGACAGGCGGCCGATGGCGCGAAAGACCTCCTGCAGCGATTGGCTCTGGCCGAGAATCTCCGGCACATCGGCCAGTTGGTCTTCTGCACCTGTTTGGTGCGGCCGTTGTTGCACTGCACGCCGAACGAGCTCCACGGCCTGGTCGACATCGAAGGGCTTGGGCAGGTATTCGAAGGCGCCGCCCTGGAAGGCGGCGACGGCCGAGTCGAGGTCGGAATACGCCGTCATGACGATCACCGGCAGACCGGGTCGGGTCTGCTTGACGTTGCGCAGCAGCTCCAGCCCGCTTTGCCCCGGCATGCGGATGTCGGAAAGCAGGGCTGCGGGCGCGCCGCCCTGCGCCAGCGCGCTGGCGGCGTCATCGGCGGTGGCGAAGCTGCGGCAGGCAATGCCTTCGCGGCCAAGCGCCTTTTCCAGCACCCAGCGAATGGACTGATCGTCGTCGACGATCCACACGGATGGATTCATTGCGTTGTTACCTCGCCGACGGAGGCCGGCAGTATCAAGGTGAAGCAGGTCGAGCCGGGTCGCGAGATCACGTCGATGGTCCCGCCATGCTGCTGGACGAAACTCTGTGCCAGCGTGAGGCCCAGGCCGCTGCCGTTTTCGCGGCCGGTGACCAGCGGGTAGAAGATGCGTTCGCGAATGCTGTCGGGGATGCCCGGTCCATTGTCGACCACTTGCAATTCGAGTGCCAGCCGGTAATGACGCTTGGCCAGCGTGACATGCCGCGCGGCGCGCGTGCGGAAGATGATCTCGCCGGGCGCGGCCTGCTGCGGCTGGCCGAGGATCGCCTGCGCGCCATTGCGCGCGATGTTCAGCACGGCCTGGATCAGCTGTTCGCGATCGCCGGTGATCTCGGGCAGCGAGGTGTCGTAGTCGCGGCGCACGCGGATGTCGGGAAATTCGGCGTGGATCAGGCTGCGCACGCGCTCGAGGATTTCATGGATGCTGACCTGCGCCGGCTGCATGGTCCGGTGCGAGGAGAGCAGGCGCTTCATCAGGTCCTGCAGCCGGTCGGATTCCTTGATGATGACCTGCGTGTATTCGCGCAGCGCCGGCGAATCGAGCTCGCGTTCGAGGAGTTGCGCCGAACCGCGGATGCCGCCAAGCGGATTCTTGATTTCGTGCGCGAGGTTGCGCACCAGCTCGCGACTGACCTGCTGCTGCTGCGCGAGCTGTTCCTCGCGCACCGCCTTGAGCTGCTGGTCGATCGGCCGGATCTCCAGCAGCAGCGAGGCACGCTCGGCGTCTACGCGCGTCACCGTGCAATCGACATGCCGCAGCGCGCCGTCCGGCATCGGCACGGCCAGATTGTGCGTGGTGTAGCTCCAGTTGTTGGCGCTTGCGCTGTCCAGCGCCTGGATCAGCTCCGGCGGCTCGCCGAGCAGGCGCGACAGCGGCAAGCCGATCACGCTGCGGCGGCTCGCCGAAAAAAGGTTTTCGCCTGCGGCATTGACGTAGCGGATCGATCGCTGGGCATCGACGAGCAGGGTTGCCGTCGAGAGCAGATCAAGACCGCGAAAGGCGGCGTGGATGTCGGAGGCGGTCATTGCAGTGCATGACGCAAGAAGCGGACCAGTAGCACCCGCGGACCGCGCGCCGTCAGCGCAGCTTGCCCATCTCGCGCGTCAATGCATCGATGTTGCGCTCATGCAGCGCGATGGCGTCCTTGGTCGTCTGCAGCGACGCGCCACCGGCGGCCTTGGCGGCATCGGCGAGCGTGCGCTTGGCATGGTCGAGATGTCCGCGCTCGGTCGCCAGTTCGCGCTCGAGGATCGCCCGGCGATCGCTGTCGCGCGAATTCTGCTGCTGTTCGGAGACTCGCGGAAAATCGCTCGGCGTGGGCAGCGATGCCGGGCGGACTCGCGCGGCGCCTTCGCGCGGCGGCGCCGGCGGCACCTGCACCGACAGCACGATGCAATTCTTGTTCGGCGTCTTCTGGTTGGTGTAGAGGACGCCGCCGGACTCGTCGGTGCACTTGTACAGCGTGTTCGCCAAGGCGCACGCAGGCAGCACGCACAGTGCGCCGGCCAGCAACGGGGGCATGAATCGAATCAACGACATGACGAAAGTGTACCAACAAAAAGCAACGGGGCCGGCTGTTCGGGCCGGCCCCGTTTGTTACAGCAGGTGATGGTGCGGGATCAGATCGAGTAGTACATGTCGTACTCGAGCGGATGCGTGGTCATGCGGAAGCGCGTGACCTCTTCCATCTTCAGCTCGATGTAGGCATCGATCATCTCGTTGCTGAATACGCCGCCGCGGGTCAGGAACTCGCGATCCTTGTCGAGGTAATCCAGGGCCTGGTCGAGCGACGAGCAGACGGTCGGGATCTTGGCATCCTCTTCCGGCGGCAGGTCGTAGAGGTTCTTGTCGGCCGGATCGCCCGGGTGGATCTTGTTCTGCACGCCATCGAGGCCCGCCATCATCATCGCGGCGAAGGCGAGATAAGGGTTCGCGCCCGGATCGGGGAAGCGCACTTCGATGCGACGCGCCTTGTCCGACTGCACGTAGGGCACGCGGATCGACGCCGAGCGGTTGCGCGCGGAGTAGGCCAACTTGACCGGTGCCTCGAAGCCCGGCACCAGGCGCTTGTAGGAGTTGGTCAGCGGGTTGGTGATGGCGTTGAGCGCGCGAGCGTGCTTGATGATGCCGCCGATGTAGTACAGCGCGAACTCGGACAGCCCGGCGTAGCCGTTGCCGGCGAAGAGGTTCTTGCCATCCTTCCAGATCGACTGGTGCACGTGCATGCCCGAGCCGTTGTCGCCGACGATCGGCTTGGGCATGAAGGTCGCCGTCTTGCCGTAGCTGTGGGCGACGTTATGCACGATGTACTTGAGGATCTGCGTCCAGTCGGCGCGCTTGACCAGGCTGGAGAACATGGTGCCGATCTCGCACTGGCCGGCCGTGGCGACCTCGTGGTGATGCACTTCGACCGGGACGCCGCAGGACTCGAGCGCCAGACACATCTGGGCGCGGATGTCGTTCAGGCTATCGACCGGCGGCACCGGGAAATAACCACCCTTGACGGTCGGACGGTGGCCGGTGTTGCCGCCCTCGGGCTTCTCGGCAGAGGCCCAGGCCGCTTCGTCGGAGAACACCTTGCAGTACGAACCCGACATGTCGACCTTCCATTCGACGCTGTCGAAAATGAAAAATTCTGGCTCGGGGCCGAAGTAGGCCGTGTCGCCGATGCCGCTGCTCTTCAGGTAGGCCTCGGCGCGCTTGGCGATCGAGCGCGGGTCGCGATCGTAGCCCTTGCCGTCCGACGGCTCGACCACGTCGCACGACAGCACCAGCGTCGTCTCGTCCATGAAGGGGTCGATGTAGGCGGTGCCGGCATCCGGCATCAGCAGCATGTCGGAGGCCTGGATACCCTTCCAGCCGGCGATCGACGAGCCATCGAAGGCGTGCCCGTCCTCGAACTTCTCGGCGCCGAAAGCAGAGATCGGCACGCCGACGTGCTGCTCCTTGCCGCGCGTGTCGGTGAAGCGGAAATCGACGAACTTGACGTCCTGTTCCTGGACGAGCTTGAGTACATCTTGCGAGGTCATGCTGGGCTCCTGAGTCGGAAAAGTGGCTGGAAAATTCGGTGCTGGCCGAAAAATTTAGCAGGACGCGTGCCAGTCATCGCGCACCGCGAAAATCGTGAGCCGATCATTCTGCCACAGCGTGAATACGCGGGTTCGCGCTGGCGCGGTCCCAATCGACCTGCAACAGGGCTACGGAATGACGCACCGTTTACGTGCAAAATCGACAGATGACGCACCATTATGGTGCTTACCGGGGGGCGTCAGGCCGAGACCTCGCGAACAAGGCGCACAGCCGCCAGCGTAGCGGCGGCGCCCTGTTTCGGTGCCGCCGACCAGGCATCCAGCCGTGCGCGCCGGCTCGCGGCGTCGTCACCGGCCGCCAGCGTCACGTCCGCCTCGATACGCCGGCCCAGATAGTGCAGGACCACCTGATCGTTGCCGATGCCGCCGCCGAGCATGTCGTTGAGCGTCGCGACGACGGCTTCGCGCGAAGGTGGCTCGGCCGGCATTGACGCCGTCGAAGCCGGCAGGTCCTCCTCGGGGTCGATGTGCACCAGTACATCCAGCACCTCGGCGTGCGCTGCCAGCACGCGCGAACGCACGACCTCGGCCACGCGATGGCCCTCCGAGACGCTGATCCGCGGGTTGACCTGCACATGCGCATCGACCAGCACCTGATGCGCCATGCGTCGCGTGCGCAGTTCGTGCAGGCCCTGCACGCCCGGCGCGGCAACGATGCTGGCGCGGATGGCCGCCACCTCGGCTTCGTCGAGGCCGGTGTCGATCAACTCGCGCAAGGCCGTCCATGCAAAGCGCACACCGGCGCGCACGATCATCGCGCCGACGACGATCGCCGCCAGTGCATCGGCATAGGCGAAGCCGGCCAGCGCCCCGCCGACGCCGGCCGCCACGACCAGCGACGACAACGCATCGGCGCGCGCATGCCAGGCGTTGGCCACCAGCATCGGCGAGCGCAGTCGCTCGGCCACGCGCAGCATGTAGCGGAACAGGCCTTCCTTGGCCGCCAGCGTGAACAACGCCGCCCAAATCGCCGCGACGCCGACCGGCGGCAGCTCGCCCGCGCGCATCAGCCGCTCGCCGGCGGTGACGAGGATGCCGGCGCCGGTCGCGGCGAGCAGGATGCCGAGCACCAGCGACGCGGCGGTCTCGTAGCGGCCGTGGCCGTAGGGGTGCTCGGCGTCCGCGGCCTCCGCGCCCTTGCGATTGGCGTAGAGCACGAAGGCGTCGGAAACGATGTCCGACAGCGTGTGCATGGCATCGGCAATCAGGCTCTGCGAATGCGCGATCCAGCCGACGAAAATCTGCATTGCCGTGAGCAGCACATTCACCCAGACGCTGACCCAGGTGATGCGCCGCCCCTCGGCGAAACGCGTCGGCGCGCGTTCGCCGGTGGCGTCGGTCGATGCGGCAAGCGGATGGGAATGGGGATGGGGATGCATGGTGCGGTGGCGGGCGCAGGTCGCGGCAGCCTCCATTCTAGTTTCGCCGCAGGCGGCATCGGCACGGAAGGGTAAACTGCCGCCTCTGTTCCCCGGGGACCGCCATGCAAAGCGCCGTCATCCAGTTCGACAAGTTCAACACCCTCGCCGACTCTGACGCCGGTGAGCGCATCCGCGCCGCAAGAGCCGCGCTCGGCAAGGACGTCGTGTTGCTGTGCCATCACTACCAGCGCGCAGACGTCTATCAGCACGCCGACATCACCGGCGATTCGCTCAAGCTTTCACGCCTGGCGGGCGAGGCCGAGGCTAGGCACATCGTCTTCTGCGGCGTGCATTTCATGGCCGAAGTCGCCGACATCCTGTCGCGCCAGGAGCAGATTGCCATCCTGCCCGATCTGGCCGCCGGTTGTTCGATGGCCGACATGGCGAACCTCGCCAAGGTCGAGCGCGCCTGGCGCGAGCTGGCCGCCGTGCTCGATCCGGACGAGAAAATCACGCCGGTCACCTACATCAACTCGGCCGCCGACCTCAAGGCCTTCTGTGGCAACCACGGCGGCATCGTGTGCACGTCGAGCAACGCGCCGAAGATCCTCGAATGGGCCTTCGCGCGCCGCGACAAGGTGCTGTTCTTCCCCGACCAGCACCTTGGGCGCTGGAGCGGCCACAAGATGGACATTCCGCTCGAGCAAATGGTGGTGTGGAACCCCGACCTCGAGCAGGGAGGCCTCACGCGCGAGCAGATCGAACGCGCCCGGATCATCCTCTGGCACGGCTACTGCTCGGTGCATCAGATGTTCCAGCCTCGCGACATCATCAAGTTTCGCAACCAGCATCCGGATGGCATCGTCATTTCGCACCCCGAGTGCAGCTTCGAGGTGTGCAAGCAATCCGACCATGTCGGCAGCACCGAATACATCCTCAAGACCGTGAAAGCCGCGCCACCGAACACGAAGTGGCTCGTCGGCACCGAGCTCAACCTCGTCGAGCGCCTGGCCCGTGAAGTGGCGCACGAAGGCAAGACCGTGCAGTTCATGGCGTCCACGGTGTGCATGTGCTCGACCATGCAGCGCATCGACCCCCAGCACCTGGCGTGGACGCTGGAAAATCTCGTCGCCGGCAAGGTCGTCAACCGGATCAGCGTGCCGCCGCACGAGGCGGCGCCGGCCAAGGTGGCGCTCGAGCGCATGCTGGCGGCGTCCTGAACTCGACCGCCGTATCACCACCACTGTAGTTTGATGAACGCCGAAAAAATGCTCGGCACGCTGTTCCGCGCCATCGACGGCAAGGACGCCGATGCCTTCGCCGCGCTGCTGGCGCCCGACGGCGAGTTCCGCTTCGGCAACCTGCCGCCTGTCTGCGGACGCAATGCAGTGCGCGAATTCGTCGCCGGCTTTTTCGCGTCCATCGCCGCGCTGACGCATGTCGTCGAAGCGTCCTGGCAGGTGGGCGACGACCTCATCTGCCACGGCCGCGTGACCTACACGCGCCACGACGGCAGCACGCTCGCCGTGCCCTTCGCCAACATGCTGCGGACTTCGCCCGCCGGCTACTCGCGCTACCTGATCTTCGCCGACACCTCGGCGCTCTACGCGACCGCCTGAGCTTCGCCGCCGGGCACGTCGCCGAACACGAAGCCATCCATCGACAGCACGGCATGTTCGATGCCGCCGTCGATCAGCCGCACCGGCGCGCCGGGCAGCGCAGCGCCCGCCGCCACCAGCAGCGGCAGGAAGTGTTCGCTGGTCGGATGCGCACGCGCCGCATGCGGCGCGCGCTCGAGCGTGGCAAGCAAGGCATCGGCGTCGCCCGTCAGCGCCGCGGCGCGCACCCAGTCGGCGAACTCGCGTGCATAAGGTTCGACCGCCGTATCGCCAAAGCGAACGTCATACAGGTTGTGCGTCAGGCTGCCCGAGCCGACGATCAGCACGCCCTCGTCCGCCAGCGGCGCCAGCCGTTCGCCCAGCCGCCACGCGCCGGCAGCGTCGCAGGCAACGGGCAATGACACCTGCAGTACCGGGATGTCGGCCGCCGGATACAGATGCATCAGTGGCACCCACGCGCCGTGGTCGAGCCCGCGCGCACCGTCCAGCATCACCGGCTCGCCATCCTCGGACAGCCGCCCGGCGATGTCGCGGGCCAGCGCCGGATCGCCGGGTGCCGCGTAGCGCAGCGCATACAGCGCGCGCGGAAAGCCGCCGAAATCGTGGATCGTCGCCGGTTGCGCGGCGGCCGTGACGGCCAGCCCGCGCGTCATCCAGTGCGGCGAGACGACGACGATCGCGCGCGGGCGCGGCAGCGTGCGTCCCAGCGCCACCAGCGCGCTGCCGGCCGCGCCGGGTTCGAGCGCGAAGGTCGGCGCGCCGTGGGAGACGAAGATCGAGGGCATCCGCTTCATCGACGCAGCATAGCGCCTTGCCGCATCGGCCGACGCCACGCCCATGCGCTGCCCAGCGCGCCGACCGCGACGGCGACGACCGAGCCCTCGATACCGAAAGGCCCGCCCGTCAGCCAGTCCGGACCAGCCAGCCGCCCATCGAAGAGCCCGTGGCCCTGCAGCCCCGACACCGGTAGCGAGAACACGCCGCCCTGCGTGAAATTCCACGCGAAGTGCATGCCGATGCCCAGCCACACGCGGCCTGTCAGCAGGTAGCCCAGGCTGACCAGCAGGCCGACCTCGAGGCCGACGCCGACAAGCGCCAATGTGCCGGCGCCAGGGTTTCCGGCGTGGGCGGCGGCGAACAGCAGCGTTGACACCACCAGCCCGGCGGCGATGCCGAGACGCTTCACCAGCAGGCGCAACAGCAGGCCACGAAACAGCAGCTCCTCGATCAGTGCGCCGACCAGGATTTTCGGCGCCAAATCAGCGAACGCCTGCCACCCCTGGAAGG